>NZ_CP028923.1:600000-790000 GCF_005166025.1 Mangrovivirga cuniculi
CTATTCAAGTAGAACGTTTATTCCTTTCAAAAAATTAGAACTGACCTTAATTTGCAATTCATCGTATGATGAATTTTTTATTTGAATTTGCAACTAAATATAGTTACTTTGAGTTATGTCTAAAAAGGAGAAACTGATTCGACGGTTTCTTACAAAACCATCAGATTTTCATTATAAGGAGATGGTGATCTTATTAAGTTACTTTGGATTTAAAGAAGTTAAGAAAGGAAAAACATTTGGATCAAGAGTGAAATTTGAAAATGAAGAGGGTATTCCAATTATTTTGCATAAACCTCACCCGAGCGGAATAATGAAAAAATACCAGATGAGCCAGATAAAGGAGGTATTAGGGTTATGAAATATTTAAATTATAAAGGATATACCGGAAGCATTGAATATAGTCCTGAAGACAATCTATTGTTTGGGAAAGTCCTCGGCATAAAAGGCCTTATTTCTTATGAAGGTGAAACAGGAAAGCAATTAGAGAACGATTTTAAAGAATCAATTGAGGAATATTTTTCCGATTGTAAGTTAAAAGGAATTTCTCCGGAACGGCCTTTCAAGGGAAGCTTTAATGTTCGTATATCTTCAAGTCTTCACCAAAAAGCGGCATTAATGGCTATCGAAATGAAAACTTCATTAAATAACCTTGTAGCAGAGGCTATCCGGCAACGAGTTGGGGAGGATCCTGTTTAAAATCTGCCTCCATTAAAACGCTGTTTGGAGTGTTCCGCAGGACAACCTCAAACTTTTAAAGAAAAGCAGGGATTGTATCCCGGGCATTTTGAACCAGCATTTACAGGTTAAATAACGATTGCCAGGATTATGAAAATGTAAAAATTGAAGTTCCAGAAATATAACCTGAGTTTTAATTATGCTTTTCAAGCATTTATTTTACTCTGTACAAAATAATCAAATCGGGGAAAATTAATTTAGCTATGAACTCTATATCCAATTAAATCGTTATTTTTATAATGGATATGAAAGTATTAGAGATTAAAAAAGAGTTACGAAAACTAATAGAACAAGAAAATGACATTCATATTCTTGAAGCTATTAGGACTTTGCTTAGTAAATCAAGCTTAGACCCCATTTTAAAAGAGAAATTTACCAACAGAGCTTTGAAGTCGGAAAAGGATATTGAGGAAGGCAATGTAATGAGTAGAAAAGAAATGGAGGATAAATTAGATGACAAGCTAGATTTATGAAGGTAATTTATACCAATCAGTCTCTTGTTAGCTTAGAAGAGTCCCTGCGATTTTTAAAGGAAAAACAAGAACTTCCTCCTGGTAAGATAAAAAAGATAAAGACGCTTTTATTTGATAAAGCCGAGAGCCTAGTAAATTTTCCCGAAACTGGTCAAATTGAGGAATATCTTGAACACTTAGAATTAAATCACAGAAGAATAATCGATGGAGCTAATAATCTTTTGGTCTTTTAACCCTGAATTGATTCTCGAATTTGATAATGAACAGCGTTCGATATGACGATAAGAGTGTTGGGCAGTACCTTGAACAGAAAGATTATTTCAAAATCTGAATTCTTATAATTCTGCCTCAAAAAAACATCCAACTCCAAATTACCGTCATTTTGAACGTATTTACTGATAAGCGAGAGCGAAGTCAGCATGTGAGAAATGTGTGGCATGAAAGGTTAAGCAGATTAGGTAAGGACTGCTTATTACAGGCAGATATCTCTCTTACATAATCGATGGAGCTAATAACCCTTTGGAATTTTAATCCTGAATTGATTCTCGACTTTAAAAATGAACACCGTTCGATATGACGATGAGAGTGTTGGGCAGTGCCTGTAACAAATAGATAATTTTAAAGTCTGAATTCCTATAATTCTGCCTCAAAAAAACACCAATGCCTCCTCGATTTTAATCAAAATCCCATTTGGGTAGAAATTTCAAACATTGGTAAATACATCGCTACAAGGATGAGCCCAACAAATCCACCTAGAAAAATTATAATAACGGGCTCGATAACCTTGTTTAATACAGAAACCCGATGTTCTAATTCATCAGCATACTGATTGGAAAGCTCTTCAAACATTAAGTCAAGCTGGTTGGTCTCTTCTCCAATCTTAATAAACGATATGAATTTGTTATCAAATAATTTATTTTTTGCGTTAAGGGTATTGTGTAGAGAATCACCCTTTAAAATTTCACTTTTCATTTGCCTGAGGGATTCTTCCAGCGGATAAAAACCAATCATTTTGCTGCAAAAGTCAATTGACCTGACCAAATCTATATTTGATGAGATCAAAATAGAAAAAGAGGCACATAACCGGTTTAAATAATAAGATTTGATAACATTTTTAATAACCGGGATTTTTAATAGGATAGAAGAAGTCACTTTTCGGAAGCCAGTTTTTTTCCTATTAATAAACACCAGTAAAAATAATATTAAGGATAGCCCGATTATATAGACAAAGTTGCCCTGGATAAAATTTGATAGAGAAATTATCGCCTCGGTTATTTCTGGTAAGTCAGCGTTAGTTCTTCCAAATACTTCCTTAAACATCGGGACAATAAAAATCATCATAAACATCACCGCAATGACCGATATCACAACTACTGAAAGGGGATAGATCATTGCATTGATAAATTGTTTTTTCTGTTTGTCCTTTTGTTCATAATGCTCGCTTAATTTTTTAAAAACATGTTTTACTCTACCGGTTTCTTCACCAATTTTAATATTAAATATCTCGTAAGAAGAAAAGCTTTCAGAGTCAGAAAATGCCTGGTTTATACTTGCTCCATTCGAAATATCAGTATTCAACTTAGTAATGATATTTTTTGTCTTATCTGAAAATTCGTTTTCAGAGACAATAGACAATGCCGAAATAACATCCAGTCCTGCATTCAGCATTGAACTTATTTCCTTATAGAAAACTACTTTGTCTTTATCCTTGAATTTTTTTCCACCAAATTCAATACTACTGCTCCCAGAAGATTTTGACTTGGCTCTCTTCTTTTCCTTTTTAGTTTCCGGTTGCTTAAAATATATTTTATTGCCTTCCATTCTTATTTAATAATGAGCTTATGTCATACTTTTTATAAAAATAAAGTTCCATATCCTGATTGCCCTTGTTGAGCTTTACCGATAGCCTGTTTAATAAATTATTAGCACTGGGATGAAATCCTAAATTCAGATGTATGTTATCTGCCATTAACAATGTATCAGATAGGTTATTTTTAGATAGGATAATCAGGTTACTATTAAAATCAATCGAACTTGTTAAAATGTTATTATCATAAAAGTTCAGCCTGTTTCCCGCTGCTTCAATCTGATCGCAATCGAAGACTTCCTTTTCAATCAAATAATTGGTTTTGGTAATGTCGATATTGTTACTGATTACATTTTTGACCCTTCCAATTTCATTGATCGTTAGTCTGTATGTGATATAAATCATGCTTACCACGATCGTAGCTAAAAGTAAAGCGATAATCGTTTCGAAAATTGTAAATGACGGAACCTTATTTTTGAATAAAGTATTCATTATTTTCGGATTTAATTTCAATTCGGTTGCCATTTAACTCTACAGCAACATTCTCATTTTTGATTGAATCAAGCAATTCCAAATGAGATGATCTGTCTTCTATATAGCGGTAATTAATTTTCTGATTACGCAAATTCTGGTTTAACTCCCTATACGAAAATCCATAAATGCTATTAATGATTATCCTTCCGGTAAACGAAAAGATAATTGTAATTATCAATACTGCTACTACAGCCTCCGTTATGGTTGAAGATTTTACTTTACCCATTTTAATAATGCTTCTGAGTTATTAGCTAATCTTAAAGGGTGGTTTTGAGGTAAAGATTTTATTACCCCGTTTTTTATGGAATTTAGAACGGTATCTTTACCCACCAACTTACCTAAATGTCTACTGTAAACACTGCCATTTATAGTTCCGGAGCACAACAGTTTATTATTGCTATGTAATTTTCCTTCAATCCGGGCATTGTCATGAACGATAATCACACCAGTGCTGGAGTTAGAAACAATTACACCAGAAAAATAACTTCCCGTGTTTATGTATAATTTATTTACTGCATCTACATTTTGATAAATCGAGGAGGGAAACAATAAATTTGAACCTCCTTCTAAAGTCACTTCATCGGAATTAATTTGGACACTTCCTTCAAAACCAGACTTTACAGTAACTTTGTTAGCTATAAGAATACAATCATTTAATGAAGAATTTTGATCTAGAATTAAATGATCCCCTTCTATAATGATATTGCCATGATATAATCCTCTTATAGCTCCATTCTGGTATAGCCTTAGCGTCTTATTGGAAAAAGAATTAAATACCGAATCTGATTTCATTGCAGAGGTCGAATCTGCAACAGGTGTTTTAAACTTTACAGACCAGATAATTTCTCTACCACTTTCCTTGGGGACTAAAGATTTATTAATGTTTGAAGTTTTTCCAATGTACGAAAACCCATATTTTGAAATGAATACATCTCCTTCCAAATATGAATTTTCAATTGTGATCGACGATTTATAAAAAGGAACATAAAGTGTTGTGTCAAGATTGATATTACCTTTTAAAGCAAAAGATTCTAACTGATTGTTAGTGCCTTTTGAAAAAGTTTTATGGACTTTAAATAATCCATAATCAAGATAGTTGTTCTCGACATTAATAGAATTATTCACCCCTGATCCAAAATCAATACTTTCTGTTGCAGTTATATTATTGAGATTGGTTCTGATCAGATTTGATCTTTCCTTATAGTTGATAAAAATCTTCTTTTGTAAGAAGGTTAATGAAATAAAAAAGGAGATTAAAATAGTGATCAGCAGGAAAAAAATAATAGAAATCTTAAGTACGGATGACTTAATCTTCATTGACTAATTGCCCCTTTTTATACTTTTTGATGATTTTTTCATCTCCCTGGTAAAGTATTTCCTTACCGTGTTTTAATCCATTTTTGTACCTGGTTTCTAATACCAGCCTTCCCTTTTGATCGTAAACCAGCTCTTTTCCATTTTTAACCCCGTTACGATAATTGGATTTGATCTTTACCTGGTTGTTTTTATGATAAATGAATTGCTTGCCATTTAACTGACCTTTTTTGTAATTAAGTAAAGAGTAGAGGTTTCCTTCTCTATCCCAGAACTTCCATTCGTCAACTTTTACGCCATCTTCGAAGCGGCCCTGGGATAGCAAATCATTACTTTTATTTATTGCTGTAAATGGTCCGTCTAGCAATTTGCCAACGTAACCTCCCTGGGTTTTATTCACATCCTGATTTTTATACCAAAAGTAGAAAGTTTCGTTATTTAATTTTTTTGGTTTTGCATCAGTCACGCTAAAATTTATTACCGAATCTGTATAAGCAATAGTAAAGTTATTAGTGTACTCCTTGTAAGATTCTATGTCGATGTCCTTTAATTCTTGAGCGCTGATAATGAGATAATTAGTAATAGATATAATTATCAATAGTGATAACTTCCTCATAAGAGCTTTAAAATGTTTTTGGTTTGAAAAAAATTTTGTTAAAGATAAATTAAAATTCTAAATTCGCCTCACTTTCAATTACTAAGGGATTTAAATAATGAATTTTTTCAACCGTAATCGTGTAGAATCTTACACTTTAAACGAGCTTCTTGTTGTTTTGGTAATAATCGGTATTCTGGTAATCATGTCGTTACCTGTTTTACTTCCGTTAATTTCTAAAACCCGATCGGTAGAAGCAAAGCAAAACTTAAAACATTTGCATTCTTTACAAAAGGCGTATTTCTACGAATTTTCTAAGTATTCAGGGGAGCTGGAGCAAGTAGGTTTTCAGCAAGACGACCTGGTAACAGACTCTGAAGAGGGAACGGCCAATTATGTCATTGAAATTGTTAATCACTCACCATCGGGATTTACCGGTAGAGCAACAGCGGTAGTCGATTTTGATGGTGATGGAACTTTTAATGTATGGGAAATTAACGAAAAGGGCACCTTAAATGAGGTGACTAAGGATTAAGTAGTGGATTATTTTTTACTAATTATTTCTATACTAATAATCTTTATTTCGATCGCCATTTTTGTACAGGATTTTAAGGATCGTCTTGTATCAATCTGGCTGTACCTTTCTTTGTTTATTGTTTCCGCAGCTTACTGGTATTTATATAATTCGTCAGAGATAGTGCTTATAAATTATATTTTGATTTTTTCAATTTTAGTTTTTTTATCGATCTACATCTTTATAAGATTTAAGTCTTTAAATATCAGAAAGTATTTTGGACTGGGGGATATGTTATTTTTATGTTCAGTCCCCCCATTTTTTTCATCACCCTATGAAATGGTGTTCTTTTTAATTTTTGGATTAATCGCTTCACTCGTGGTTCATCTCGTACTAGCTAAAACTTTTGTCAGAAAAAACATAGAAACGATACCTCTGGCGGGTTACATGAGCTTGTGTGTGCCATTTTTTGTTTTACTTAATCATCAGGTATTATGGATGTGATAGATAAAATTGAAGCACAACACCTGCAGGAGATCACTTCAGAATTGGCGTGGCATTTTTCTATTATACCCTTTCATCGGGAAAATGGAACGCTGAATCTATACAGAGATGAAAAATTAGCTGATAGACAGGACCTGAATGAGCTTAAGGCTATACTAGGTTTGAATGTAAAGATTGAGTATTTACCTGGGCAAAAAATAGCAGAGGCTTTATCCAAATATTATCCGCGAAAAAGCGGAAAAACGATAACTGCTACGAAGGTTCAGGATGTTAACAATCCTCGATTTGTGCAGTCATTAATTATCGACGCTTTCAATCTGGATGCAAGTGATATTCACTTTGAGCCGTTTGAGAAAACTGCGAAGATCAGGCTTAGAATCGACGGTAAATTAAAAGAGCAATTCATTCTCGATAGAAACGATTACAGCTCGCTTGTGAACCGGATCAAGATAATGTCTGATATAGATATTTCTGAAAAACGACTTCCCCAGGATGGTCGAATCACATTAAGCGATCAGCAAATCAATATTGATATCAGGGTATCGTCGTTACCCACAAAGTATGGTGAGAAAATAGTTTTTCGTCTGTTGAATAAATCGAATATAACGATAGACCTGGAAAAACTTGGCTTCAAAACTCACCAATTGGACAATTACCGCCTGGCTTTTCACAGGCCCCAGGGAATTATTCTGATCAGTGGCCCGACAGGTTCGGGAAAGACCACGACGCTTTATGCAACATTAAAGGAATTAAACCAGCCTGAAACAAATATTCTGACAATCGAAGATCCTGTGGAATATACCCTCGAAGGGATCAACCAGACCCAGTTGAGAAATGACATTGGTTTAACCTATCCAGTGGCTTTAAAGACATTTTTAAGACAGGATCCTGATGTGATAATGGTAGGTGAGATCCGTGATAAAGAAACGGCAGACATGGCGATCAGAGCAGCCATGACTGGTCACTTGGTGTTGTCTACAATTCACACAAATTCTGCCCTGGAGACGATCTCCAGGTTAACTGAAATGGGAATTCCGGGGTACCTGATATCCGATACGCTTAACGCCAGCATGGCCCAGAGATTATTGAGAAAAAACTGTCCGGATTGCTCGACAGCGTTTGAATTAAAAGAAGAAGACTTTCCTTTTAAGGCAAATACAGATAAGATTTTATCAAAAGTCAAAACCCATAATAAAGGAAAAGGTTGTGAAAACTGTTTGTATACAGGATATAAAGGAAGGGTAGCCATCTACGAACTGATTTTGATGAATAATGAAATCAGGGAAACTCTTTTTAACAGCGATAAAGTAAAGCAAAGCTCCATGCCTGATTATGAAAAACTTGGAGACAATGCACTTGAATTATTAATCAATGGTAAAACGAGCTTAGAGGAGGTTTTACCTTATTTAATATAATATGAGATATACGATATTATTTTTTCTGTTTTTTTCATTTATAACCAGGGGTCAGGATTTCGATCAAAGGTTTGCTCAGATTGAGAACCAAATTGAGTCTTTGTCGTCTCGTTCGGTGCCGCAATTAATGGATACGGCAACTTTTTCTGTCTCACAGACCCCTCTTTCTTCGTTTATCAGAACAATAGGAAAAGTTCATAAATTAAATGTCTTAGTCGATCCCAAGCTAAACGAAATACCAGTTACATATAATTTTGAATCTGTACTGGTAAAAGATTTAATTCTGTTTATATCTAAAGAATACAAAGTAGATATCAGGGTCAGGGGAAACATCCTGGCATTTAATTTATTTAAGGAGCCGCCGGTTCCGGCTGAGCCATATAGAGAGAAAAAATTAAGTATCTCATATAACCCATCAGACAGCACTGTCAGTTTTGATGTTGAACGTGATTCTTTAAAATTATTTGTTAAGCAACTCACTGCCGTTTCGGGTATTAATGTAGTAGCTGATCAATCTGTAAGAGGCCAACTGGTGACTGGATATATCCAGCGTTTACCGCTCGATACAGCATTGAATAAGCTCTCAGTGACCAATGATCTTTATCTCGAGAAACAAGGAGAGGTATATGTATTCTATAAATCTGAAAATATTGATCGAATTCCGGAGGGTGGACAGTTAAAAGCCAATAATAGAAGAAGTAATGTATCCCGGCGAAATGCAGTGGGGAACCAGGTGAGAAACCGGCCTCCATCGTTAAACGTTCGTTTTAAAGACGATTCAACTTTTCTGATAAATGCCGAAAATATTGAAATCGAACAATTAATCAGTGAGTTATCTTTTCAGTCGAAAGACAATTTCCTGCTCACCTCAAAAATTGACGGTTCGTTATCTTTATTTCTAAACGGTGTTACCTTCGAGCAGGCTTTATCAGCTATTTTATCATCTACGGAACACGATTATTCCATTTCTGATGGAGTTTATATAATTGGACAGTCTGATTCAAGAAGCTTTGCAGAAGCGGAGTTTTTAAAACTTAACTTCCGTCCGAGTGAAAACATTATGAAAGACATCCCTCAAAATTTGATACAGGATGTTGAGATCAAGGAGATCAAGGAATTAAATGGCCTGGTTTTAAGCGGTAGTAAGCAGCGCATCAGGCTACTCAAAAGCTTTATTACTCAAATAGACAAGCCAGTCGCCAATATTATGATCGAGGTGATCGTGATTGAGTTAAAAAAAGGATTTAATCTACAAACCGGAATACAGGCATTCTTAGCTGATTCGACAGTCCAGACAGGAGGAAAAGTATTTCCGGGAGTTGACATGACCATTAGCAGTAATTCGATTAATAGTGTGTTGGAAAAATTCGCTAATAACGGGTTTATCAATTTAGGACGTGTAACACCACGTTTTTACATGACCCTAAAAGCCCTGGAAGACAATAATAATATTGACATAAGAAGTACTCCTAAATTGTCAACTTTAAATGGACATGAGGCCAAATTGACTATCGGTGAATCAGTTTACTACGTAGAACAAACCCAGAATATTACGGGTGGGGTGAATCCGATAACCACGACTTCTCAGCGATTTAACCAGGTTGAGGCAAACTTAAATATAAATATTAACCCGGTAGTAAGTGCTAACGATCATGTTACTCTGGCTGTGACGGCTGAATTTTCAAATTTCATTCCGCCAGAGGTACAAAATGCACCTCCGGGTAATGCAACCAGGATGTTTGACTCGCAAATCCGGGTTAAAAATGAAGAAATGATTGTCCTGGGTGGACTGGAAGAAGTTTCAAAATCAAAAAGCAGCTCAGGAACTCCTTTACTAAGTAGAATACCAATTTTAAAGTGGTTGTTTAGTACCCGTTCGCAACAAAACTCGGAAAGTAGATTGCTGGTATTTATTCGTCCGACGATAGTAAATTAATATGCTAAAATTCAGCGATAAATTATTAGTTACACTGTTGGTTGAGTCCGGAGAACGACTCAATCCTTATCACTATTTATTTGAATATGATAAGGAATCACTTTCTCTTGAAAAGGAAATCACCAATGTTGATTCAATAGCTTTTAAGCTTCGTTTTGGGTTGATCCCACGAATTTATTTTATTGTTAGTGGAAGTATTATTGAAAAGAATGTTAAACAAACCGCTTCCAATCAGCCAATTGATCAGCTATTTCCATACTTATCTGAAGATCAGTTTTTCAATTATAAGACTGAAGCTCAAAATGACATCATTTACTCGTTTATAAGAAAGGAAGAATTTCAAAAGGCCATCTCAGTAATTGGCGAGTCAGAATGGCTGGCTGATAAAATTTTATTCAATTATTCGGTAATAACTAATCACCCGGAGTTCCCGGTAGTTGGTGAAGGAGAAGAAACCCAGTTTTCAGGATTTGTAGTGAGTAGAAGTGTCGAAGGAGAACTAAAAGTTACTCCGAAAACCGATGAATTGAATGAGAGTGATGCCTGCCGCAAAGGCTTAGCCTATAGTGCAGCTATAAATTATATTACCGGCGATACCGAAGAGCGAGCGTGGAAGGAGTACGAGACCAATGAGGTCCTTGTAAAGTCAGAACATCGAACCAAGGTACTTAAAGCAGTGAGGTTTTATCTGCTTCCGGCTGTTGCACTGTATGTTATCATTTCACTAGTGGGACTCTACTTTCAAAGTCAGAATAATGGATTGAAAGCAAGAAGCACGATATTGAACAGTAAACTGACTGCCAACCAGGATAGTATTAAGACCTTAGATAATTTGTCAAACGAAGTATTGAATTTCACCGAACAAAGCCTGAGCCAGGCTGTAGTCATTGACCGGATAATGGCAGCTAAACCCGATGGTTTGAAGGTCACCTTAGCAGAGGTTTATTATACCGATGGATATAAAAAGGACGAGTTTAATTTTAACGATGATCAGCTGTCCGAAGACTTTGTATTGATCAAAGGACAGACTAATACTCCGGAGCTAAACGCTATATGGTTTAATAACATTCAAAAATTAAATTGGGTCGATAAGATTGATGATTACCATCTGGAATTTAATAGCCGGAAAGGATACAATATTTTTTCATTTAAAGTGAAAGTCAATTAACCATGTCATTTATCAGATTATATACTGGCCTGCTTATTCTTGTCACCGTGATGATTACCGTTTATCTGGCCGGTGGAATTGTTAGCTTATCTGGCTCAGTGAGAGAATATTCCGAATACAATAATCAAATCGACAGGTCACGAACGTTGCTATCTAAGATCGATGTGGAAAATATAGTTCCTGATGAAAGTGAGCTTGTCCGAATAAAAATAAAGAAAGAAGAAATTCTCGAGGTGATCCATGATGCTGAGAAAAACTATGAGTTAGTAACCACCAGGATCGACCCAATGGAGCGTCCCAACGATAACATTTCAGTTTTGCCTGTTGAGTTTTCCGGGAGTTACAAAGGGATGATGAAGTTCATTTATCATCTGGAGAAAAAATATATCAATTTAAGAGTTGGGTACACAAAATTTTATTCAGAAGAAAATTTCAACCAAAACAATGAACAGCTTAAAAGTAAAATTTACATTGAGCATATTAGTTTCTAGTCTGATAGTTTTCGGATGTGACGATTTGATCGTACCGGATATTTCAGATGAAGAAATTAATTTTTTAAGTCCGGTCAAAGACACGGTAAACACCTCAGAGTTATTTATCTGGCTTGAGTATAATCAAAAGGACATCGATAAGGTAAGCATTCAAATTGTGAGGCCATCTTTTTCACAACTCGAAGACCTTATGTATGATACCCTCGTTTCTAGCGAAAAAAGCTATTATGCCTTGCCAGCTAATGACAACTATGAAATCCGGGTAAGAGGATTAAACTCTGCTTATCAAACAGAGTACTATTACAAAAAGGTTTATATCAATGAATAAGACAGTAAAAAATAAATTTTTGCTGGTGGTTATTGTCCTTTTGTGGGGTACGATCGGGTATTTTATCTATGATTACTTCCAGGTAGATGACAGCAAGGTAAATCATAAATACACGAATAAAGCAATTGAAAAAAAGGAAAGAAAAATTGAGGAGGAGGATTCCCTGTTGTTGTCTTATGGAGATCCATTTGGTTTTAATATCAAACCGAAGAAAAGGGTAAGAAAAGTTGTTAAACCGCAACGGCAGGTAAGAAGAACAAAACCGGCAAAATCTGTAACTTCAACACCATTAGTAAATACCGATTCAATACGAATTTATGAGCAACTTAATTCAATAAAAATCAATGGGATTTTCGCTAACGAAAGTAAAAATGAAAATTTTGCCAACGTGAGTGTTTACAACAAAATATATATACTATCAGCTGGTGATTCCATATTAAATTTTAGAGTTAAGGGTGTTTACTTAGAGTATTTATTGTTACAAAACGAGGAAAGTGAATTTACGATAGAAAATAATATGTAAGAAAAATTTGATTTTTTAAAATTAAAAGTATCTTTGCGACTTCAACCAAGATTATCAATTATTAACTATTAATTAGGATTGAGATTTTTTTATCAACTATTACTATTAATCGTAGTACTATGTTTAACTAATTGTGCTCAGCATACTATAAATGATCCGGAAGAATATCTGGATTGGTATGGTGAAAACAGTGAAAATTTACAGTTTAATTCAAACTGCGAAGGTTATTCATTTAAACTACAATATCAGCCAACAGCTGTCAGAGCGATCAGAAATGGCGATTTAACTCAACTTGAGAGTTTTGAAAACAGTCTGGTTTTCGTGCTTGATGTAGAGTCAAAAGCCGATGATCTGGGGCGTCTGAATCAGTATAAGCAATACCTGGAATACAATTCATCAGAGTTATTTCAATTGACTATTGAGGAGCAAAATTATGATCCTTCATTAAGCATTTATGAAGGATTTAATAGTCATAAAAACACCCATCGGTTTACAATTTTATTTGAATTAAGTGAAGGAGAAAGGATTGATGAGTCGAATATCCATGAGTTTTCCGATGTAACATTTTCAATCAAAGACGAAATTTTTTGTAGCCAGAAGGCTATTATCAATATTAATCAAGACAATTTTTATTCAATACCAAAATTTGAGGTTCAATGAAGTTAGCGCGTAGGTATTTATCAACTGTATCTCGTTTTTTATTACTGGTATTTATTTTAGAGGGAGGATCAACCCTTGCCTTGCAGGCACAGACCAGTGGACCATCACAGCCTGAGTTTACGAGTTTTACACCGTATAGCCATAGTCAGATGGTTGATTTATATACAGGAAATTTCTCATATAATTTGCCACTGTTAGAAGTTCCCGGTCCTGGTAGTTCCGGGTATCCTGTTTCACTTTCTTATTCCAGTGATATTGCGGCTGGCGAAGAAGCATCCTGGGTTGGATTAGGCTGGACGCTAAATACAGGTGCAATAAATAGATCAGTTAATGGCTTGCCCGATGACTATTATATTGATAATACCGGAGATAATGGATCTCATGGGGTGGTATATCATACAAAACAGCCAAATAATAATACTACAAATGCAACCCTAGGTACTGCCCTCGAGGTTGCGTCATTGAAAAAGCTTCCGGGTATAAATTTGAGCGCTGAGGCTAGCGTTGGAATGCGGTATAATAATTATCGTGGATTTGGACTTACTTCAAGATTAGGAGCATCATTAATGAGTGGTTTTATCAATTTGGGAATTGAAAGTGACCATAATGGGCAGAAAAAGTTTAATCATAGTATTAATCCAAGTGCAATTGCAGGGGCATTTCAAAGCCGTTCAAAATGGCTGACTAAAAAAATGGCCAAAATGGCAGCGTCCCGTATATTTCCGATGGGGGGTATGCCATATATGCCCTCAAGAACAACGATGGCAAATTTGAATAAAAAAAGACCTTTTCAATCAGGAGGAATAAGTAACATCGATTTTGGTGGTTTGAAATATTTCAATGGAACGCACCCAACAACAGTAACTGAATATGATGCAATTTCTACAACGGTTTCGTTAGGCTTAGATGTTATTCCATGGCTAGGTCCTATAGGAACAAATGCATACGTCTCGGGTACTCACACTGTTCAACTCTTCAAAGACAAGACAATATCAAAGGCGTATGGATTCTTATATTCATCTGCTGCAGATAAAGATTCAGAAATGGATTATTCAAAAGGACAAATACCCTCTTATCATAGAAATGACGAATTTATTTCTGCACCATTAAATGGCGCAGATCAGTTTATGGTTTCAGCAGAAGGATTGTCTGGTGTTTTCAAGGCTATTCATCCTACAATTGGTCATTTTAAGCCTAGGGAGGTTGAGAATACTACAACTGCACTTAGTGTAGGTCTAGAGGTTAATGGTGGAGCACAATCAGCAGGAATTGGGTTTAAAGGAGTAGGTGGTAGTCATGCATCAATAAAATATAATGGATGGGTAACCAATGGCGCTAAAAACTTTAGTGATCAGGAAAGTGTTTATTTCAGGTTTAATAACGATCCGGCTTCAATTATTACAAATTCATCTTTTAATAATTCTGCTGAATCAGCGAGAATTTCTGGTAATTCTGCTAATGTAAACCATATCAATCAACCTGAATATGTAAAAGGCGATAGGTCAGTTTATATCGAATACAATTTAAATTCTGATTTCACTAATACTAATCGAAAAGCTTTTAGACCCTCATACGATCCATCATTAACAGCGGGAAAAGTTACCAGAAGTTCAGATAAAGGAATTGGCTCTATAGCAATGCACAATGTTAATGGTTTAAAATATGTGTTTGGCATACCTGTAGAAGTTAGAAATGAAAAATTTATTAATTATGGAACTTCATACCCGCGCTTTATAGATGATGATTTTAAGGTTTATAGTGAGGACGGAAAAACAAAGCAGGGGTTCGAAAGAAATGGAGCTTATGCTTCAACTTTTCTTTTAACTGAAATTACAGGGCCTGATTTTGTAGACCTGGAGCTTGATGGACCCACTCCAGATGATTTAGGATCATATACTAAATTTAGTTACAATAAGGATTATGGCGATGGTGTGTTCAACAGCGATGGTTCTGAAAAGGGATGGTATAAATGGAGAACTCCTTATGACGGTCTAAAGTATGAAAAAAATAGTCTTTCAGACCCTAGAGATGATCAAGGGATTGTCAGGTATGGTGAAAAGGAAGTTTATTACCTAAATAAAATTGAGACTAAAACCCATGTAGCGATATTTTATACTAAAGAGCGAGACAATGAAGGCTTCGGAGCATTGACTGATGAAGATAATCTTGCTATGGTACCAGCCCGATCAAGTTTTGATAACCCTCAAAAATTAAGAAAACTAGAAAAAATTGAGCTATATCTTAGAAATAGTGAAAACTTCGTTGATCCAACTATAAGTAACCCAGTATTAAAACCTTCAGCAGCAGATCCAATTAAAACCATTAAATTCACTTATGCTGAAGATATAGTTGGGGAACCCGAATTAATGATAGGAGTACCCAATGCTAAATCTGGTCGCGGAAGATTAACATTAAAAGAGGTCACTTTTATTTATAATGGTATTGAAAGTGCACGATTAAATTCTTACAAATTTGATTATCAATATCCTCGTATTAATTATCCTGCTCCATTTGGAGCATTATCAAATTATGCTCAAGTGAGTGATGGTGTATTTCTGGATGAAAACCCAACGTATAAAGAGTCCTATGTTAACAATTGGGGAATGTATGACCCTGGTTCTTACATACAGAAATTGTACCACTACGACTGGGATAATCAATTTGCTCACGTACCTGGAAACTATCCGGATGATCTGAATCATTTACAATATGATCCTGCTGCCTGGACATTAAAGAAAATCACAATGCCTTCAGGAGGAGAAATTCATGTACAATATGAAGAAGATGAATATATGTATGTCCAGGATAAAAGAGCTTTGACTATGACCCCTTTATTAGGATCAGAAGGGAATTCAAATTTCCAGATCGATCTTTCCGGACATAACTATACTTCGGAACAACTAACTAGGTTAGAAGAAATCCTGATAAATGAATATGTCAATCCTGGTAAGCCGATGTATTTTAAGTTTCTTTATCAATTGATAAATAGTAATAATAGCTCACCAAGTCCAGATAATTGTAACTCTGAATACATTGAAGGTTATTTTAAATTACATAACGTAAGTCTTGATGGTAGTATTCTATCAATCAATTTAACAGATAGTAAAAAGTTACCATACGAGGTTTGTGAAGAATTTGTGAAAACTCAAAGAATCGGCATGATCAATGGGGAGGGTGATTGTAATTCTTCAGGAAACTCGCTAGATGGGGGAGATGCAGAAGGAATTGTAAAGAACTTAACCAATTATTTAGGTAAAAGATTCGGAGTTAGGGATATATGTAAAAAATTAAGCTATATCAACTCATATGTTCGACTTCCTAATATTAAACCAAAAAAAGGTGGTGGAATTAGAGTAAAACGTTTGATAACCTATGATAATTCTGCAAACAGGGAAACTGTTTTAGGAACAGAATATATTTATCAGAAAAAAAATACATTAACAGGAAAGTATGAATCTAGTGGTGTAGCAACCAACGATCCAAATGGTAAAGAAAATCCACTAATTCAATTAGTTCCTCGAGATGAAAATTCATGGCGACAGGATCTGTTTTACGGAAGTGACTTAAAGACCATGGAGACACCCTGGGTACCTGATGCAATGCCGGCACCATCAGTTGGATACTCAAGTGTAATTACAAAAAACCTGTATGATTCACAATACAACTCAGGTTTTGTTGTTACCAATTTTTATTCTCCAAATGACCCTGAGTTTTCTATGAAGATGGAAAAATCTGAATTGGAAATCGGTGAAAAGTATACGAGTTTAAGGACAAACTTACTTTCCATTAGTTTTGAAAGTGTACTTCAATTAGCCCAGGGATTTGTTGTATCAGATTATTCCAACTTTTATGGAAGGATAAAGGATGTGACCACTTATGAGGGAGCAATAAGCAGTAGCACATTGGATGAAATTAGTGAAAGACGAGTGATCTCTTCGGTGAAAAATGAATATTTCAATCCTGAAGATAAAATTCCGGTAGCAAGCTCTGAAGGAGAAGGATTAATCAATGAGCAGAATATTTTAATGGCGCAAGGGTATGATGTCGAATATACCTACGCTTCACAGCAAGTGATAGAAGGAATGGTAGGAGCTGAGTACGATGCCGATGGATATGTCTTTTTTATAGGCATTTTAGGCCCCATACCTTTGGTAACATTAATATCAGCTTTAACAACGACAGGTGGAGAATTTTCAACACACGCCACAACAAAAGTAATAAGTTATCCGGCTGTATTGAAAAGACTATCAGCACTAAAGATGGTATTTCACATATCGATGAAAACCTTGCTTTTGATCGTTATACTGGCCAACCAGTATTAACCAAGTCATATGATGAGTTTAAAGGAGGTTATATTACCCAGCAAGTTCCTGCTTCCTGGAAATATGATTTCTTTAAGCCTAAAAGCATAAAGCAAGACTCACCTATATTAGGAATCCCATACATGTCAATAGATAATGGCAATTTGATTTTAGGAGATATTTGCGATATTTCTCAGTTTTCAGAGGGAGATAAAATTTATTTCGAATCATCTGGAAAAGACTATTTTGCCTTTCTAGGGAAAGTAAATTATGCAAATAATAGCATTGAGCTTATTAAAGCCCGAGAGGGTAATCTATTACCAACAACAGGAACAATATCAGCAATGAAAATAATTGATTCTGTTGAGCCAAATAAAATTCAGACACCTGCTGGACAGTTTACTTATCATTTTGCAGATGAAAATGAATTGCCTGATATCTCCAGTGAAATGCAGTTTGATGAAGGATCCACGAAGATTTTTGAAGATATAATAGCTGATAAACTTACACAGGCGATAAAGGGGAAATTGCCTTCGCTAACAATAACGGGTCCTGATCTTGGTAAACTTAATTATGATTTGTCATTGTATGAATATTATGATAATGAATTTGATGGAGATGAAGGGGAACCCAACTATCAAATAAATTGGAGCAAGGTGAAATTAAAAGAAATGAACTTTTCCATTCATTATAATGAAAAAATACAAATAGAACTGGCTCAATTTAAAATTTATTGTGACCAATGTCCAAATCAAGAATTTGAAGTAGTTAAATAATTAAAAATGAATAAGTTAATACTTTTTGTTGCAACTCTTTTTTTCTTCAATATTAGCATCTATTCGCAAGAAGAGCTTGATGGTGGGGGTCTTCTGGGTGAAGAGGATCCAAGTGATCCTGAACCTTGTTATCTCGACATCCATAGTATTAGTGGAGAAGAAAATCCTTATGTACACACAAACGAGGAATATAACTATACCTTTTTGTGGAACAATTTTGCTTGTAAGTCAGGTGATATAGACAGGGTAGAATGGAAATTTTTAGGAAAGACAATTAAAATAGAAAATAGTATAGGTACAAAAATCTCTTGGTCTGGTTATGAAGCAAATACATCTGGAACTCTATCAGTTTGGGTATACGATGCCTATAATTATCTAATAGGTGAAGCTTCTTTACCTATCACTTTTAGACCAGAGCCCTGTCCCAATAAAGATTCGGTTGCTTTTGCCCATAGTGGGTTTGACGGCTACGAAGGTATAAATATTGCTAGTTTTGGCGCTCAAAAAACTATTTCAACAAATAGCTTTGATGGGTATTTATACACATGGGATGTACCAGAGGGCATAGATATAGTCGATCAAACAAGTACATCTCTTACATATATTCCTAGACGAACAGGGAATTTTACTATAAAAATGGTCAGTACTACTGGAAACTGTGTAAGTTTTTCGGCAGCGAACTTTGAGGTGAGATCATTGTGTACAACTGATTTCCCATTGATTAGTCTCCAAAATGTTGAAGTATATTTAGACAATAAAAGTGGTTTCTATTATATTCAAGATGCTTCAGGAGCATGTTACAAAGTGCCTATGCATTGTTTTACAGCTCAGGCTACTGCTTATTTATCGAATAAAATAGTCAATGCTCAGGCTACTTATTTTGATAAAAACCGGGTTATTGTAGATATGTCTAAGAAGACAATTCCTTTGGGTATAGAACCTCCAAATGTTTATGAAAGTAGAAATGAAGGATATTATTTTCCTATATATTCGGCGAATTATAAGTCAAACCCCAAATCATTCGAACAAGAAATAGATAATAAATCCGATGGCACGTTTTCAATTAGCAGGTTCAATTGGGAGAATGATGTAAATAAGGGGAATGGATGGGTTAGCTCAAGTAAAATTGATAAGGTGGACCAGTATTCATCTGCTGTGGTTACCCACAATCCTTTAAACATTTATTCGGTAAATAAATTTGATCAAACAGGATTTTTGGTTTCGGCATCTGGAGTGAATGTTGAATCAAGTGATAATTTATCATTTGAAAGTTTTGAAAGTCGTAATATTTCTTCGGTAGCTATTTCTTCAGGGTGGAACTTAATTAGTGAGGAAGCTTTTGTTAAAGATGAAAAAGTAAATGGCTTGTCTACTTCACATAGTGGAGCTACTCATTATAATTTGTCAAGTACAATAATAACTAAAGATATCCAGGTTGATGAGCAGTTGAAATCAGGTGGTTTTTTAGTTCAGTTTTGGGCTCCTGCCGGTTTAATTTTTAATGTTGGCATTTCCGATAATATTAATCAAGAAATTGTTAATCCTGTCGAACTCGCTTCATCAGGATCATGGTCACTTTATGAGGCATTTTTTAATAATACAACGTTAAAAGATTTTTCAGGGAAGGCGACCTTGTCTATCGAAAATTCTCAAAACAATCTTGTAATAATTGACGACATTAAGACACAGCCTTATACAGCTGAAGTTTCCTGTTATGTATACGATTACAATAATTTGAGATTGAAGGCAACGTTCGACAATAATCACTTTGCTACTTTCTTCCATTATAATGTTGAAGGAAAACTGATTAGAAAATCAATCGAAACAGAAAGAGGCATTCAGACCCTGCAGGAAAACTTTTATAACCTTCAGACCCCGGGAACAGGGAACTAACTTTTAACCAGAATTTATCAACTGATATTTAATTAGTATCACAATGCGCCAGATAATACTTTTTGCTTTTAGCTTAATTTTTAGTGTCAATTTTATTTTTGGTCAGACATTCACAGAACCGTCACCCAAATTAATAGAACCGGAACTAATTGATCCAATTGAACCAATTGATCCCGGGGATGGTGGGACTACAACTTGTTCCATCGACAAGGTATTGAGAGATGGTGATGCTGGTACAACTATAGAGGCTCATGAAACTGAAACATTTCGAGCTGTAACAAATCCTTCAGGGTGTTTTGAAGTGATGAATACTGACTGGCATATCAGTATTGATTATGGATTGTATATTAATATCGCAAATAATATTGATAGAGTAGTCATTGATTTTAATGATTATAATTTACAAGGTGGAGAGCGAATTAGAATAAGAGCAACCCTTGATGGTGTTTCAAGATATTATAGCTTTACTATTCCAATAGAATGCGATAGCAGTCCCTCAATATCTGTTAGCGGAGATCTATGTGCAGGAAATCAAATTACGCTTAGCTTACTAAATGCTTCACAAAGTTACACTTGGGATTTACCAAGCGGTTTTCTTGTACCAATGGGAGAGAGTTTAACTTCCAAAACAATTACCGTCACACCTACAGAAGTTGGTAATTATACCATAACAGCTATAAATTCAGAATCTACGTGTACTTCTCCTTCTAAATCAATAAGTATATCCTCAGGAGTATCTTCAGCCTCTTTGGTTTCTCCTGTTAGTTTAGTATGTATTCCAGATAATCCAACCCAAACATTTCAATTGGATATTAATGGCTCATATACAGGAATTGAATGGTATATTGATCCCGTTGGGCAAGGAAGTCTTATTCCTGATTATACAGATGTAGAATCAATAAATTATACATTTACTCAGGCCGGTGATTATAGTTTATCTGCAAGAATAATAGGTTGTGGAGATGATGTGTATGTAAATCATACGGTTACTGTTGAAAAACCTGAAATTTTAAGTTGTGACAATTGTAATATTGATGTATGTCAAGGTCAAACAATTGAAATAAATTTAAGCACATCTACGGGAACCGACATTCTTTGGGAAAACTTTTACGATGAAAATGGTCAATTTGTTCAGCTTCCTGATAACGTTGTCTTGTCAGAACCAAATTTAAACAATACATCAGTTAAACTTACTTTCAATAGTTCAGGCACAAAAGAATTTACTTTAAGACCTCAGGGAAATGGTTGTGTCGGATCCGATTATAAATTTAAAATCATAGTGCCGGAAGAAAATGCTGCAACTGAAGTGTCCTTTATTCCCTCTGATGTTTCATCTAAATCAATGTATGTAAACAGTTGTTATCAGAGAACAAGTGTGTGTGGACGCACCTACGATGAAATTGTATTATTCGGAAAGTTGAATACCGGAGACATGCATAATTGGGGTAATGCGGCATTTTCCGCAACAGCTAATTTTACAGCTAAGTTCAACTTTGAAAATTCTAGCATCTCAGATCAGAACATTTCATTAAATATAGATAACACCAAGCCTGAACAAATATATTATTTCACCTTAGACGCAGCTACTTATGATCTAGATGATCTGAGATCAATTTCAATAGAACCAAATGGGTCACCATGGTTTACTTCAACAATTGATCCTGCTGATATTGATGATGTTAATATTGAGTTTTACATCGAGCCTAAATATTCAATCGACGTAAAAAATGCACTGGTCGGAGTAAAACCTTCGAATGCATCTACACAGTGGGAACATTCTTTTGAACTTTACAATAACAATCCAAATGATTGCTATGAAATTCCTTACTACCACCTCCAGATAGTTAGAAAGTATGCAGAGGAAACTTCTCCAAATTGGGAAAATGCAACTAATTATTTTATCGCAGTAGAGGGTGAAAATACCGAGGCCAATCCTACCATAGCTCAATTATCTTTAGCAGAGGGTAGTGGTAGTTATTACTGGAGAGTAAGGGCATTAGGGTCTGATTTAGATGGAACAATCAGTCACGATGCTCAAAAAATGAGTGCATGGTCAAATGGCGATGTAATTACTCATACCGACCCGGACCAGGATCTTAACTGGATTTATAGTAGATTCTTTACAGAACAAGGAAAAGTAAAAGAGCAGGTAACTTACGCAGATGGCTTAAGCAGGGTTAGACAACAACAAACTAGGCTAAATAATCGTGTCGTAGGAACCGAATCTTATTATGACCACTTGGGTCGTAACAACGCCAATTCACTTCCAATCCCAATGGCTGATAATCAGAATTATCTGGGATATAAAGAAAGCGGAATCTTAAGGGAAAATACAGGAGCTCAGGAACCTTCACCTTTAACTGGTCATAATCTCAAAATGGGAGATGCTTTAAGTATCAATAGTTATTATGAAAGTACTCTTTTAGATGGAGAAGGTAATCCGCTAAACGCAGAAGTTCCAAAGGCAGAAGGAAGACCGTATTCTCAAACTATTTTTAGAAATGAACCGGAAAGCAGGCCTTATATTCAGGCTGGAGTAGGGCGAGAACATAAAGTAGGTGAAACGATAATTTATGACGAAGTAACCGGAGAAGAAATTAGAAAATTTGGAGACAAGGTTATCAAGACCTATTATCTTAATGCCCAGGCTGACGAACTCATAAAAGTATTTGGAAAAGACGCTCCTAATGCTGAAAATGTCACCAAACAGGTCACATTTGATGCTAACGGAGTTGCATCGGTATCTTATACAGATAAGGCAGGGAGGACAATCGCCACAGCGCTTTCATATACTGATATTAATTCGATGGATCAATTAAATGTTCCATTAGAAACAGTTCAAAAGAGTCTTGAAGCCAGGTCATATCAGACTGGTCCTGGAGAGTTTAAGGTAGTTAATAATGTTTTTGTTACCGAGGAAGTAAGTGGTGTAGAATTTACTTATTCTTTTTCGATACCTGCTAATAATGGCAATACAACATCTTCTTTTGATTGTAATTCTATTTGTACAGATTGTGATTATTATCTAGAGCTCGCACTTTATCAGGAAGGCGACCCTTTGTTCTCTGATAAAACAACTTCCGAAGGAGATTTTGCTGATAGATCAGAAATTTTTAAAGTTTTTACTGAAAAACCTATTAAGGTTACTGCAGCAAATAATAATGGGCAATGTAGTATTGTTCTTGATGGAGAAACCTTAACCGGAACAGCTCCAACACTTAAACCTGGGGTAAACTATACTCTTGTAAAAACTATTAAAACCAGAAATATAGGTTATAAAGAAATTACTGATCCAAATACTGGGGTAATAACCTATGAAAAAAATACCGAAACCGATCTGGAGTTATTTAAGAAGAAACAAATAAAAGCTTTTGATGCAAGGGTTTCCAGGTTAAGAGATGATGTTGAGACCACTAGTGATTTAAGTTCTCTTGCTAATGAAAATAATATCGTCACCCTTGCAACATCTGTTAGTGAAGTTGACCCTACTCCCATAAACTGTGAGTCAATCAGTTTTGAATTACCAGCCTCTGATTGCCTTGATGAACCATTAGAAAAAGCTAGTCAAGAATATGAGGCCTATTTTAATAGTGAATTAGAAGGTATATCCTCAATCACTTATTACAAATACAATCCAGCGTATTCAGATATCGAGAGAGAGGTTGCTAAAATCTCTGCGGGAGATTTAGATCAAATGGTTAGAAACCTTCTGATAGACTATCCTCAATTATCAAATGACGAAGTCTGGAGTGCGTGGGAAGGATTGGTAACTCAAATCAAAGTTTCTTCTGCGAACCCTCCAGACACTGATCCGAAAAAAGACGAAAAAACATATCACATACCTGACAACGAAGTGATTGACGAGGATATTGATCTGACCATTGAAGAACAGCCCATCCTCGATCGCTTTTTGAATATCCTCGAAGGAGAAATGTCTTCAAAAGTTTCAGGCGTCATGGATGTCAATTGCGATGAATCTACTGAATCTGAAGAATTATGGAAAACAGCTTTTTTTGATAAAATATACTATTATGGTAAGTTAGAAGGTATTACTAAATCTTCTGATCCTCAAAATTATTATCAATATGTTTATTTTAATGAAGGGATAAAGGAGCATGAAGATCTGCTTAATCAATTAGTAGGAAATCCTTTGGGAACTATTCCATTACTACAGTCGTACTTTAATCAACTTTCTTTTTGTGATAGACAAGCATTAAAATTAGGCCAGGGAGGCACGTTAAGTGATGAAGTTAAAAATATTCTTAAAGATCCTCAGTATTTTGAAACTAACATAAAAAGTGAGTGTTATGAGCTGTGTCAATCCAGGGCTGTAGAATTTCGTGATAAAATAGCCCATGAAATATTATCAACAAATTCAGGAGCTACTTTTGAAGGATACCGTGTTATTAAAACGGAATTAGTTCAAGGGGATCAGGGTAATGAAACTACTTATTTTCAATATTCTTTACAGGAAGAGCCAGGGCTTATAATTACAGATCCAACAATCAGTAAATGTGAGCTTGATAACATGGTAGAAGGGTTAGTTAGCAAATGCCAGGAAGGCTATTGTGATCAGATAAACATTAATACCACAGATGCCGGTCAGTTTAATTTTGATATAGGTACGCTTCAAAAAGTAATGCACGCAAACATCGATGTTAAAGTAAATTACGGTTCATTACTTTCTGGTTACAAAGAGGTTAGTTTTGATCAAGGAAATTTATTTGAATTTAGGTTTATTGAAAATTTATATCCATTGCTAGATGTAGAACAGTCTGTAGTATTAAATGGAAAGGCATATTTATTGGGTAGAGCTAGAGATGGATTCACATATAATGGAACTACTTTTAATGACGAACAAGCCAGCTATTTCAAGTTTTTAGCAATTTTTAGTCATGAGAATGGAATTGAAAAATTCATAAAGATTAATGATGCAAGTAATGATCCAAATTGGAAATTGGAAATTGAAAATGAAAATAGCATTTATTTATTTTATTTTAATAGAAGTAGTGCTCGAATAGTAAACGAGTATGATCAAAACCTAAATTTTATCAATTCGAAACCTCTTAATGGGTCTGCTTATGCAAGTGAAGCTACATTTAATCATACTAATGGAAACTGGGTTGTTACTTATCTAAATAATATTAATGGAAGTAGCCAATATAAAATGGATATTGATAAGTATACCAATGAATTAGATTTCATTTCTAATATAAATAAAGTTGGCGATTATTCTGGATTTGATAAATCTTTAGGAAAATGGTTCAACTTATATTACGATGGTTACACAAACGAATTTTATTTTAGATTCACTAAAGGAGATGCTTTGCCTCCATCATTTTTAACAAATAATGAAAGCGCATTGGTCAGATTAAATTCTGATTTTGAAGTGATAAATATTCATTATGAACCTTTGATACTAGGCACTAGTTTTAAAATTTCTCCAAATACTATCTTCGGGCTCGAAACGAAAAGTGGTATTTCTGGTAGGTTTCTAACTCGTAGAAATAAGAATTATTTATCAAAGGAATTAGAGGTGCCTTTAAATACATCATATTATTATTTTAACTTTGATGAGTTAGGAAATATAGTATTAGCTAATGATAATTTAATTAAGGTATTCTCAACTGATTTTTCTGATATTATAGAGTATGACTTAAGGCACGTTGAAACGACACATGGTTATAGAGAAGTCACAGGGGCTATTTTTGGTGAAAATTATACTTATGTATTTAACGATGATGGTAATCAAGAATTAACAATTGGCCATGGTGGTATAGATAAATATAGTAATTCAGAACCATGTTATTTTAATCAAGCTTATCACTTGCAATTCAAGTTTACTGATATTCCTACTAGTCCCACTTATGATGAAATACCAGACGAGCTGAAAGACTATGTATATCATCCTACAGTTGAGCCTTGTGAAGATCAGCAAAGGCAAAAGGTTTTATCAGCATTTGATGAAAGCTTTAGAATTCTAAGAGCTGAAAAAATAAAAGCGATAGAAGAGTCTTACAAACAAGCATGTGAGATCCCTGATTTCTGGGAAGAAAGCATTAAATATAAATACGATGAAGCTATTTATCACTATACACTATATTACTATGACCGTGCAGGTAACCTGGTAAAAACTGTTCCTCCGGCTGGAGTTAAAACCCTCGATGTGAGTGATGGTGGTATTGAAGCATCTAAACTTGCAGATCCGAACCATACCATGGAGACTCATTACCGATATAATTCACTCGGTCAGCTGGTATGGCAGTCAACTCCGGATGGTGGAGTAACCAACTTCTACTACAATGATCTTGGTCTGCTGCGATTCTCGATCAATGCGAAGCAACGACAGGAAGGGAAGTTTTCATACACTAAGTACGATGCTCTGGGCAGAGTGATCGAAGTAGGGCAGTCTAATGGAAATGATTCCGATTTTGAAAGTGTGATAAACCAGGTGGGAGAGAGTAGTTTCCCGACCACAGAGACAGGTTTGGAGCAAAGGACAATAACCAAATATACCCAAGCTCATCCTACAGAAGATTGGTTGAACAACCACACTCAAACACATCTGCGTAACCGGGTAAGCTATACCATGTACGATGCGGATGGGGATTTAAGTGAGCAATCTACTGATGATCAATCAATCTCTGTATTCTCATATGATATCCATGGAAATGTGAACCGATTAATTCAAAAACTACCCGGGTTAGGTCGAGGCTTTGTCATTGAGTATGAGTATGACCTGATTAGTGGCAATGTTACCGAAGTAGCCTATAACAGGGGCAAGGAAGATGCATTCTTCCACCGATATGAATACGATGCGGATAACAGAATCGTAAAAGTAGAAACTTCACCAAACGGAATTCTCTGGGATACCGATGCAGAGTATGAATACTATGCTCATGGTCCGTTGAAGCGAACAATCCTGGGAGAAGACCATGTACAGGGAGTGGACTATACCTACACTATTCACGGTTGGTTGAAGTCGATAAATGACCATGACTTAAATCCTTCAGAAGACCCTGGTAAAGATGGCACTTTAGGTGGATTAACCGCTAAGGATGCTTTTGCTATGACGCTTAATTATTACAGCGGTGATTATAAAAATGTTGACCCAGCAAATGATATTAATAACCAGCTTAATGCTGAGACAGGAAAAGACCTGTTTAACGGTAACATCAGTGCGTGGGCGACTAATGTTGATGGAAATTTAACAGGTAGTGGTTTGATGGGATTCCAGTATAGCTATGATGTATTAAATAGAATTAAGTCAAGTAATAGATTTACTCATAACGGATTCGACTGGAATGGTGTAGATAACTTTGCTACAAGCTATACCTATGATGGTAATGGTAACCTGCAAACCTTAACCCGACAAGGTGGCAGCAGTTCTTTAATCGATGATTTCCGCTATCATTATGATAAGAATGAAGAGGGTGAGTTAATAAACCGATTAAACCATGTGGTAGATTATGCCGGTGCTGTTGGAAAAGACATGGGTAGCCAGGGAGTCAATAATTACCAGTATGATGAGATAGGTAACCTGGTGAGAGATAATATTTCAGGTGTTGATCAAATCAACTGGAATATATCAGGAAAAGTCTCTACAGTGCAGAAGACAAATGGAGCCAAAACGGAGTTTGAATATGACGCCCTGGGTAACCGGGTAGTGAAACGTTTGATCAACCCGGATAATAGTCAAATAGTAACTTACTATGTACGCGATGCATCGGGTAATGTGATGTCTACTTACGAACAAAACATCACAACCAATGGAACAAACGACTATTTCAGACAGCAGGAAACTCCAATTTATGGTAGTGAACGACTTGGCATGGTTGAGCCTTTGATAGAAATTGATCCGAATATTAATACCATAACCAATGAATTAAGCGGTGAGGTATCTCGCGTGTTAGGATTGAAAGGTTATGAACTGAAAGACCATTTAGGTAATGTTCGTACAGTAATATCAGATAAGAAAGTAGGTGATATTACTACCGGCTTTACAGCCGATATTAAGCGAATCAGCAATTACTATCCATTCGGTGCTGATATGCCGGACTTAGTTGATCAAACAAATGATTACCGATACGGCTTCAACGGAAAAGAACGCGATGATAGTGGAGAGTGGGACGGGGCCTTCCCGGTAGTATTTAAGGATGATGCGTTAAAATTAGGTTTGCATTTGGATGATGGAAAAGTAGAGGATTATTCAGGATCAGGATTAACAGGAACTAAGTATGGAGCTGTTTCTACTACCCAAGATCGTTTTGGGATTGAAAATAAAGCACTCTTATTTACAGGAACAAATGATTATGTAGTCATTCCAGATAGTAAAGACGATGTAGCCTTTATACACAACACTGGAATTTTTACCATTAGTATTTGGGTTAAGGTTGATGAGGAAACAGGCAGATATATGTTTATGAGAAATCAATCTTCCACTTCCAATCGCGGATTTAATTTCATGTATGAGACAAATACTACCTATGGTGATAAACAATTAAGATTTACAATAACAAATGGAACAGGTAGTCAGAGAACAATAGCATTAGGGTCTACCGGAACTCTAAATGCTGGAAAATGGCATCATGTAGTTGTTTCGGGAGATGGAACGTCAATCCGTTTCTATGTGGATGGTCAACCAGATGGCTCAAATACACCAATTAAAGGATTAGCCTCCGGAATAGCATATACAAATTTAAAGCTTAGTGATCCTAATACGAGTATCAAAATGGCTGGCGGTATGGATGAGATCCAAATTTACAACCGCACCCTGACAGAGCAAGAAATTGTAGATCTGTACAACGGCATACAGCCAGGTACCAACCAGCCAGATATGGCAGGGGAAGTACAGGAGTTGACTAATTACGACTACGGCTTCCGAATCTACAACCCCAGTATCGCCAAGTTCTTGAGTGTGGATCCGCTGGCGCCGGATTTTCCATTTTATACTCCGTATCAGTTTGCTTCAAATATGCCTATACTTGCAATTGACATTGATGGATTGGAATCTAGTGAAAATTTAAATTATAATGAAGGAGGAAAGTCAAAGGCACAAATAGTAGCACCACCACCAGTAGCACCACCACCAGTACTAGTATTACCAAGGCCACCTGCTTCTGGATCCAACCAAAAGAGAAACTATCATATATTAGGTGATTCATTTTGGGGCATGGGTGATTTTTTTAGGCAATTTATTATTGCTTACACACCTACGTGGATTGATAAGCAAAAAGAAATTGACAAACAAGAATTCGATTACCTTGAAAGAAAGATTGCGAATGGAGATTATATTGCTGATAATGAAGTTGATAGATATTTAGAATTAGTCGAGGAATTTGGTGTTCCAATACATGGGAATAGCAAAAAATCCAAAAAACCTCAAATTATATATAAGATTTTTATAAAAGAGACTGGCCAAATTTTAAAATTTGGGATCTCTGGTAGAGGGGAGGTTAGGCCTAAAGAACAATTAAAAAAGCTATCCTTAGATTATGGTACGGAGGTTGATTATGAAGTTATTGATAGAGCCTATGATAACGAAACAGCAAGAGATTTAGAACAGGAATATGTAGATGAATATTTTGAAGAACACAACCGAAGGCCTGCAGAACAAAGGAGGCCTCAAGCTACTCAAGAAGGGGAACTAGGTCATAGACCTCCAACATGGTTTTAATTAATTTTATTATGCTAAAAGAATTAAATATTGAGTCTTATTTTGGAAATCCAAACGCAAAATTATTCAATCAAGAGGCAAATATAATCTGCAATTCAATAAGTCAATTTTTACAGGATGAAAAATTAGACACTGGACACATTGAATGTATAGATCTTATATTCACAAAAAAAGTAATAGGTAATACTATTGTAAATTCTGGCTGGAAATTACGTAAGCAGATTATATTTGATTTTGAATTGTTTTGGGAAAGTTCGAATGAAATTAGACAAAAAATATTAGTAGAGATTTCAAAACAACAAGTTTTAGCGTTTGCAGAATCATTCAATTGGAATATTAAGAAAATTATTAAAGCTTTTGATCGAGCGAAGGAAAGTAATTATTCTACTACAAAAATTTATAACAAACCGCTAGACTTTGTTGAAAGTAAAAAAATTTATTTAGGTTATACCTATGAAAAAGACGGAGCTATTGTTTTTCTTAACTTTACAAAAGACAATAAATTAATATCACAAAAAAAATTATGTAAAGTTTGGCCGGATAAAGAATACCTTTTAAGGCTGCATGGTAATTTTAAAAAGGAAGAAGATAAAATAATAATTGAATCCTCTGGTTTGTCAAGGAAATCATTTAAGTTAATTTATAATTTAGAGAACGATAAGACCACATTAGATGGAGATATTCCAAGGTGGATTGAATTGATTTAACTAATCCGTCCCCAACTGGTCCAAGGTGTGCCGAGAAGTGAAAGCTCGGGTTAAAGTCTTTCATAAACTGTAATTGAGATGGAGGTAGGTCCTGACGACAGGTGTCAGGATCTAATTGATCCTCTGAAGGTGCTGTTCAGGCGGAGCCTTCAAACTACCCTTCGGTGCTGGATGAGTAATTATCTGGTATTGAGCGGAACAGGGAAAAGGTCTTGTTAAAAGATCAAGTGCGTATATAGGAGATGAACGAAAGTCGAAAGATACTGACCGTTGCGTCAGTGTGAACCATCGAAGACGTGTAGAGAAAGTGGAATATATCGTCAAAACTTGACCTGGCTTGCGAGGGTCCCACCTGGCGCGCGTTGCTTTTTCAGCATAACGCGTGCCGATGAATTGGAACCAGGATTTACATGATTAAAATAGATTAACAAGATTAATAAAACATAAAACCATAAGTCTTCAGTTAATACCTGGGGGCTTTTATTATTTAGTCGCATAAGCCTTGCGGGCTTTAGCATCACGTAGGATAGCATCAAGATTAAACCTGAAATATGCAATAGAGAATCTATTCCGATTATAAAACTCTTTGAAAGAGCCACTTAACACAAGTTTATTGAATCACCATAGCGGTGCTATGCCTCATCAATATAAGTGTCTCTTTCTTTGTGTTTTATAATCTCATCACGATTTCAAATGTATAATCCAGGTTAAAGAGTACACATTTTCTTTCATCCTCATCCAGGTGGTTGATGTCTTTTAGCCTTTGCAGCATAACCGGGTTTTTAAAGGGATCAATTTTTTCGGCTTCTCAATCTGGTTCAAGTTTGAACTTGGATCGATCGGTATTATTTCCTAGAGAGTTTAGTTTAATGGTAGCGAAACATCAAACTTTTAATGAAAAGCAGGGATTGTAATAATTGTCTGAATATATAAATGCTGACAAACTTTGTTTCGTTCCTGTGCTGACATTCAGTAGAATCGTCAGTAAGTGAGGATTGATTAATTTAAAAAATCTACTGAACAAATAACCTTGAAGTTGGCAACATAACCACTCTTGCAATTGATTCGAATATGGTGTATATTTACATCAAGCTAAAATATTATGGCACGTCAAAGTATCTCATTTACAGAACCGAATGACGAGTGGTTAAAATCTCAAGTCGAAAGTCAGGAATATTCAAGCAAAAGTGAACTTGTAAATGATTTAATCCGGCAGGCAAGAAAACAGCAAAAGCAAATCGACTGGATTAAAGCTAAGCTTGAAAAAGCAGAAAACAGTGGTTTTACTTCAGACTCTAAGGAAGAAATTCTTGCAAAATCTAAGTCAGGTCTGAATGGCTGAATACAGACTAAGTAATGAAGCCAAAAACGACCTAATAAGAATACATCAATATGGAGTCAAACAATTTGGGGAGTCACAAGCCGACAAGTACTTTAATACGTTTTATAATTATTTTGACATAATAGCAGAGAGACCGTTTTCATTCGAATCAGTAGATTTCATTAAAGAAGGATATAGACGTTGTGTTTGCGGATTCGACAGTATATTTTTCAGAGTTAATAACAATGTTGTCGAGATTATGGCAATCATTGGGCGACAAGATGCTACTGAAATACTAAAATAAAATTGCCAATTCAATCCGTTTGGCTCCCTTGCCGTTTTGAGTGTTCCGCAGGACAACTTCAAACTTTTAATGAAAAGCAGGGATTGTATCCCGGTAATTCTGTCAGGCGCGTAGCGAAGCAATACGCGTGCCGTTGAAATTAACAAGATCAAAACATAAAACGAAAGCCATCAGATTATTTCTGGAGGCTTTTTTATTTGTCTGAACTAGGATTGGTAGGATTGCTTGGATGATAGGATATCAGACTTAGGTGGAAAAATAGAGTAATTTTGAGTCAATTACTACCGAGTCAAACTGCCTCACAAAAACACCAAACCCCAAAATTACCGTCTTTTCGAACGTATTTACTGATAAGCGAGAGCGAAATCAGTATGTGAGAAATCTGTTTCATCAGGAGATGAGAAATAAAGCATATAATCTCATTTACGCCACTAGTCATTTTATATGATGTCACCCACCAAACAACTATGAAAAGATAACTATAACCCCTCTCAATCCTGGTAGTCAAACCATTGGCATTATTAGATAAACTTAAGTTAACATACGAGTCATCTATTTAATAAACTGTTAAACAACGAAACTTAATGACTTAACATTATATCTCGAAGTTTGCTCCAGATTTTAGAACCAGAAAAAACAAAATCGGACACAATGAAAAAATTAATCAATTCAATTTTAGCGTTCGCACTTATAGCAGGCTTTTTAACGCTGCAATCTTGCGATGATGATGATGAGCCTCAAAGCTCAGCCAAAGACATTACTTCTTTTGTATTTGCAGGACTTGATCCTGAGGTAACAGGAAACATCAGTGGTACAACTATTATTGCTAATGTTTTCCCAGGTACTGATGTGACTTCTCTTGTACCTACCATTCAGGTATCTTCAGGTGCATCTGTAGATCCTGCATCAGGTGTTGCTCAAGATTTTTCTTCTCCTGTTACCTACACAGTAACTGCACAGGATGGAACAACTAAGGATTACACCGTTACTGTTTCTGAAGAAAGCGAAGTAACTTATAACGGAGGTACTTACACTGATGATGACTTCATTCCTGGAATTACTTACAACCTTGTAGCTGGTGAAGAGTACCTATTTGATGGTCTAATATTTATCGAAGCTGGGGCGACTTTAAATATCCCAGCAGGAACTACTGTTAAATTCAAGAACGCTCCTTCTACTGGAGACAATACTTCTTCTCTAATCATAGCAAGAGATGCAATGATCATGGCTGAAGGTACTGCTGAAAACCCGATTATTTTTACTGCTGAGTTAGATGATATGACAGGTAACACACTTACCCCTTCAGATAATGCACAATGGGGAGGAATTATCGTATTAGGTAATGCTCCTTCTTATAAAGCAGGTGTGGGTAATGCAGAAGGTGATGGTATCGCAATTGAAGGTATTGCTTCTGAAGAAACTAGAGGACAGTACGGTGGTACTCAGGAAAATGATAATTCTGGAGTATTAAAGTATGTTTCTATCAGATATACTGGTATCGGACTTGCAGAAGGAGATGAGATTCAGGGCCTTACTCTTGGTGGGGTTGGATCTGGTACGACTATCGACTACATTGATATCTTCTCAACTGCTGATGATGGAATCGAGATCTTCGGTGGTACTGTGAACATCAAGCACGTTGCAGTTGCATTCTCAACTGATGATGACTTTGACTTTGACCTTGGATGGAGAGGGAACGGTCAATTCTTATTTACTTTAATGAGATCTGATGCAGAAGGCTATGATCATGCAGGAGAGTGGGATGGTGCTGATCCAAACAATGCGCCATTGTTCTCTGCGCCAAATATATTCAATTATACAGCTATTGGCCCTGGTGGTAGTGCAGAAGGAAGACAAAGAGCTTTCCTTATGAGAGAAAAGTTTGCTGGTAAATTAGGTAATTCAATCATCGTTGATTTCCCTGGCTACGCTGTTCAAGTAGAAAACCTTGCAGATTCTGATGAAGATTCATACGGATTGATTACCACTCCGATCGATGGGTACCAATTAGAGATTTTAAATAATACCTGGGCAATGATTGGTAATTATGATGGTGAAAATGTTTCTTCAGTAGTTGATGTATCAAATGGACTTCCTATTGCTGATGTTGTTGCTGAACTTACTGACAACATGAATAAAATAGAAACAACAACAGTTATCAATACTTTAGATAGGGGAACTGGAGTTTCTAACATTACTGTAGATCCAAGACCAGCAACAAATGATACAGATGTTGCATCTGTACCAGCAGGAATGGAGCAAGTAAATTATAGAGGAGCTTTTGCAGCAGGTGAGCCAACATGGTTAGCTGGATGGTCTTCTTTATCTAAATTTGGTTATGTAACTGAATAAGAAGAGCAACTATTAGATATTAAAAAGACCACTTCACTAGTAGTGGTCTTTTTTTATTTACAATTCTTTTTTATCATTTTTTTTTAATCTTTTACTCATGACAGAGGGAAAATGTTATCAATATAAAATTTGAATCCGCAGTCTATATTTTTTTATTTCCAAACAAGATTTTGATTAAACATTCATTTTCAATATAAAAAGCTGAAAATATTTGATTGAATGCATAAGAGTTTAATTCTTTATAAGGCTTTTCAAAATTCATTTTTAACCAGGTTTATGCCGAATGTTAACCCAATGTTAAATGCCGTTAAAATGCTTTGCATTAGGTTAACAAATTGATAAACGCCACATAAACACTTCGCATATAAGGTGACATATCTTTGCAGCATCAAAATTAAAAATGAAATGAATTACTCAAAGGTATTATTTTTCTTATTATTCGTAACAGGGGCGTTTGCAGCCCATGCACAGAATGGTAGTATGAGTGGAACGATCACTGATGGCGAGACAGGCGAGGAACTGATCGGAGCCACAGTATACATTCCATCTATTTCTAAAGGAATGGTTACTGATATCTATGGTAGCTATTCTATTAAAAACATTCCTGCGGGAACTTACAACGTAGAAATCTCTTACGTTTCTTATCAAAAGAAAACGGTAGAAGGTGTTGAGATCAAAGATGGTCAAAACACAGAAATTACTGTTGCACTTGCTTCAGACGTACAACAAATGGAAGAAGTTGTTGTAGTAGCTAAGCAGATTAAAAACAACGAAGCAGCAATGCTTTCATTACAGAGAAAAGCTGTAGGTGTACAGGATGGTATCTCTTCTCAGGAGATCAAGAATCTTGGGGCTTCAAATGCTGCTGAATCGATGAAGCAAGTAACAGGCGCTTCAATTGAGGATGGTAAATATGTTGTAATGAGAGGTTTAGGAGACAGGTATTCAATTTCCTTGCTTAATGGTATTCCTCTACCTTCAGCAGATCCATACAGAAACTCAACAAGTATGGATATGATTCCTGCCGATATGGTTATGAATATTATCACTTCAAAAACATTTACTCCTGATATGCCAGGTAATTTTACGGGTGGGGCAGTAAATATTACAACCAAATCGATGCCCGAAGAATTTTATTTTAATGCGGGGATGAGTTTTGGATACAATACGCAAAGTAGTTTTAGAAATGACTTTATAATAGATTCTAATTCAGGTTCGACTGATTGGCTTGGTTATGATGATGGTACCAGAGAAAGGCCAATGATTTTTGATGAATACTCTGAATATCTTTTAGGTTCTTCAAATGCCAGAGCAACAGCTATTAAAGGAAGATTAACTGAAAATGAATTTGAAAGAAACATCATCGATGAATCTTCTAAAATTTTCAATAGTGATTTTGTCGAAAGAACTAAGAATTCGGGTCTAAACCATGGTTTAAACATAGCCTTTGGTGATCAGTTCTCGATAGGAGAAAAGAAATTGGGATACAATGTTGGATTGCTTTATAGCAGATCATATACATTTATTCCAAATGGAATGGAAGGATATTATTCCAGAGGGTTAACTAATTCTGATAATTTAATCAGAGAGCAAGATTATAGCCTGACTTCTGGAAAAGAAACTGCTACAGTAGGTGGTCTGTTTGGACTTTCGTACCAATTCAATCCAACTAATGAGATTAACTTCGATGTAATATACAATCACACAGGAGAATCATTTGCCAATGTAAATGATGGCTTTTGGAGAAATACAGGATATGAGAATTTTAATTCCAGATCTAATGGATTTACTGAAAGAGGACTTACTGATTTGCAGTTAAGAGGAAAGCATTATTTCATGGACTTAAAAGACCTGAAGATTGATTGGTCAGCAGGACGAGTAAATGTTACTCAGGACCAACCAGATATGAAGCTTTTTGCTTACAATACTACAGTAGAAAATGGAGAAAGAAATTATATAATGAACCAGTCTGAGGTAGGAATTCTACCGACGCATTTATACAGATATCTTGAGGATGTTCAGTATAATGCGAAACTCGATGTTTCTTTTAAACCATTCGAAGGGTATGATCATTCAATTAAATTTGGTGGTTGGTATTCTTCAAAAGACAGAGACTATCAGGAGTTTTTCTATAGCCAGGTTCAGGTTCCTAATAGCCAGTACAATACTTCATACTTATCTTTTAGTGAAGCAGCTGGGGATTTAGATGCTTTCTTTTCAAACGATAACGCTGGAGTAGTTGACTCTCCGGAATCGAATGGCACTGACAGATATGGATTTGGTAATTTTTATTCAGATCAATCGAGATTACAGAACTTTTACAATGGAAATGAAACTATTTTGGCTGGATATGGAATGGCTGAAATTAATGTCACTGATAAATTACAATTCGTTGCAGGAGCAAGGTTAGAAAAAACTGACATTGAAACTGTTAGTTTGGATGAAAGAGCTGCAAAAGGTGTTATTAATCAGCTAGATGTACTTCCATCAATTAACTCTAGATATAAACTATCAGAAAACGCAAACTTTAGGGCAGCATATACTCAAACGTTGGCTAGACCAAACCTTAGAGAAATCGCACCTATATTTTCTATTTCAATGGTTGGACGACCTAACTTTTTAGGAAATCCTAATCTTGAAAGAACTAAAGTTCAGAATTTTGACTTGAGATATGAATTATTCCCGAAAGCTGGTGAATTAATTGCAGTTTCTGCTTATTATAAAAGTTTCGAAAATCCAATAGTACTTCAAATTTCACCGAAGGCTTCTTCACCGGAGATTAGGCCAATAAATGTTGGAACTGCAACAGTTTATGGAGCAGAAATAGAGTTCAGAAAGCGACTTGACTTTATCGGGGAATCATTTGAAAACTTTAAGTTCAGTGCAAACTTTAGCTACATCTATTCAAGAATCGATAAGAGTGATGAAGAAATCTCAGCTTATGAGGCTCAAAATCTTGATTTGAAAGAATGGAGACCATTACCAGGACAATCACCATATATTGTAAACCTGGCATTGAATCACTATAGCCCGAAACTTGATTGGGATAACACTTTAAGTTTTAACGTATGGGGAGAAAGACTATCATTCGTAACAGGAGCAATTGATCCAGATGTATATGAGCAGTCTCGTCCTTCATTAAACTTCGTTTCAAGAAAAAGTGTTGGTGAGCATTGGTCAGTATCATTCAAAGCAATGAATATTCTGAACATGACTTACAAGAAAAAGTTCCAGGATACAGATTATGTATTCGAAAGTTACCAGGTTGGAACCGATGTTAACTTTGGAGTTACTTATAAATTTTAATCCGGATTACACGAATGTAGTTTGGAACAAAGAAACCTTTTGAGGGTTCATTTTGGGGCAGCATCCAGGAGTGGAGCTGCCCTTTTTTATTGCTTCTCTAAAAAATCTTCTTTTATAAGGTCTACTGCTTTTTTCATTACCTCTGTTTCTTCATAAAGGCTATCTGCTTTAATCTCTTTTAATTGTATCAGTGAATCGTATTCCTGGTTTTCCTGTTCTAGTTTTGAAATAATTTGTCGCAGTCGCCTGATCTCAACTTTGTTATGTTCGATATCATCTTTGAGATTTTCAATTTTCCTTAGTGTTTTATCATATTCCTTGCTGACATATTCTGAAGCGTCTTCTGCATTGCTCAGCATTTTCTGGAAAATTAATGTCTCGTATTGATTATAGATTGAATAGATAATTTTCTCTGTTTCCTTTCTTTTAGTATCTCCTTGCAGGCCAACGAATATAGTATAAATATCATCTCTGGCTTTTTCAACTGATGTGGCAATAGTCTTTCCGGAAAAAGAAAAGCCGCTGGTTTCAAAATAGATCAGTTCATATCCGTCAACGCGGTCTTTTTTTCCATTGTCATGAACAACCATCTCCACAGATTCTTCAATGATTTTTTTGTCGCCTTTTAATACAAAGGTTGCTCCTAAGTATTCCATCCCATCAATATTTACCTCTTTTTCTGAGTATGAAAGTTTATTTTGTCCGGAGCTAACCAAACAAAGCATACCAAAAAGAGTCATAAATGTGTATCTTAAAAACATATAAAGAATATTTATGGATAATCATGTAGTAATAACCGGCGGAACCGGACTAGTAGGCTCAAAGCTGACCAAAAAACTTCAGCAAAAAGGATACCAGGTGTCGATTTACAGCCGAACGGAAGACAAAGATAGCAACCCGCCACAATATTTCTGGTCTCCATCAACGAAAGAAATTGATACAACTCCTCTTTCTACGGCAGATGCGGTGATCCACCTGGCAGGGGCCGGAGTTTTTGATGAAGCCTGGTCTGAAAGCCGAAAGGAGGTTATTCTAAAAAGCAGAACCGAAAGTTCGAGGCTTCTCGCTGAGCATATTCCACTCTTCAATAATATTACAACGGTGATCGGAGCTTCGGCCATTGGTTATTACGGTAAAGATACCGAAGACAAATGGGTAACCGAAGATGATGAGCCCGGTGATGACTTTCTTGCTAATGTGACTGTTCAATGGGAGGAATCTGAAAAAATGATTAACTCAACTACCCGGCTGGCCCAGGTACGAATAGGAATTGTATTGGATTCAAAAGGAGGTGCATTACCTCAATTAATTCAGCCCATTAAGATGTATGCAGGAGCTCCATTAGGATCTGGAGATCAATACATGAGCTGGATTCACATTGATGATCTCACTGATATATTTATTCATTTGCTTGAAAATCAGGAACTCAGCGGGATATACAACGGAGTTGCTCCCAATCCGGTAACAAATAAACAAATAACGAAAGCTGCCGCTGATGTGTTAGGTAAGCCTTTATTCCTGCCAAATGTACCCGGTTTCGTTTTGAAAACAATGCTTGGAGAAAGGGCTGAAGTTTTACTTGGCGGACAGAAAGTTTCGTGCGAGAAGATTCAGAAAACCGGCTTTGAATTTAATTTTGATAATGTAAGCGATGCCTTAAAAGACTTATTATAGAGATATTTTACTACATGGGTTTACCTTTTTTGAAATAATATGCTAAATTCAAGGTTGCTTAAATAATTAAGGACAGAAACAAATGGAAGAACAAAAAATAAATAAAGAGGAAGAACACAGGATTGTCAAAGCATTTAAAGAAAAGAACTGGAACGAAATCAAGAGTACAGACTCATGGGTGATATTCAAAGTAATGTCTGAGTTTGTCGAAGGATTTGAAAAACTAGCTAAAATCGGTCCATGCGTATCTATATTTGGTTCAGCCCGAACCCGGGATGACCACAAGTATTACAAAATGGCTCATGATATAGCAGCTAAGCTTGTCAGGCATGGGTACGGAGTAATCACTGGTGGCGGACCAGGTATTATGGAGGCCGGTAACCGAGGAGCCAATTCTGAAGGTGGACGTTCGGTTGGTCTGAATATCCACTTGCCATTTGAGCAATTTAACAACATATATATTGATAGAGACAAGCTGATCAACTTTGACTATTTCTTTGTTAGAAAAGTAATGTTTGTCAGATACTCACAGGGTTTTATTGTTATGCCGGGTGGTTTTGGCACTCTTGATGAATTTTTTGAAGCCTTAACACTTATTCAGACGAAAAAGATTGGTGCTTTCCCAATAGTTCTGGTTGGCAAAAAATTCTGGGGAGGATTAGCTAACTGGATCCAGGACACACTTTTACAAGCTGAAAATAATATCAGCGAAGAGGATCTTGACCTTTTTCATATAGTTGATAATGAAGAAGATGCTGTTAAGGTTATCGACGACTTTTATTCTAAATACTTATTGTCTCCAAACTTTTAATGAATACAAAGAATCTTCTACTTGCGCTGAATACGTTCACAGTATTCACATTATTGTTTTATATCGTATATTCTGAATTTGGTAAACCTCCAGAAGTACAGAAGGATTACCAACATGAGCAACCGGCTTCACCTTTTAATGCACAGCCTGGTGAACCGGTAGTTTATTCAACTAAAACAGTAATGATCGATCTTCCGGACTCCTTGAAATTTGCCGGAGAGGATGTTCCATTGGATATTCCTGACGTGAGAGAAAGACTCGACAGGGAAATCCATATTAATACGTATTGGCATAATAATTCAATCTTTTTATTCAAGCGGGCAAACAGATGGTTGCCTCAAATTGAAAAGATACTTAAGGAGAAAGGAGTCCCGGATGACTTTAAGTACCTTTGCGCAATAGAGTCAGGGTTTCAAAATGTTGTTTCTCCTGCGGGTGCTGTTGGTTTCTGGCAGTTTCTCAGAGCAACAGGTAAGGAATATGACCTGGAGATCAACAGGCAGGTAGATGAGCGATACGATCCGATAAAAGCAACTTATGCAGCGTGTGATTACCTGTTAAATGCTCATGAGGATCTTGGCGACTGGACCCTAGTTGCCGCGAGTTATAATCGTGGCCTTGCAGGAATCAAAAGAGCATTGGCAAACCAAAAGGTTGATAGTTATTATGACCTGATGCTCAATGATGAAACTTCGCGCTATGTTTTCAGGATTCTTGCCTGTAAAGAACTACTTCAAAGCCCTTCGGATTATGGTTTTGAGATCGAGGAAGAAAACCTCTATAGCAGGATAAAAATGCGTAAAGTGACTGTTACAGAAACAATCCCTGACCTGGTTGAGTTTTCCCTAAAACAAGGGATAAACTATAAGCTTCTTAAAGCGTATAACCAATGGTTAAGAGACGATAAGTTAACAGTAAAAGACGGAGAGCAATACGATATATGGATACCGGTGCGGAAATAAAACAAAAGAAATCTAAAAATACTGACCAACCAATCGACCTTACCGGTCATGAAAACATTGAAGTTTACGGTGCCAGGGAGCATAACCTGACAAACTTCGATGTGAAGATCCCAAGAAATAAACTGGTTGTTTTAACCGGGATCAGCGGTAGTGGTAAGTCATCTTTAGCTTTCGACACTATTTATGCCGAAGGGCAGAGACGGTATATGGAAAGCTTTTCAGCTTATGCCCGCTCTTTTATCGGAGGCATGGAAAGACCTGATGTCGATAAAATCAGTGGCCTTTCTCCGGTTATATCAATCGAACAGAAAACTACTTCTAAAAACCCGAGATCTACTGTAGGTACTACTACCGAAATATATGATTTCCTGCGATTGCTGTATGCCAGAACGGGCGAAGCATTTTCTTATAAAAGTGGTGAGAAAATGGTTCAGCAAACGGAAGATCAGATCGTTAAACAGATCGTTTCAAAATTCAAAGGTCAAAAGATACACCTTTTGGCACCGGTAGTTAAAGGCCGTAAAGGACATTACAGGGAGCTTTTTCAGCAGATTAGAAAATCGGGTTATACATCGGTAAGAATTGACGGAGAGATCAAGGAAGTTGCTCCGAAAATGCAGGTCGATCGGTATAAAGTCCACGATATTGAGATTGTTGTTGACCGGTTAAAACCTTCCGGAGAGGCAGACCGAAGAACACTGGACTCGGTAAAGGTATCACTCCAGCAGGGTAAGGATGTTCTAATGATCCTGGACGAAAATGGAGAGGTTCACCATTTTTCAAAAGCCTTGATGGACCCAAAAACAGGTCTTTCCTATGACGAACCTGCACCAAATAACTTTTCATTTAATAGTCCATACGGGGCATGCCCGACTTGTAATGGATTAGGTCAGATTGAAAAAATTACGTTAGAAAGCATTATTCCAGATCCTTCTCTGAGCATTCGCCAGGGAGCCATTGCTCCGCTTGGCGATTATCGGGATATCTGGGTCTTTAAAAAGCTCAATGCTATTCTAAAAAGACATAAACAAAGCATCACCACTCCTTTCAAGGATCTAAGTGATGAGGTAAAAGAGATTATTCTCAATGGTGATGATTCACTGGTGGCTGTTGATTCGAAAAAATATCCGGGCACCAAGTGGAACACCACATTTGAAGGGATAATTCCTTTTCTCGAAGGGCAATTAGAAACCGGAAGCAGTAAGATCCAGGACTGGATCAAAGATTACATGGTCGTTTCTGTTTGTCCGGAGTGTGAAGGACAACGACTAAAAAAAGAGTCTCTTCATTTTAAGATCGATAATAAAAATATTGCCGAACTGGCAATGCTTTCAATTGGCCGTTTAGGTGAATGGATGGAAGGCCTTGAGGAGAGAATGACAGACAGACAGAAACTGATCGGTAAGGAGATTTTAAAGGAGGTAAGAAAAAGAATCGGCTTTCTACTGGATGTTGGTTTGAGCTACCTTCATTTAAACAGGCCACTCAAAACATTGTCAGGAGGTGAAGCTCAGCGGATCAGACTGGCTACTCAAATCGGCACTCAGTTAACCGGAGTATTATATATTCTTGATGAGCCAAGTATTGGTCTTCACCAGAGAGATAATGTTAAACTGATCAAGGCATTAAAAGATCTTCGTGACCTTGGAAATACAGTCATGGTGGTCGAGCATGATAAAGATATGATGCTCGAGTCTGATTATATCATTGATATTGGGCCAGGAGCTGGCAGACATGGAGGTAAAATCGTTGCTGCCGGTGCGCCGGATGATTTTATCAAGTCAAATACCAGGACAGCAGATTACCTGAACGGAGAAAAGGCTATTGAAGTTCCTGAAAAAAGGAGAGAAGGAACAGGAAATGAACTCGCACTACTGGGTGCTTCAGGGAATAACCTTAAAGGAGTAGATCTAAAACTTCCACTGGGTAAAATGATTTGTGTAACCGGAGTATCCGGCAGTGGTAAGTCAACTTTGATTCATGAAACCTTATATCCTTTATTGAACAATTATGTTTACAGATCTTCCAGAAAAGCGATGCCTCATAAATCGCTTGAAGGACTGGAACACATTGATAAGGTGATCGAGGTCGATCAATCACCGATTGGACGAACACCCCGATCAAACCCGGCAACCTACACAGGTGTTTTTAGCGATATCCGAGCTCTGTTTTCTGAGTTGCCAGAATCAAAGATTCGTGGTTATAAGCCGGGAAGATTCTCTTTTAATGTTAAGGGAGGTCGATGCGAAACCTGTGAAGGTGGAGGAATGAGAGTGATCGAAATGGATTTCCTTCCTGATGTGTATGTGGAATGCGAAACCTGCAAGGGTAAACGGTATAACCGCGAGACGCTGGAGGTAAGATATAAAGGTAAGTCAATTGCTGACGTGCTGGACATGACTGTTGAGCAGGCTGTAGAATTTTTTGAGCATTTACCAAAGATTGCCAGGAAAGTAAAAACTCTTGAAGAAGTCGGTTTGGGTTATATCAGCCTCGGTCAACATGCAACTACTTTGTCCGGAGGGGAAGCACAGCGAGTTAAGCTTTCTACCGAATTGACAAAAAAGGACACGGGCAAAACTATCTATATTTTAGATGAGCCAACAACAGGCTTGCACTTTCAGGACATTAGTCATTTGCTGGATGTTTTGAACCGATTGGTTGACAAAGGAAACACGGTATTGATAATTGAGCACAACCTGGATGTAATAAAAGTGTGCGATCATATTATTGATCTTGGACCCGAAGGCGGTGAAGCCGGAGGAGAAATAATGTTTGAAGGATCACCAGAAGATCTAATTAAAGAAAAGAATAATTACACAGGTAAGTATTTAAAAGCAGAATTAGATTAATTACTTGATAATATTGGGTTGAAAGGTTAGTTTACGATTTATCCTAAACCTTAAACCCCTTATTATGAATTTTTTTAAACGCTTTATTATTTACACTTTTTTCGTCTTCCTCAGTGTAACAGCCTTCGCCCAGACCACTTCATTTTCTGAAGCAAAGCAAAAAGGGTCCGGAAGCCTGGAATATTTTTATGTGGAAACTCCCGGTTTTATTGAAAATGCCGGAGGAGGCCAGCAGGGAATCTGTCCTGATATTCTTACTGGATTTGAAAGCTGGGTAAAATCGCAATATGGTATCACGCTGACTACCAAATTTGTTCCTACACCGAAGCAAAGCTTTCCTGTTTTTATGAATAAGGTAAAATCCGCTGGGGCAGGAGTGATTGGCGTAGGAGGAGTGACAATTACAGAAACCAGGAAAAAGTCTTATAGCTTTAGTCATCCTTATATTAACAACATTTCCATCCTGGCCACAAATTCATCTGTCCCGACTATTAAGTCGCCTGCAGAGATTTCAAGTGCTTTTGCCAATATGACAGCACTTTCTGTTAAGGGAACTACCAATGAAAAAGCACTTTTAGAAATAAAAAAGAAGTATTTCCCGAGTTTGAAGATTGAATATTTGCCAAGCAATATGTATGTCAGTAAGAAGATTGCCGAAAATCCTAAATACTTTTCTATAGTTGACCTGGGCTATTTTTTGGCTTCGTTGAAAAAATATCGCTCCATTAAAAGACAGCCAGTTATGGATGAGGCAAATGAAGTCCTCGGCTTTGTGATGCCAAAAGGATCAGATTGGGCTCCGGTTTTATCAAAATATTTAAGAGAAGTTTATTTAAACAGTCCTCAATATAGAAAATCAATTGCTACACATCTGGGGCCATCAGCACTAAAGCTGCTGGATTCTTATGCAAATTAATAGCAAGATTGAGTAAGTTTTAGCTGTTTTTAATATTCTGTAGAATGTTGGAAACAGCTATTTTTATTTTGATCAAATAATATTAAAAGAAGATTAAGTTTTAGTTTTTATTAGATACGAAAAATTATTATTTTCCTTTTTTAATCAAATCAGGGAAATTATGAAATTCAATTTTTTTAAGTCTTTATCTATTTTTCTAATTCTATTAACAGTAGCTTCTTTTAATAGTTTTTCGCAGACAACATCTTTTAGCAAGGCTAAGCAAACGAAAACAGCAACGCTCAAGTATATTTATCTGGATACTCCGGGTTTTATAGAAAAAGGGCCTGGAGGGATGAACGGTTTGTGTTATGACATTATTAAAGATTTTGAAAAATGGGTTAAATCAAAATATGGCATAACAATCAATGGTAATTGGGCATTAGCCAGAAATAATAGCTTTCCGGCCTTTATGCAAACAGTAAAGTCAGCTCCGGATGGAACCGTTGGGGTAGCAAATATCACTATTACTCCAGAGAGAAAGCGAGAATATACTTTTAGTTCGCCATTTATAAACAATATTTCAATTTTAGTGACTCACAACTCTGTAGGAACCTTAAAATCACCTTCAAATATTAGAAATGCCTTTAAAAACATGACTGCGGTCACGGTAAAAGGGTCAACGAACGAAAAATATTTAAGACAGATTAAATCAAAATATTTTCCGGGGATGAAAATTGAGTACCTAACAAGTAATATGGATGTAAGTAAGAAAGTGTCTACAGATCCGAGATATTTTAGTGTATTGGATTTTACTTATTACCTGTCTTCTCTAAAAGATTACCGAACGATAAAAAGGCAGCCTGTAATGGATGAGACAAATGAATATTTCGGGTTTATAATGCCCAAAGGGTCAGGATGGGGGCCAGTATTTTCTCAATTCTTATCAGATCAGTATTTAAATGGGGGTCAATACAGAAGCATACTAGCTAAACACCTTGGTCCAAATGCATTGAAACTGCTTGATGCAGTACAAAATCCTTAAAAAGATAAAAAGAAAAGGCTGCTCGGGGAGAGCAGCCATCTTTCAACCAAAACATTAGGAATTTATCAACTATGAATAAAGAGACTTAAATTTAGTGATTCTTAGAAAAATTACAAATTCAATAAAATTAAAAATTGTCCGCTTAACATTTTTTCACACCGTAAAACAATTAATTAGTACTTTTTAATGAGTAATTATACTATTTTGAATAAAAAATAGCCATGACACGATATTATATTATTCTTACCGGAATCATACTATTAGCAGGCAGTACCGGCCTGGTTGATCAGGTTGTTTCTTCTTCTGTGTTGATACTCGTGACGGCTATTTTGATTCTTGAGAGGTTTAGCTCAATCAGGAAATACAAGAAAACAAAAAAACTTATCCCTATATTTATAGCAATATTGGCTTTACTTGTAAACACATTATTGTCCAACGGGCTGGAATACTCAGTTGAGAAAATATTTTTAGAAAATCAACAAGTATTAGAATCTATCGAGAATTTCGATCGAAATGTGATTTTAGGGCAGAATGTATTTTTTAAAGTGCTGTCATTCATTTTCGACACCGTATGATAATTAATTATTAATGAGTAAAAAGTTAATCTATTGGATCTGCCAATTTGTTGGTTGGTTTGCTTTAGCCTTTATCCAAATAGTTGGATATTATTTTACTCTTAATGAAATATCAGTCCCTGCCGCATTCAGCTATATTTCATTTGCTATTTATAGTATTTTAATTACTCATCTTTACAGGGAAATTATTATTAGAAAGAGTTGGCTTAATCTACCGATTTCTAAAGTTTTACCCCGAGTATTTTTATCGACTCTTTTGATGAGTATCGTCGGTTATTTCTGGGGGCTTGCGACAGTGCATTTTACTGATTTATACGATCCGCGGACAGATGTTACCTTTTCCACCTTTATAGTAACAATTATTGTCAACGAGTTTTTATTTCTTATCTGGACAGTATTGTATTTTTCATACCATTATATCAGTAATTATCGGGCTAACCTTAAATACCAGGCGTACATTAATGAAATTCGATTAAATCAATTACGATCTCAGCTTAATCCACACTTTATTTTTAATGGACTTAATTCGATAAGGGCTTTAATTGATATTGAGCCTGATAAAAGTAAGTTGGCGATAACCAAGCTGAGTAACATTTTAAGAAAGTCGTTGATCTTTGATAAAAAGAAGTTTGTTGAATTAAAAGAAGAAATAAAAACCGTTACCGATTATCTTTATCTGGAGAAAATCAGATATGAGGAAAGGTTAAATTTTAATATAGATGTTGACAGAAACATCGAAAATGTCAGTGTTCCACCGATGATGATTCAAACCCTTGTTGAAAATGGGATAAAGCACGGTATAAGCAACCTTGTAGATGGTGGGTGTATATCAATAGAAGCTTTTGAAAATAATAATTATTTGATAATCAAGATTATTAACAGCGGGCATCTGGAAAAGCATTCACTTTCTTTATCCAGAGGATATGGCCTTGCAAATACTAAAGAAAGACTTGATCTACTTTATAAAGGCAAGGCAGAGTTTAAAATAGAAAATGAAGAAGAGAATAAGGTTAAAACCAGCATTCGGATACCCTTAAAATAATATCCAATTTTTTAATTTACAGATATGAAAGCAATAATAGTAGACGATGAAAGGTTGGCCAGAGTAGAATTGACCTCCCTTTTAAAAAACTTTGATCAAATAGAAATAGTAGACGAGGCTGTGAATGCTGATGACGCTTATGATAAGATCAAAAAGCATCAGCCAGATCTATTATTTTTAGACATTCAGATGCCAGGAAAAACCGGATTTGAATTATTAGAAATGCTTGAAGTTGTACCGAAGGTAATTTTTACAACAGCTTATGATGAATATGCTCTTAAAGCATTTGAAGTAAATGCGCTTGATTATCTTTTAAAGCCGATTCAATCTGATCGCTTAAAAGAAACTATACTCAAGATTCAGGAAGGTGAAGAAGAACAATCAGATGACGAAGCTACTTCAGGTTCATCAACCGAAAAATTATCACAAGATGACCAGGTTTTTGTCAAAGACGGAGAGAGATGTTGGTTTGTTAAACTATCGGATATAAGGCTTTTTGAGTCAGATGGAAATTATATAAAGGTTTATTTTGATAATAATAAGCCAATGATACATAAAAGCTTAAATGCCCTGGATGAAAAATTAGATGATAAAGCTTTCTTCAGAGCCAGTAGAAAGCATATAATTAATTTAAACTGGATCGAAAATATCGAACCTTGGTTCAATGGCGGATTACTGGTTAAATTAAAAGGGGGAGAAAAAATAGAAGTATCAAGGAGACAGGCTGCAAAATTTAAAGACATGATGAGTTTATAATAAGACTCATTATGTCTTTTATGAGATAAAAACTTTGTTTAAGGTTATTTTCTAATCATTTCGATTAGCTCCCTTTCGACATCCCAGTCTTTTGCCAGTTTCAACATGGCAGTGGCTTCCATCTCTGTGATATAGCCCTTTTGATTGTTAGCTTCCCAAACCAACTTAATATAATTTAGCTTTTTATCCTTGTCCAGATGACCAATTACATCGTTCAGTAAGCTTCGAGCTCTTTGAAAGGCAGTATAATAATCTTCCGCAATGAAACTATTAGCCCATTCAAGTTCTTCATGAGCGTCAAGTTCATCAGCAGTATCACTGAGCATTTTTTCTTCATCTTCATCAAGCCCGTGATAATGAAAAATAACTGATTTTAATAAAATAAAGGCTTTCTTTTCCTCTTGAGTCATTACGAAAAATTACTTTCTACAAATATATATTAATCTTTTAAAAGTCGATAATAAGAAAAATTATTTTGATTAACTCATCATCAATAAAACAAATTAGAGGCAATCTGATCAGCAAATAATTTACCTTTAGTCGTTAATTTAAAAAAATTATTCAATAATACGCCTAGCCCTTCCGATGAAATTTCATGTAAATATGATTTATTTTTTTCAATAAAGTCAAAACCAAACCGATTTATAAATTCATTATTGTCAATTCCTTCTTTTAAACGAAGCTTGGTCATTATGTATTCGTTTACCTGGTCTTCCTTAGATAAAGATTCTGATTCACAAGGTATTATGCCTTTATTTATTGAATTGATATAGGCCTGATTATTCGAAATATTCCACCATCTTTTTTCGTTTAAAAATGAGTGTGCCGAAGGGCCAATTCCAAGATATGGTATCGAATTCCAATAAGATGTATTATGAACTGCCCGATATCCAGGTTTAGCAAAATTTGAAACTTCATAATGTTCATAACCATGATCTTCCAGAATATTAACCAGCAATAAATATTGTTGGATTACTTCATCATCATCCATTGGCTCGAGCTTTCCTTTATTAAGCCAGTTTCCAAAAACTGTTTTTTCCTCGATAGTTAATGAATAAGCAGATATATGTTCCGGATCATATGATAAGGCTTTTTCAATATCTTTTCGCCATTCTTCCAGGTCTCTGCCAGGAATACCATAGATCAGATCCAGGCTAAATCGATTAAAGCCTTCTTTTTTGCAGTCCTCAAGAGCTTTTTCAGCCATTATTTGATCATGAGCCCTATTAAGAAATTTTAAAATGTCTTTATTAAAGCTTTGTACGCCTATACTCAATCGGTCTACTCCAATTTTTTTCCAGTTTTCTAGTTTATGTATATTGATATCATCTGGATTGGCCTCGAAAGTGAATTCCTCCGGAGTTTCAGCAATATTATACGTATCATAAAGAGTGTTTATTATTTTGGACAGGTTTTCACCATCGAGCAAAGACGGAGTTCCACCTCCAAAATAGATTGTATTTACTTTCAATTCATTAAAGAAATCTTTTTGTAATTTTATTTCTTTGCACATGGCCTCCGTCAGGAGTTCGATATTTTTTAAACTAGTGCTAAAGTGAAAGTCGCAATAATGACAAGCTTGCTTACAAAATGGAATATGTATATAAATACCGCTCAAATCTGGGTGTTTTTATTATGTGCATCCTTTTTTCCGGGAAAAGCACAAAGTTATTCGGTACAGGCACAAAATACAGAATTACACAATGAAATTATCGGATCTGATTCAGATGACCTCGATGTTATAATTAATAAATACCAAAAAGCAGGCTTTTCATCGATAGATATAGATACTATTAAAAGTTCAGACGAGGTAATCTATATAATAGTTGCCCCCATATTAAAGTTTCCTTTAGAGTTTAAGGTTTTAAAACAAAAGACAAGGGAATTGATTTATGCTGCAGATGTAAGGGATGTGTCAGAATTAACCTATATAAAAAACAAGATATTAGAATCCGGACTATCATCAGGTTATCCATTTATTAAACTGATATTTAAAGAATATAATAAGGAAGAAGATGAGTTGATTTATTATCAAAAAGAAGGCAGAAAAATATATTTTGATACCGTTAAATTAACCAATAAAAATAATCTGAATAAGAATTTTTTGTCCAGGTATTTAAAGATTAATCCTGCAGAGTCATTTGATCAGGAAAAAATAAATCAAATACCAAATCGATTTTTACATTTACCCGGGTGGGATTATGAGGCTATCGATACTATCCTTTTTCGATTAGAGAGAGCACAACCATATTTGTCTGTAAAAAGAGAACAAAAAGATTATGCTGATTTTTTTGTTGGTTTAACTAATAACAACTCAGGAACTATATTTACAGGAAAGGCGTCATTAGGACTTTTTAATCTATTCAGGTCTGCAAAGGTATTGACACTTGAATGGCAGAGGATTAGAAAAGGATCTCAATATCTTTCTATTAATTACTTTCACCCTGGATTAATCAAGGCGAATATATTCGGATCTGCAAAATTAGAAATAATAAGAGCAGACAGTTCTTTTAACCGGGTTTTATCAGAATTTAAAGTCTTTGGAGGAACTGAAAAAGGCATAAGGTATGGACTTGGATATTATTTTGAAGATAATGCCGGACTATCAGATGGAAAAAGCGATAACGAATTTAACCCTACTGATAAAGTAAATATTAACGGAATTGTTTTATCGGTCGAGAAAGATGAGTTTTCATTTACAAAAAGAAATGGAGTTTCTTTTTTTTCTGATGTCGTTATTGGTAAAAGGAAAGTAACTGATTCAATAGAAAACACATCGGGAGGTTGGATTAAAGCATTTGCGAATATTACTTATCGTAAGGAACTATCTGACAGATTTGGTGTTAATTTTAGTTTATCAGGAGTTTATGCCCCTTTAAATGATCAGCGAATAAATGAAGTATTTCAGTTTGGTGGAATAAATGAATTCAGAGGCGTACCGCAAAAATCCTTAAGCCTGGAACAAGGGGTGTCATTACAAAGTGAATTAAGACTATTTCTGGAAGGACCTACTTATTTATTTCTGCATCTGGATGCTGCAGCGATCAATGAATTTGGGTTTGAACAAAGCTTCCCTGTCAGTGCTGGGCCAGGTATGTCGATAAACTTTGAAACGGGGCAACTCAATTTTGCTTTTTCTTTTTTATTAAATGAACCTTACGCGTTTTCATCAAATGTGCCGTTATTTCAAGTAGGTTACCGTGCAAATTTATAACTTTGAAAAATTAATATCAGGTGATAAGAACTGATGATGAGTGAACTAAACCTATTTCTTTCTTTTATTTGGGCGTCCCTGGTGGCATTGTATGCTATTCCGTCTATCGTAAGAGTTGCTACTCAAAAGCAACTTTTCGATCAACCAAACCACCGCACAATACACGACCGAAACATTCCTCGCTTAGGAGGTCTGGCTATTTTCGCCGGATTCGTTTCAGCGGTCTTTATATTTGGTGAGATTGAAGAAACAGTTCAATACCTCATTGCCGGAGTGTTATTAATATTTTTTATAGGGATTAAAGACGACATAATATCAGTAACAGCTTTAAAGAAGTTACTGGTACAAATTCTCGCAGCGGGTATAATAGTTTTTCTGGCTGATATACGTCTGACCGATTTGGATGGGTTATTTGGAATCTACACCATACCTGATGGGGTTTCTTATTTCTTATCATTCATTATAATTATTGGTTTAACGAATGCTATTAACCTGATAGATGGCCTGGATGGACTTGCGGGAACAATAATATTCATTATCAGCATTACTTTTGGAGTATTGTTTTTAATTGAAGAACATGCTTTCGCATTTATAGGGTTTAGTTTGGCCGGTGCTGTTTTTGGGTTTTTAAAACATAACTATAAAAACGCAAAGATTTTTATGGGTGATACAGGATCACTGGTGTGCGGTTTTACGGTTGGTGTTATGGCTTTGAAATATGTTACAGCAAACAATGATCCGGGTACCGCAGGACTAGCAACAGCCATTTTAATTATACCGGTGTTAGATACGACAAGGGTGTTTATAATAAGGATTATTAAGGGGGTGAATCCATTTGATCCTGACAGGAATCATATTCATCACAGATTATTAAGTTTAAGCCTTGACCAATCTAAAGTGGTGATAACTCTTGCCTCCATTAATATTTTATTCGTCCTATTTGCATTTTTATTAAAAGATTATGGAAGCGATGTGGTTTTTCTGGCTATTGGTGGAGTAGCTATATTATTTTCTTTAATACTCGAGGTTAAAACCAAACCCTATTTGCCTAAAGGATGAGATACTTTTTTTTCTGTTTATTTTTATTTATTGCTTCACAGGCTTCTTCGCAAACCCTGATCAAAAATTACAATCATGATTTGATGTATTTTGATCAGACACAAAAATTATATCTTCCTTATACTTATGGCAGTTATGATGCACTTGATGCAATTCACGTATTAATAACCAGACAACATTGGTCAGGAGATGAACTAGTGGTAAAAGCACCAATAGAGTCTGCATTTTTAATTAATCATGAAATCGTCTATACTTTTCAACAAGATTCGTTGATCATACCGATTAATAATACATTTAAGGAATATGAAAATGACTCGTTGTTTTTAACTATTTTTTATCCGGGGCTCGTTCCGGAGAGAGATATTGAAATGAAGAGTTATGTGAAGAGCAAAAACATTACATCCCAAAATAAGGTACTTGCATATTTTAATCGGGTTACGGAATCAAGAGATCATAAAGTTGTAGCCATACTTATCCTGACTTTATTTGTAGTTATTTTCAAATCGGCAAATTCTAAAAAATTTAATGAAATAAACCGGAGCGATCGGCTTTTTTCAATTCGCAGAAAAGAGGAAGACTCAGGTTTAGCTACTGCAGAATTAGCGACATTTTTCAATATCTTTCTGATATCATTCACTTACAGCTACGTTTTTTTAACGTTGCTAAATAATTCGAAGATAGTAAATCCTGAAGGCCTAACAGGCTGGTTACCAGAGAATAGTTATTTAATGTATCTGGCATTAACGGGTGCTTTTTTTCTGATATTTATATTGAGGTTGCTGATTATTAATTTTTTTGCAAGCATGTATCAGATAGATTCATTTAGTTCTGAGCACTTTCTTTTTCAACTAAGACATTTTACAGTAATTGCCTGGGTATCGATGATGCTGGTTATAGTTGTGGATTTTTCACCGCTAAATATTTCGAGTACCAACTATGATATAGTATTATTCGTAGTATTAATTTTATTGTTTTTATCTGAAATATTGCTCTATCTAAAGGCAATAGCTTACACAGGTTATAGGAAAATGCATATAATTTCCTACCTTTGCGGAACGGAATTTGTACCCTTGTTAATAGCAGTAAAAGTTCTGTTAATTATTTAACTATTTTTCGGTGAATTTATGAGTGATATTAAACCCATGTCTAAGGAAGTAGAGTCTAGACTTAAAGAGGTTAAGACGATTTTGGTATCCCAACCTGAACCAGCAAGTACCAACAATCCATATCGAGCACTTGCGGAAAAATACAATTTAACAATTGATTTCCGCCCGTTCATTCAAGTGGATCCTGTACCTTTTAAAGAGTTCAGAAAACAGAAAATCGAGATTCTTGATCATACTGCAATTATATTAACCAGTAGAAACGCAGTTGATAATTTCTTCAGAATTTGCGAGGAATTAAAACTTGAAGTGCCATCTGATATGAAATATTTCTGTATTTCAGAGCAGACAGCTAATTACTTGCAAAAGTATATAGTTATAAGAAAGAGAAAGATCTTTACAGGTTTAAGAACTGCGCAGGATCTTATCGAAATTCTTAAAAAGCACAAAAAGGAGAAGTTCTTATTCCCTTGTTCTAACATCAGAAAGGATGATATCCCTAATTTTCTTAATGATAATGGGTATGATTGGACAGAAGCGACAATGTATAAAACCGTTGCCAGTGACCTTTCTGATCTTGATGATGTTACATATGATATAATTGCGTTTTTTAGTCCTTCAGGAATTAACAGCTTGTTTGTTAATTTTCCGGATTTTAAGCAAAACGATACCCGAATTGCAGCTTTTGGCCCGACTACTGCGAAGGCAGTGAGAGACCATGATATGATACTTGACATTGAGGCTCCATTACCAAACGCCCCAAGTATGACAGGTGCAATCGAATACTATATTAAGAAGGCAAATAACCTCGAATAATTAGTATTGAGATAAATTTTTGCACATCCTGCTGGTCAGTGTTGAAAAAGTTAGTGGTACTCGGTTGCAATTATAAAAAAATTGCTATATTTAAATTTCTAGTTTAAAGAAAAGCATGAGATTGCGATACTTTTTTACCTGTATATCAAGTTTTTTGTTGCTAGCTAACGTCAGCATGGCTCAGCAGGATGTTCCTTTGAGTCAGTTCATGTTCAATAAGATTTATTATAACCCAGCTTATTCAGGCGTGGAAGGCATTACAAAGTTTACAGCTTTACACCGAACACAATGGGCAGGTTATAATACAACTTTTGACGGAGTAGGGGGTAACCCTGTGACACAAATGCTATCAATGAATACCGCGCTTCTGAAAATGAGCAGCGGTGTTGGCTTTTATATTGTAAATGATCAGCTCGGACCACAGAATAATTTAGAGATTCAGGGTTCTTTTGCTTATCATTTAAAAGTAGGTGATTCAAAATTAAGTTTCGGCGTACGAGCCGGAGCATTTTCTCAGACAATTGACTTTGATCAATATCGTGCTGTCAACCCTGACGATCCTTTATTAAGAGACGGAAAGGAGACGCAAATCCGTCCTGATCTTTCAATCGGAGCCTGGTATCAGCACGAGGATTTTTATATTGGTGTAAGTTCTGCCCATATAACTGAAGCAGAATTCGACTTCAACGTCGAAAGTTTACGAAACCCGATTAAAACGCATTTGTATTTTATGGGGGGTATGATTATGATTTAAATTATGATTTTACCGTGACTCCATCTTTACTTGTTCGAACAGATTTGGTGCAGTATTCTTTTGATGTGGCAGTACTCGGTACATACAAAGAAAAGATGTATGCGGGACTGTCGTATAGGCAGGAAGAAGCCATCATAGCCATGTTAGGCTATAGTTTTTTAAAAGAAAACGCTATGAAAGTAGGGTATGCGTTTGACTATATAGTATCAGAGCAAAGTGCAAAACAGGCAACCTCACATGAAATTATGCTGAGCTACACCTTACCGGTACTACCTCCAGCTGCTAAGAAAGTAATTCGCACACCAAGATTCAGACATTAGGAGTATTTTTATATACTTGTAAGAAATTGAGTGTTTTCGACCTTCAATTTTTGGATTAGATTTTTTTACTTTACCGAAAATTGAGAATTGAATACAATAATTAATATTCTTTATTAGTTATTTATTTGGTATCATAGATTTTTTGCGAAAAAAGCTTAAAACAGTATATTATGAACAAAGGTTTCTTTAGAAAATCCCTATTGCTTGCCGTATCAGCAATGGCTGTATTTTTTCAAAGCTGTGGATTATTCGGCGGCGGAGGCGGTAATGCAGGTGGAGACTACAGAGGAGAGCTTCTAGGAGCTCAGGGGCGTCCGCCAGGATGGGTGATGAACGTTCCTTATGGGATGGTAGCCATACCTGCAGGTACTTTTCACATGGGTCAGGCCGATCAAAACGTGGCTGCCTCAATGATCAACCTGAACAAGCAGATCACAATTGGTCCTTTTTACATGGATGACACTGAGATTACTAATAACGAGTATCGTCAGTTTATCGAAACTGTACAACAGGATTCTGCTATGGCTGAAGGTGAAAGTGGCGAATTAAGTGTTTACTATCCTGATACAACAGTATGGGTAAAAGATTTTGCTCACCACATGGGTGATCCTATGATGGAGTATTATTTCTGGCATCCTGCTTTTGACGACTATCCTGTTGTCGGTGTATCATGGGAAGCAGCTAAATACTTCTGTAAATGGAGAACAGACTTCTTAAATAGCTATAGAGCTTCACAAGGTCTTTGGGCGATGCCTACTTTCCGTCTTCCATCGGAGGCAGAGTGGGAATATGCTTCAAGAGGTGGACGTGATATGGCAAAATATCCTTGGGGTAACCCTTATATAAGAAACTCGAAAGGTTGTATGTTGGCTAACTTCAAGCCTGGACGAGGAAACTATTATGATGATGGATTCCAGTACACTGCTCCTGTAGCACAATACTTCCCTAATGATTGGGGATTATGGGACATGTCTGGAAATGTGGCTGAATGGTGCGAGGATGCTTTTCACCCGGCTTCTTATCCGGTAGTTTGGGATCTTAACCCAACCTATTACGATGAGGCAGAGCCTAGAAAAGTAATTCGCGGTGGTTCTTGGAAGGATATAGCTTACTACCTTGAAACAGGTACTAGAACTTATGAACATAAGGATTCTACAAGAGCTTATATCGGTTTCCGTTGTGCATTGACCAATTTGGGTAGATCAAGCGGAGCTGAATTTAACTAAACGAATTAATCTGTAATTTAAATATCAATTTTTTTCACAACCTAAAAATCTAGTAAGATGAGCAAAAAAGGTGGATTCTCTAATCTATTGTATGGTACTCTTATGCCGAAGATATACGGTATTGGTGGTGCAATTGTAATTATCGGAGCTCTTTTCAAAATTCTACATTTAGAAGGAGCAGATATAATGTTAATAGTTGGTCTTGGTACTGAGGCGTTAATTTTCTTCCTTAGTGCATTCGAACCAAGTCACGAAGTTGATTGGGCAAGAGTTTATCCGGAATTAGCGGATGATTATGATGGACCTCTTGGAATTAGCAGCAAACCAGGTAGCGGAAGCGGTGATTCTGTTTCTAAACAACTTGATAAAGCACTAGAGTCTAACAAAGTGGGTGGTGATTTAGTAAAGAGCTTAGGTGATGGTCTTAAGAATCTTTCTGAGTCAGCTTCTAAAATGGCAGACCTTAGTAATGCAGCTGTTGCAACCAATGAGTATGCATCAAATGTAAAGCAGGCTTCTAAATCTCTTACTGAGATGAACAAGTCATATGGTACTACAATGACTGCGATGTCTGAAATGGCTAATGCCGCTAAAGACGCTAAAGAATATCATTCACAAGTACAATCAGTAACTAAGAACCTTTCTGCACTAAATGCAGTGTATGAAATGGAGCTTCAGGATGCGAACAGCCACTTGAAAGCGATGAAGAAATTCTACGGTAACGTTGCTACTGCTATGGATAGCATGGCTGGCGCTGCTAAAGAAACTGAGTCTTTCAAGAATGAGCTTGGTAAATTAACTACTAACCTTACTTCACTTAACAACGTTTATGGCAGCATGTTGACTGCAATGCGTGGTAGTAAGTAATTAGTATCATAATCATTAATTTTTAAAATTAAATTAAAAGTTTATGGCTGGAGCTAAAGAAACCCCAAGACAGAAGATGATCGGTCTTATGTACCTGGTGTTGATGGCAATGCTTGCCCTCAACGTATCATCTGCCGTGTTGGATAAATTTATATTCCTGAATGACAGCCTTGAAAACTCTGTAAAGCAAACAAGAGATATCAACAGTAATACTGTTGCTCGAATTCAGAGTGCTGTCGAAGAAGCAGGAAGCAGAGAAAAAGATATTGCCGTTCTTGAAAAAGCTAAAAAAGTAAGAGAACTGGCATCAGAAGCGATACAGTACACAGAAGGTGTAAAAGAAGAGATCATCGAGGTATCAGGCGGATATGACGCTGATGGCGACCTAAAAGGTAAGAAAGATACTGAAAAAATGGCGAACCTGATGATCAATAAGGGTAAAGGTGAAGAGCTTAAAGCGAAGCTGAATGAGTATGTAGCTGAGTTAAATGAGCTTACCGGAATGGATTTTTCAAAAATTGCATTTGATGGTAAGAATCACCCTACTTTCAAGAATGACAAAGAACAAGCAAAGAAAGATTTCTCTACTTTGAACTTTAGTCAGTCACCTACTGTAGCAGGTCTTGCAACTATTACTCAGTTCCAAACTGAGGTGATGTCAAGAGCTAACAGAGCGTTAGAAGCGCTAGCTCAGCAAGTAGGTGCTGGTGACCTTAAATTTGACTTAGTAAATGTTCGAGTTGTTCCTAAATCATCAATCGTTGCTGCAGGTGCAATGTACGAAGCGGATCTTTTCCTTGCTGCGTCATCATCTGCCGGAAATGCGGAGATGTATGTTAACGGAGAGAAAATACCTGTAGAAGGTTCTAACGGACAAGTAAAGTTCAGAGCCACTCCTGGTAAATATGATTCTAAAACAGGTCTTGCAAGAAAAACGTATGTTGGTAAGATCGAAATGAACGACTCAGCATTTGTCGATACAATCGAATATTTCGTAGCACAACCTGTAATTCAGGTTACTGCTCAAGCGGTTCAGGCTCTTTACTTACAGTGCGGAAACGAACTTGATGTTCAGGTTCCTGCTCTAGGTGCAGAGTACAATCCTCAGTTCTCTTGCCGTGGTGGTACAGCTATCGCAGGCAATAAGCCAGGACTTGTAACCGTTATACCTACATCAGCAAACGTTACACTTAACGTAAGCAGTGGTGGAAACGCAATTGGATCAAGAAAATTCAAAGTTAAGCGTGTTCCTAAACCAGAGATCGTAGCAAAATCTAGAGGTAGAAGAGTAAACCTTAAGCAGGGTGTTCCTGCACCGGGTCCAACTTCAATCGAACTTGATGCGATTGCTGATGAAGACTTTAAAGCTATGCTTCCAAAGGATGCAAGATACAGAGTTTCAGAATACAGAATTACACTTGCTCGTGGTAGCAGACCAGTTGACCAGCAGGTTGTAAGAGGATCAGAGGCTAGCCTTTCTGGAATTGCCAGAAAAGCAAGAGCTGGTGACAGACTTGTAATCGAGGTATCTAAAGTACAAAGAATGAACTTTAGAGGTGCTGTTCTTGACGTACCGATGGGATCGGCTTCATCAATTATTACAATACCTATTAACTAACAGAATTTTTTTCTGATATGAAAAAACTATCATTTTTACTGATTATCATTTCAGGCTTTGCGTTGTCGTTCTCTGGTAACGCGCAGATAAACTCGATGGAAACGCCTGATGATGCTGTATTCACATCGGCAGAAGGAAATACTATCTACAAGGATGATATCTTCTTCAGAAAGCGAGTATGGCGCAGAATGGACTTAACAGAGAAAATGAACCGACCGTTTTTCGCTTTTAACAATGAGATCACAAAATTGATCATTGATAAAGCATTAGCTGGTGAGATAGATATCTATGAAAATGATAGTCTTACTACTAAGATGACGGTTGAGCAGTTCACTGAAAACATGAAGCGTGAGGTGTTCACAGCAGCTCTTACTGAAGAAGAAAAAGCCATGGGATTTGGCGAAGAAGAAGAATCTGGTGGAGATGACTGGGGCGATTGGGGTACTCCTGAAGACTCTGGTGCTGAAGGCACAGATGCTGAAGGAACTACCGAAGAATCTTCTGCAGTTGGAGGTGATGACCTTTTCTTCCCTTCTCAGGTTACTATTCTTGAGATCATGGAAGACATGATCTTCGACAGAAAGAGATCTCGACTTTACTGGACTATTCAGTCTATCTCATTAATTATTCCTGCTAAGGAATTTGAGACTGGTGTTTACAGAAGAGTTGGAGCGTTTAAGTACGAAGATCTTGTTGAGCTTTGGAGAGAGAATCCAGATCAATCTATATGGTTCAATCGTCAGAATTCTGCAGAACATAGAAACCTTGCAGATGCTTTTAAACTTAGACTTTTCGATGCTCGAATTATCAAAGTTGATAATCCTGAAGACCTTCAGTTGGAGGATATCTACTCTGATCGTAAGCGTGCCTTGATCGAGTCAGTTAACATGGAGCAAAAACTGATGGAAATGGAACATGACCTTTGGTCATTCTAAACATCGGTTTAGTATATAAATTAAAAAGGGCTTCAATCGAAGCCCTTTTTTTATGTCTTGTGATATTTGATCAATTCCTAATCCTGCTTTTTAAAGTATTGTTTGATCTTGTCGGCCCTGCTTTTTCCAACAATTTGCTCTATATCAACATAACTCGCTTGCTTGATGTTTTTTACACTTCCAAAGTGCTGAAGTAATTTATCTATGGTCTTATCTCCCAGACCCGGTATATCTGATAAAGATGTCTTAAAAGCATTTTTGCTTCTGACTTTTCTATGAAAGGTTATTGCAAATCTATGCGCTTCATCTCTTAATTGCTGAAGCAATTTTAAGGCTGGAGATTTTTTACTGATCAGGATCGGGTAACTATCTTCAGGTACATAAATTTCCTCTAATCGTTTTGCAATTCCGGCAATTGCTACCTTGCCATAAATATTCATGTCCTTTAGAGCAGACACAGAGCTGCTAAGCTGTCCTTTTCCTCCGTCAATAAGTATCAGGTCGGGTAAAGGTTTACGTTCTCTGAGGAGCCTTGAATAGCGCCTTGTGACAACTTCATACATTGATGCAAAATCATCAGGCCCCTGAACAGTTTTTATATGGAAATGCCTGTAATCTTTTTTACTTGGTTTTGCATTTTTGAAGCTTACCATAGAAGCAACAGGGTTAGTTCCCCCAAGATTTGAATTATCAAAGCATTCAATATTAAAAGGAACACTATTTAATTGGAGCGCTTCTTTTAATTCAGTAAGAACTGCTAAATGTGGTGGTGCTTTGGATTCAACATTTTTCAGCTTTTCTTTTTTATAAAGGATAGCGTTCTTTAAAGAAAGCTCAACTACCTTTCGTTTGTCACCGATCTTTGGAACAACAATTGAAAACTCAGGAATATCGAAATCAATTTTCAGGTTAGTAAATACTTCTTTTGCGGTACTACCATAAGACTCTCTGATCTCAATAATAGCAGTAGCCAGTATATCACTGTCCCCTTCGTCAATTTTCTTCTTGATTTCAGTGGTCTTTGTAGCTGTGATTTGTCCCTGATTTATTTTGAGATAATTTATATAAGCTCGTTTTTCATCTGAAGTAATCGTTACAACATCGACGTCATCTAATTTAGTATTGACAATGGTTGTTTTAGCCTGGAAGTCTTCCAGCAACATGAGTTTTTCTTTATAAGATTGAGCTTTTCAAATGCCAGGTTAGCTGCTGCATCCTGCATTTCAGCTTTAAAGTATTGCTTAGGGATAGTTAACTCCCCTTTAAGAATATTTATTGCCTGGTTAATATTATAATCATATTCTTTTTCATCCTGTAATCCTTCACAAGGACCTTTGCAGTTTCCTATATGGTATTCCAGGCAGACTTTGTATTTCTGCTTTTCTATGTTTTCCTCAGACAGGTTATACTTACACGTTCTGATCTGAAATAGCTTGTGTAACAGATCAATAATGTTTTTCATCGCGCGAACACTGGCATACGGACCATAGTAAGTTCCATAACCTTTTTCTATTTTTCGGGTAGAATGAATCCTTGGAAATCGTTCGTTTGTGATGACAATGTGAGGATAGGTTTTGTCATCACGCATTAAAATATTGTACTTGGGCTGATGACTTTTGATCAGGTTATTTTCCAGTAGAAGTGCGTCAAACTCGGTATTGACTATGGTTACTTCGATCGATTTGATCTCTGAAACCATTTTCCTGGTCTTCCGGCTGATACCGGATAATTTGTTAAAATATGAGGCAACTCTTTTTTTTAAATTTTTGGCTTTACCAATATAAATGAGCTGATCATCTTTATTATAATATTTATAGACTCCCGGCTTGTCCGGGAGTCTTTTTATATCTTCTGGACTATATCTAAATTCATCCATTTAATTAATTAACCAAAATCACTTGCATCAGGTTGAATCATTTCATCATCAACAGTGGTGCTATCAGACTCTTCTTCGTTATCAGTGTCACAATTCAGATTTATTGTGATTGGTTTTGTTGGTCTTGGAAAAGGCCTCTTTTCCACACCCAGTTCTTCATCAGCATAAACCTTTTTCATGAATTTGTCATAGATCGGCAATGCTGTTTTACCACCCTGGCCATAATACCAGCTACGGAAATGAATAACCGGTTCATCGCCACCTACCCAGGCGCCACCAACAAGGTCTGCTGTTACTCCCACAAACCATCCGTCAGATGCATTATTTGTCGTTCCGGTTTTACCACCTATTTCGTTATCGACACGGACGTCTCTACTTAATCCTAATGCAGTACCACCTTCTTCTTCAACTCCACCTTTAAGCATGTGTAGCATTACATAAGCAGTTTCTTCACTTAGTGCCTGTACAGACTTAGGCGTAAATTCATGGATGATATTTCCGTTTTTATCTTCGATTCGAGTAATGTAATGAGGCTTATTCCAGAAGCCTAAGTTTGCGAATGTTCCATAGGCACCGATAAGTTCAAGCAGGGTAACTTCAGATACTCCCAGGCATAGTGCCGGAACCGGATCGATGTCACTCTGAATACCCATTTGCTGGGCTATGTTAACTACTCGTTGAGGTGTTACCCTATCCATCATATTTGCTGTGATACTATTCACTGATCTTGCCATCGCTTGTCTCAGGGTCATGTCCTCATTCGTATATTTTCCCTCTGCATTAGAAGGTGTCCATGTTGGCGGATCACCACCGGGAATATGGAATGTATATGGTGAATCCATCACCTCAAAACAAGGTGAATATCCTTGTTCGATGGCTGCAGTATATACAAATGGTTTGAAAGTTGACCCTGGCTGACGTTTACTCTGACCTACGTGATCATACTGGAAATACTTATAGTTATTTCCACCGACCCAGGCTTTCACTTCTCCGTTTTGGGGATCAATTGCTACGAAACCTGCTTGTAGCATATGTTTGTAGTAGCTCAATGAATCAATTGGGCTCAATAATGTATCTTTCTCACCTTCCCAGGTAAATACAGTAGTTGGAACCTTGGTGTTCATCATGATCTCGACCGAATCATCTCCTTCACCATATCGGTTTACAAATGCCCTGTATTGTGCAGTATTTTTAGACCTGGATTCAAGGAAATTTGGTATAACTCTGAAATCACCATCCACCCAGGGTTCACGGCCTCTTAATGTCTCAATAAATTTTTTCTGAAGCTCGGTCATGTGCTCTTTCAATGCTTCTTCCGCATAGCGTTGCATTTTTGCATTGATAGTTGAATAGATCTTAAGTCCATCACGGTAAAGGTCATATCCGTTTTCTTTAGCCCACTTTTTCAGATATTGTCTTGCATCTTCTCTGAAATATGGTGCTAAACCATCATTATGTGTTTGCTCAACAATTTTTAAGTTAAGGTCACTAAGTCTTAAAGTATCGTATTCCTCATCGGTAATAAATCCGTATTTGGCCATCTGGCTCATTACAACATTTCTTCTGTGCAATGCATCATCCGGATGCCTTTTTGGATTATAACGACTTGGAGCATTTAGTATTCCAGCGAAAAGTGCTGCCTGCGGAACTGTTAAGCTATCAGTTTCCTGGTCAAAATAGTATTTAGCAGCCGTTCGTATACCATAGGTGTTATTGGCATACTCAATTGTATTTAAGTATAAAGCCAGTATCTCTTCTTTGGTGAAAGTTCGCTCAAGCTTAACAGCAATGATCCATTCCTTAATCTTAGCTATACCACGTCTTAGAAGCCGGTTATCTTTAGTAAGCGAACCTTCATAGTCATTAGTTCTGAAAAGATTTTTTGCAAGCTGTTGAGTAATAGTACTTGCACCACGGTTTTTGCCCAGTAAGTTATATACCGGGATAGCTAATGTTCCTTTTAAGTCAATGCCTGCATGGTCTTCAAAGCGAATATCTTCAATAGCTTTTAAAGCGTTCACCAGGTTTGGTGATAATTTATCATAAGTCACCGGAGACCTGTTTTGAAGATAATATTTACCAAGTAGTTCTCCATCCTCAGAATAAAGTTCAGAGGCAAGGCTATTTTCTTCATAGGCATTTTCCAGGCTGGCAAGTTCTGGCATTCCACCAAACCATCCACCCCAATCCTGGAAAACAGCTACAAAAAGCATAACCAGGGATAAGGTTCCGACGATAAAAAGTATCCAAAAGGCTTTAACAAGCTTTTTGAACAAGCCGCCAAACCTGTCATTTATAGCTTTAATTTTACTGTTCATTCGAATTCAAGTATTGTTTTTTAAAATAACTGTTATAGCCGGTCAAGTCTTTGCGTTTGTAAAAAGTGTCAAAGTTACTCTTTGAAATTACGAAATTAAAAAATTCTGAGTTGCCATATGCAAGGTCTTCCTCAACTATTGGCAAAAAATTGTTAAAAATTGTCATTGCACCCTCATAATCAGGGATATTCTGGATCATTACGAGAGCAAAATCATCATTTAAGCTAAGTAAGTTATAGTTTAAGTTTGCCTGATTTAGTTTATCCAACTCATCTTTTACGGCCTTACTAGTCTCATTTATGTAGTTACCACCGGTAGGTACAGCCATGACCCAATAATGTTCTTCAGACCGATTCATTTCATATCTGACCTCAGAAAGGTTTTCATATTTTTTCTGTTCTTCTCGTGCTTCTTCGAGTAGCTTCTCAGCAAAAGGAATCAGGTCGCTGTCCGGGTAATTTTTAATAAAGCTTTGAAGACCATATTGATAGCCTGCCAAGGGTTCGGTTTTTCCTTTGATCAATATCTGTAAAAATATAGCATTATCTGTAAATTCATTAGGCTGGATACTTCTTATACTGGCCGATATCAACGAATCTGCTTTTTTATATTCACCATTTTCATAAAAAGAGTAAGCGTTTTTATAAATAGCTCTAAGCTCTCTGGCAGCTTGTTCACTTTCTTTAAGGTAGTCGGGGTTCTCAAGGATTTTAGCATACAAACTATTTGGATGCTCGTTTAAAAGCATTCTCTCATATTTTGAAGGATCCTCTCCTAAAGCTTCAGCGATCACTTTTAACAGGAACAATGCTTCGGGAATTGTTTCGGCCTCAGAAAAACGAGAAATAAATTCATTAAGCGTTTCAAAAGAATACTCATCTTCTTTAAGATCAAAATGATAGATCTTTCCTACCTGAAATAAAGAGTTTTCTACCTCTTTGGTCAGCTCCTGTTTTTCTTCATCCGTAGAAGGAATGTTAGCCCAATATGTTTCTGGCTGCATTAATGGATCATTTTCGAATGGTGATTCTTCCAGAACTTCTTCCTCACGGACATTCGCAACATCATCGACATCATCCACAGTTGGAACAGGAGCATCTCCAGCCAGCCTGATCTTGTTAGATCGTCGCCAGTTATCTTCCAGCTCCCGGTCTCCCCAAATAGCTTCGAATTCGTTTATCCCCCTTGATATTGCTGAGGGCTCGTCAAAGTACCATCCAGGAGAAGCCCTTTCCTGGTCATTATTGAAACTATTAAAAGTATTTTTACCTGCATTGGCCAGTGCTTGTTCTCTTCTCTTTTCTTCTTCCTTCTTTTTTTCTTCTTCCTCTTCGATTTCCTGTCTTCTGATGTCTATCTGTTCATCAATAATTTTACTGACAGACAAACTATCCATGGAGGCAAGATTCAGCAATGAGTCATTCGTTTCCACAGTTTCAAGGTGCCCGACAAAAGTCTCCAGAATTTGCTGCCTCTTTTTTAATTCTTCGTAATCCGGTTCATCCTGAGGATAAAACTGAACTGTACTGTCATAGTAGTTTTTGGCAAGTCTGTAATTTCTTCTGTCATTGTAATAGATTTCTGCTAATCTTCTAAACGAAGCTGCCTTTATTACCGGCCTTGCCCCCTCCTGTTTTACTGACTTTTTAAAATATTCTATTGCCTGATCCTCTTCGTCAAGTTTATAGGCGAAGGCTCCCATTTCATGATATATTTTGTCTTTATATTCTTTGTTTTTTCTATCCTTGAGTAGCTTTTCAAAGTACTTTTTGATCTTTTTTGTATCAGACTCTTTAGCCAGGTCATAAACCTGTGCCATATTTAGTCTGGAGTAAAAGAACAATTCATAATTAGGATTATTTTTTACACACTTGTTATAATTTTGGTAGGCAAGTGCGTCAAAACCCAGCTCCTGGTAAACTTGGCCCAGGATGAAATAATATCGCGCTCTTTTTTTATGATTACTTTCCAGTTCAACTGCCGCTTCAAGGTTATTTATAACTTTTTCAGAGTCATTTTCCAGCTGATAAAAATATGCTTTAGCCAGATAGAATTCTTTTTGATTATTTTTATTAAGTTCTTCTTTAGCCAGGTAATCAATAACAGAAATGATATTATTTCTTTCTCCTCTGAAGATAAACGTATAGATCAGACCAATTAAAGCTTCGTGCCTGGTGTTATCATCTTCTCCTTTTACATTAACATATTTATAGGTGTTAACTGCTTCTTCCAGTTCTCCACGGTAATATCTGGCATCACCCACCGCTACATACGCATTGTCATTCCAGTTTGAGCCTTCATGTCTTTGAATAGACATCGAAGCTTTTTTAATCACATCTTCAAGCTGATCATCGTACGCATTGGTTTGTGCGGTATCGAGGGGAGGATATATATAAAGGACTTTTTCAAAGTTGTCTTCGTATTGAGCCCTGCGGTCTTCTTCAATAGCTTTCAGGTTTTCACGAGCCAGCCAGTATGCATTATATTTGGCATTAGTATCGTGCCAAACCATGCTAACAGGATTACTTTTGTTAACAGCACACGAAAACGAAGTAAGCAATAAAAATAAAAATAGTAAGTTTTTAATAAATTGCATTTGCTGCAGATAAATCGATTTATGTAGTAAACGTAAGAAAAGAAGGCGTAATTATACATTAATCAGGCCTTTTTTCGTAAATAAATATATAATTTTGCGAGGCATTAAAAATTTAACGCATTGAAAAGCAGAAAGACACTATCTAACTGGCTGACAAACAGGTACCTCTTAATTATACGAAACGAAGAAAACTTCGCTGAGAAGACTACTGTAAGTTTCAATTACGCTAAGTTAATTGTTATAGCGTCCGGGCTTTTAATATTGCTCGTTGCCTTAGCTTTTTTTCTTGTTACGACTGTTTTGTCAGAATGGTTTGATCCAAGACATGCTCAGCAGCAAACCCGAAGACAAATGGTCGAGTTCAATTTAAAGCTCGACAGTATTGAAATTGAGATGAAAAAGAAAGACCTTTTAATATCTCGTTTCCAAAAGCTTTTAGCTGGTGATTCTGTAGATTTTTCAGATGATCTTTCCGAAGAAAAAATTGCTGAGGGAGAAGCTTCTTCCAATAAAGAGCTCGATGAAAATGAAATGGCATCAATTGATAGTGCGTTTCGCAAACAATTTTCTACAGTAAATAATGCTATTCTGACATCAGTGGTAGAAGGTACTGAGGCCAGCGAACTTCAGGAGATAGTTTTTTTCCCTCCTTTAAAAGGTTTGGTATCATCAAAATATAATCCGCTTCAAAACCATTATGGTATAGATGTCGTAGCTGTAAGTAACGATCCAGTTAAATGCGTTGCTGATGGAACAGTTATATTTTCAGACTGGTCTCAGGATGGAGGGTATACAATAGCTGTACAGCATGTAGGTAATTTGATATCCGTTTATAAACATAATTCAGCTTTATTAAAGGAGACGGGAAATTTTATCAGGGGAGGTGACGTTATTGCTCTGGTAGGAAATTCCGGAGAGCTGACTGATGGTCCTCATCTTCATTTTGAATTATGGTATAATGGAAATAGCGTTAATCCGGAAGAATTTGTATCATTTTAAGCATAGTGTATAATGTTAAGAAAAGACGAAAAGAGTTCTGATAAGGCAACCACAGCCCATAACATCATTGGTAAGGGAACTACTTTAAGGGGAGACCTTGAAACCTATGGCAATCTTGGTATAGAAGGAAAGGTTGTCGGCAATATCAAGACAAAATCTAAAATTGCTGTTGGTCAATCATCCTTGGTTGATGGTAATATTACTGCTCAGAACGCAGAAGTTGCCGGAGAAGTCAAAGGAACGATAGAAGTAAACGAGGTATTGATTCTTAAGCCTTCGGCAGTTATTCATGGTGATATCATAACCAATAAGCTGGTTGTCGAATCAGGCGCCAAATTCAACGGAGGTTGTAAAATGGGCGTATCAATGGGAGAAATAAAGATAGGTGAAACCACAGGAAACAAACAAAACGGAGCAGTCTCAGGAAAGCAAAAAGCCCCGACCGCAGGATAATTCATATTTAAAGTACAGCCAATTAGCTATCCAAATGGTAGTTATTATTGGCTTGTTAACCGCGGCTGGTTACTGGGCAGATAAAAAACTTGAGTTTGAAACACCGTGGCTGACCCTGGCTGGAGCAATGTTAGGGACAGTAGGAGTATTATATCAACTATATACCCAGATTAAAAATAATTAATTCAAATCATGCAGAAATACCTATTAGGTCTTGGCGGATTGTCATTGCTATGTATACTTACTTTATTCTTTTTACATAGTGTTTATCCGCAAACAGGACTGGATCTGCGCCAAAGCTATTTGGTATTTTTCTTTGCCCTTATCACCTTCTTTATTCATTCATTTGTAGTAAAAGTTGGTGATGATAAACAGGTCGGAATATTTTTTATGGGTGGAGTAGTTGTAAAATTAATTTTTACCATTTTGCTAATGCTGGTGATAAAATTTCTGGATCCTGCCCATTTCACAAACAAAATGATATATCTGGCTGTATTATACCTATTATATACTATGTATGAGGTTGGTAGCCTTATTAAGGTTTTAAATAAATAAATGACAAAAAAAGTCAACAAAAAACTATTCAATTATTTTTTATTGATTCGATAATATCTACCTTTGCAGTCAAATTTAGAGTCCTTGAACTAAAACGATAGATGCAACGTAAAAAAAGCCTCCTTTTGATCCTGAAATCGATAGCATTATCGATCGTTATTTCAATGATGTTCATCTCGCCACTTAAAATGGCTGCTTCGGAGCAGGCGTCAGAAGAGGGAGAGAGTTTTAATCCGGGAACTATGATCATGCATCATATCCAGGATGATTACATCTGGCATTTTTGGGATGGTCATTATGGTACACTTTATTTACCTGTAATCCTTTATTCAGACGACAGAGGATTAGAGGTTTTCTCATCATCAAACTTTTACAATGAAGATCACGAATTGGTGACTTATAATGGTTATGAGATAGACCATGGTAGTATTCACAGAGTTGATAGTGAAGTAAAAGTCTGGGATTTTTCAATTACAAAAAATGTTGCTTTCTTATTTATTACTATGGCATTAATGCTGGTAGTATTTATAAGTATAGCCCGAAGTTATAAGAAAAGACCTGGAAAATCACCTAAGGGTCTTCAGTCTTTATTTGAGCCAATAATTATATTCGTTAGAGATGATATAGTAAAAATGGCAATTGGTGAAAAGAAGTATGAAAGGTATCTTCCTTACATGCTGACATTATTTTTCTTTATCTGGTTTGGTAATCTTTTAGGACTTTTACCAGGAGCAGCAAACCTTACAGGTAACATAGCAGTAACAGTTACACTGGCATTTGGCACTTTCTTATTAACCAACTTTAGTGGAAACAAACATTATTGGGGTCATATATTTAATACTCCTGGTGTTCCATGGTGGTTGAAATTTCCACTACCAATAATGCCGGTAGTAGAATTTATCGGAATTTTCACAAAACCAATATCGCTTTTAATACGTTTGTTCGTGGCAATCACTGCAGGACACATTGTTATTTTGAGTATCATTGGTCTGACATTTATATTTCAAAGTGCTGCAGTTGGAATTGGAGCGACGATCCTTACAATCTTTATTAATTTGATTGAGCTTTTAGTTGCAACTATCCAGGCATACGTGTTTACATTGTTTTCATCGATGTATATAGGTATGGCAGTTGAGGAGCACGGAGATCATTAATTTGAATTTTAATTAGTTTTAACAATAAACGCTTAACATCATGTTGTTACAAATTTTAGCGGAGAACCTTGGATTATTAGGTGCAGCTTTAGGTGCCGGACTAGTAGCGGTTGGCGCTGGTGTAGGTATCGGTAAAATTGGTAGTTCTGCAATGGAAGCTATGGCTCGTCAGCCAGAAGCTGCCGGAAAAGTTCAGACTGCTATGCTTATCATTGCAGCACTAATCGAGGTAGTATCTCTTTTCGGTGTAGTTGTATGTTTTATCATCGCTACTGCTTAAAAGAATTAAAGGTTGCGGGTTTGCCGCAACCTCCTTTTATTGTTATAAGTAACCCTTAAGCGGAAAAAGAAATGGATTTATTATTACCGGGCGTCGGACTGATATTCTGGCAGGCATTAGGCTTCATTATCCTTTTAATATTATTAGGGAAATTTGCATGGAGTCCTATTTTAAATGCGCTAAAAATAAGAGAAAACTCAATCGATGAGGCATTAGAAGCTGCTGAGAAAGCCAAAGAAGATATGGCTAAACTCAAAGCTGAAAATGATAAATTATTGGATGAGGCTCGTCTTGAAAGAGATAAGATCCTTAAAGATGCTAAAGATGCTTCTACTAAGATGATTGAAGAAGCTAAAGAAGATGCATCAAAGACAGCTGAGAAAATGATAGCAGACGCAAAAGCTTCGATCGAATCAGAGAAGAAAGCTGCATTGAAAGAAGTTAAAAATCAAGTTGCAGAGCTTTCTTTAGAGATCGCAGAAAAGGTTATCAAAAACCAGCTTTCTGATGATAGCAAACAGAAAGCACTAGTTGACGAGTACGTAAAGGATATCAATCTTAATTAATACAAATTATGTCAGAAATTCGGGTTGCATCAATATATGCAAAGTCACTACTTGAGTTGGCAAAAGAAAAAGGCCAGCTTGAAGAGGTGAAGAAAGACATGGATATGCTCGATGATTTATGCAAAAAGAATCATGAGTTTTCTTTGTTCCTGAAGAATCCGATTATTACAGAAAATAAAAAAGAGAAGGTAATGGATAAGATCTTCAAAGGAAAGGTTTCAGACCTGACTTTGAGGTTTTTCGAATTATTGTCCAGAAAGGACAGAGAAGAATTTCTTATCATGATACCTGAACAATTCAACAACCGATACAACGAACTAAAAGGAATTGTTGAAGTTTCTGTAGTTTCTGCTGTCGATATTGATGAATCAATGATGAAAGAGTTTGTATCATTAAGTAAGAAATATACTGATAAGACTCCTAACATATCGACTAGCATTGATCCGTCATTAATTGGTGGTTTTATCCTTACCATCGGTGACAAAAGACTGGATCAATCAGTTAAGGGTAAATTAAATAGAATTAAACAAGCAATTACGAAATAAAGGCAATAGCCTTAATTATATAAACTTTAATTAAAAGAAAATGGCGGACGTAAGACCTGATGAAGTTTCAGCAATACTGAGGGAAGAGCTCTCGGGAGTAAGATCTGAAGCCGAACTACAAGAAGTAGGTACTGTATTAACTATTGGTGACGGTGTTGCCCGTATATACGGTTTGACTAAAGCACAATCCGGAGAATTATTAGAATTCGACAATGGAACTAAAGCGATGGTATTGAACCTTGAAGAGGACAATGTCGGTGCTGTAATCCTTGGCGATTCTGAAGGTATCAAAGAAGGTGACTCAGTTAAGCGTACTAATAAAATTTCATCTATTAAAGTAGGTGAAGGAATGTTAGGACGTGTAGTTAACATGCTTGGTGAGCCAATTGACGGTAAAGGTGCTATCGAAGGTGAAACTTTCGAAATGCCATTGGAGAGAAAAGCTCCTGGTGTTATCTATCGTCAGCCGGTAAACGAACCGCTTCAAACAGGTATTAAGTCTATCGACGCAATGATTCCGATTGGTCGAGGTCAGCGTGAGTTGATCATTGGAGACCGTCAGACTGGTAAAACAGCAGTTGCGATCGATACAATTATAAACCAAAAAGAATTTTATGACAGAGGCGAGCCTGTTTACTGTATCTATTGTGCAGTTGGACAGAAAGCTTCGACAGTAGCACAGGTTGTTGCTGCATTAGAAAAAGCCGGTGCGATGGATTACACTGTAGTTGTTTCCGCTGCTGCTTCTGATTCAGCTCCAGAGCAATTTTATGCTCCATTTACTGCTGCTGCTATCGGTGAGTACTTCAGAGATACAGGGCGTCCAGCATTGGTTGTATTTGACGACCTTTCAAAGCAAGCTGTAGCTTATCGTGAGGTTTCTCTTCTACTAAGAAGACCTCCGGGACGTGAGGCATATCCTGGTGACGTATTTTACCTTCACTCTCGTTTATTAGAGAGAGCAGCAAAAGTGATCGACAATGATGAGATCGCATCTAACATGAACGACCTTCCTCCTTCATTAAAAGGAAAAGTAAAAGGTGGTGGTTCATTAACTGCACTTCCAATTATCGAAACACAAGCTGGTGACGTTTCTGCTTATATCCCGACTAACGTAATTTCAATTACTGATGGTCAGATATTCCTTGAAACTAACCTTTTCCTTTCTGGTATCCGTCCTGCAATTAACGTAGGTATCTCGGTATCTCGAGTTGGAGGTTCTGCTCAGATTAAATCAATGAAGAAAGTAGCTGGTACTCTTAAATTAGACCAGGCTCAGTTCCGTGAACTTGAAGCGTTTGCTAAATTCGGTTCTGACCTTGATGCAGCTACAAAACTGACAATTGAGAGAGGTAGAAGAAACCAGGAAATTCTAAAGCAACCTCAGTATTCTCCGCAACCGGTAGAAGAGCAGGTAGCTATCATTTATGCTTCAACTAAAGGTAAACTTGATAATGTTCCTTTAGACAGAGTAAAGGAATTTGAGTATGAATTTCTTGATCTGTTAAGAGCTCAGCATAATGAAGTTCTTGAAGGGCTTAAAGCTGGAAAACTTGATGATAACATCACTTCTACTTTAGGTACTGTTGCTGAAAATCTTGCAAAAAAATATTAATTCAAATATAAACAGGCAGCAATATGCTGCCTGTTAACTGCTTAACAAGCTTTAACGAATGGCGAATTTAAAGGAAATAAAAAGCAGAATAAATTCGGTAGTATCTACTCAGCAGATTACCAAAGCGATGAAAATGGTATCTGCAGCGAAACTCCGAAGAGCTCAGGATAGCATTATCCAGATGAGGCCTTATGCTGATAAACTTTCTGCAATTCTAGGGAAAGTGTCATCCGGCTTATCTGAGGATAGTGAGGTTTCTAGTCCTTATGCTGAAGAAAGAGAAGTTAAGAATGTATTATTGATCGTAATTAGTTCTGATAAGGGACTATGTGGATCTTTTAATACTAACGTAATCCGAACAGCGACTAATCACCTGGAAGAAAATTACAGTGATCATTTAAAAAATGATAATGTAACTATCCTTCCTATCGGTAAGAGAGCAAATGATCATTTCAAGAAGCGAGGTTACAATGTAGTTTCTGACTTTGCAGAGATTTTTATTGATTTGAATTTTGGAGCTGTTCGTGACGCAGCGGAATTCGCTATGAAAGGATTCGTTGATGGTAAATTCGATAAAGTAGAAATTGCATATAACGAATTCAAAAATGTTGCTACTCAGATTTTGAGGGTGGAACAATTCCTTCCTTTGGTTCCTTCAGAGCCGGCAGAGGATGAGGAAATGAGCAATGTAGAATACATTTTTGAGCCGGATGAGTCATATATCATCACTGAATTGATTCCTAAGAGTTTAAAAATTCAGCTATATAAGGCTGTATTAGAATCTAATGCTGCTGAACATGGAGCAAGGATGACAGCAATGGACAAAGCGACAGATAACGCAGGCGAATTGCTTAAAGACCTTAGACTTACTTATAACAGATCTCGTCAGGCAGCTATTACTACTGAGATTCTTGAGATCGTTTCCGGAGCAGAAGCACTCGGAAAATAAAAATATAAAAACACTATCTTTTGAAGCCTGTTCATATCGAACAGGCTTTTTTTATTATTTTACTGACTGTGGATTTAAAAGAAACATATCGTTTGTTTCAGGCGCTGAGTCTTGATATTACCTTTGGGGCATGGTGTTGCTTAATGGCTGTAAGTACAGTTTTCGAAATAGATATAAGATGGTACGAACAGTTTTTATTGAGTGCAGCAGTTTGGCTTATCTATACTTTAGATCACCTTCTGGATGCTAACAGAATAGATCAACAAGCATTATCATTACGTCATGCGGTACATCAAAAATATAAGATTCCAATCTTACTATTTGCCGCTTTTATAATTGCCAGTAGCATTTATTGTTTGTTTCTGCTAGATCCAGAAATATTGTTAGGCGGACTTTATATCTGTGGGTTTGTTTTGGTGTATTTTGTAATCGTACATTTTATTAAAGGGCGAATTTTTATCTTAAAAGAGTTCGCTGCTGCATTAGTTTATTCTACAGGTATAATGCTTATACCCTGGATCCGTATTGAAGAGCACCAGGAATTTCTTGCATTGTTTCACTTGCAGTTATTTCTTATTGCCTACTGTAACATCCTTATTCTAGCCTGGTTTGATGCGAGAAAAGACAATTATCAGAAACAAAATTCTGTAATATTGACTAAGGGATTAAAGCTTACATTTAAGGTATTAAATTTTCTTCTCGCTGCTTTTTTTATTATAACTGTGATCGCATTATTTGGACTTAAACCAGGTATTACAGGGTTTAGCTTATACCAAATAGTGATGCTTTTAATGGGGTTAACTCTTGGTTGGATTTTTACTTATCCGAATGATTTTCGTAGAAATGAAATTTACCGGACAATTGCTGATTTGATTTTTTTATATCCCTTTCTGGTTATATGGATAAAGTAATTAATTCATATGACAAAATAGCTTCGTTTTATGACCAATTAGGACAACTGGTATTTAATGGTGCTTTAAAAAAAGCACAAGTCGAATTATTAAATGGATATAAGGGAAAGAACATCTTGATCATTGGAGCCGGAACAGGTAGTGCTTTAAAGGATTTCGAAGCTGATCAGTTCGAATCTATCGATCTTCTTGATATTAGTGAACAAATGCATGATAGGTTTTTCGATACAGGGATCAGTAAGTCTCCAAATATCAATTATTTTTTGAAAGATGGTAGAATTCCTGATTTACAAAAACATTATGAACTGATAATGTTCCCTTTTTTTCTGGATCAATTTGACGAAGAGGAAATCAGAAAAATATTAATTAGTTACCGCTCAACTCAATCAAAGTTTGATGATCTTGCTATCATAGATTTTACAAAGCCAAAAAAATTTAAGCATAAAGTGATCGCTAAAATTATGTTGTATTTTTTTAGAATTACAACAGGATATACCCTGAATAAAATCCCCTCTATTTTCAAGGTTTCAGATGAGATATTAAGTGATGCAAAGAAGAAAGAAAAACATTATTACGGATCATTTATTAAATCATCTGTTTACAGCTGCATATAAAGATTAAAATTTTGCTGCATCAGTTAAATATTCGTATATTTTATTGCACAATATTATTAACCGATGAAGTTTTTAAAATACTTTCTTGTATTAATTTTACCCATTTTGGTCGTTATAAGCTATTACCAACTGGGTCTTTCAACCTATTTACCGGTAATTTTTGCTTTTATAGTGATACCATTACTTGAATTGCTATTCAAACCAGATCCTGAGAATATTACAGAAACAGAAGAAGAACTTCGGAAAAAGGATGTCAGGTATGATATTATGGTCTATAGTATGGTGCCCATTCAATATGCAGTGTTGATTCTGTTTTTAATCAATTTTACCATGCTTGATCTGAAAGTTTACGAGCAAATAGGTATGATTTTAGGAATGGGAATGATGTGTGGAGTAGTCGGTATAAACGTGGCTCATGAATTGGGTCACAGAAAGAAGACACATGAAAAAATGATGTCCAAAATGTTGCTCTTAACATCATTATATATGCATTTTTATATAGAGCACAACAGAGGGCATCATAAAAATGTATCTACGCCTGAAGACCCGGCCAGTGCTCATTATGGAGAGAGTGTTTACGAATTTTATTTTAGATCTATAATAAATTCTTATAGATCGGCGTGGGAAATTGCAAATAAACAATTAGAGAAAAAGGGTCTTTCTGTGGTATCTCTCAAAAATGAAATGTTGCAATATCAGCTTTTACAAATCGCATTTCTTGTAATGATTTTTCTTGTTTTTGGAATTAAAGGGCTTCTTGGTTTTGTGGGTGCCGCCATAGTAGGTATTTTACTTCTTGAAACTGTAAACTATATAGAACACTACGGACTACAAAGAAGGCAAATTTCAAATGGGCGATATGAAAGAGTTTTACCCATGCATAGCTGGAATTCTGATCATGTAGTTGGTAGATTAATGCTTTTTGAATTAAGCAGGCATTCGGATCATCATTACATTGCTTCCAGACCTTACCAGATATTAAAACATCATGATAATTCTCCTCAAATGCCTACCGGATATCCTGGAATGATGATTCTTTCATTGATTCCTCCGCTCTGGTTTAATATTATGAATAAAAAAGTCAGGGAGATTCAAAATTTTGCTAGTTCAACTTAACTGATTTAATATTGTCGGATAAATATTGATAAACCGCTATATGTCAAAACATCTGCCTTTATTGCTTTTATTAGCAATTTTAATTTCATGCGATTCAAAAGATATACAGTATTCTGACAATGGATTTTCATGGTCTGACCCGGAGGTAAACGAGTTGTATTTAGCTTCTCAAAACAGGAATTCTGAAATAGTAGAAGAAAGTTTATCAAGTGAAAATGGTTTTCTGATCCTGGAGGCATTAAAGATCGCCGGTAGTTTTCCATCAGAGAAATTTACTGACGAAATAAAGAATTTACTTAGAGCTGAGGATCAGGAAATAAGAAAGAAAGCTGCATTTGCTGCAGGGCAGAATGGTTCTCCTGATTTACTCGAGCCTCTAAAAGATCAACTTTCAGAAGAACAAATTCCATCAGTTATTAAAGAGCTCTTAGTTTCTATAGGTAAGATTGATGGAGAACAATCTATAGTGTTTCTGTCGGGTTTTAATCCGGATTCGGATGCTGAAATTGAAGGGCAGACCATTGGGCTTTTTCATTGCTTATTAAACAATAATATTACCAATAGTGCTGTTAGGCAAATGACTGAAAATGTTGGTAATAAAAACCTTAGTAATGAGGCAAGAAGATATGCAGCAGGATATTTGGGTAGACTACCTGTAGGATTTGATCTGAACAGATACGCTGGTAAATTAAGAGAAGCATATACTATTTCAAATGATGAAGAAGAAAAACAGCATCTATTAATAGCATTCAGTCGATGTAACAGGGACGTTAAAATTCTAGAAATGCTTAAAGGAATATCGGAGAATGAAAATGAAGATTTCAGGTATCGGGTTCTGGCATTACAGTCTTTACAATTTTTCCCTTACATAGAGGCCCGGGAATCAGTTTATAAAGCAGCGCTTTCTGATATTCCTAAGGTAGCTAAAGAGGCGGCAAATTATTTTATCAATTTGGGTAATGCTAATGACGCAGTGCAATATTTAAGTCTTGGTGCTAAACAGAAATATCTACCTGCCTCGGCCATGTTACTTCAGGCTGCATGTAAATACGGGTCCAAACCTGTTATCGAAAAAGTTCTTCCGTATGTTCAGGATCAATTTAAAAAGACGAGTGATCCTTATGATAAGGCAGCATTGATGCCAATTTTCATGTATTCTAATGAGGGGATAGAGGAATTATCCCTGTATGCTAAAGAAGGTAATCATCCTGTAATTCGCACTACTGCTTTAAATACTTTAACCAAAAATCTGCTGGAAGATTACAAAGAGGATCCTGATAAAGTGGAACAATACGCAGATGGTTTAACAAATCTTTTATTTGCAAGTGACACGGTAGTAGTCAGGCAAACAGCAGGATTATTTATGAGTAATGATCTGAGCTTACAGAAATATCTTGATGAAAAGACTATTTCCAGAATAGATACAATTGAAGAGCTTAGTTCATTAAGTAAGTTTTTGAAAACAGGCTCCAAACCAGGTAATAGCAGGCTTAGATATAATCCTTCTGATTATGATGTTGGTATATTAGAAAATTATTCTGATACAATAAATGCTGAAATCATTACTAATGAAGGGGTTATCGAAATTGAATTGTATCCGGACATTGCCCCGATAACAGTGATTAATTTTCTTAAATTATCAGAGGATGGATATTTCTCAAATAATAACTATCACAGGGTTGAAAATAATTTTGTAATCCAGGATGGATGTCCACGTGGTGATGGGTATGGCCATCCACCTTTCCGGATTATTTCAGAGTTTAGCCCGAATTCATTTGAAAAAGGGATGTTGGCAATGGCTAGCTCCGGAAGAGACACTGAAAGTAGTCAATGGTTTATCACTCATCGATTTTCTCCACATTTAGATGGAGCTTATACTATTTTTGGATCTGTTAGTGGGGCTTTGGATGAAGTATATAAAGTCCAGACAGGCACGGAAATTTTAGACATAGTAATAACCCAAGGTAAATGAAGAAAATAATAAAACTCATCTTGTGGATGATATCAGCAGCAGCTATATTATATGTAATTGCTTTATGCTTCATATATTTTAAGCAGGAAGAGTTTTTATTCAGGCCTGAGGTTTTAACTGAAGATTATATTTATCAATTCGAAGGAGAATTTGAGGAAGTTGAAATTCCTGTAGATACAAATATAAGTTTAAATGGTCTTTTGTTTAAAGCAGAAAATCCGGAAGGTTTGATAATATTTTACCATGGGAATGCCGGTGCACTAGACAAATGGGGAGGGTATGCATCTTTTTATCTCCAGAATAATTATAATTTTTTTGTTTACGATTATAGAGGTTATGGAAAGAGTGATGGTGAAATCGAGAAAACAGGACACTTACTTAATGATGCATTAATTATATATGATTCCATATCAAATATAATGAACGAAAAGAATCCGGTCATAGCAGGCTATTCATTAGGATCCGGTATAGCTGCTTATGTGGCTTCCAAAAAGGCAGCCAATTCTTTATTATTATTTGCTCCTTATTATTCCTTACGGAAAACGGCCATTGATGCAATGCCCTATTTTCCGGGCAATATCTTGAGATATAATATTGAAACAGCAAATTATCTCAGAAATGTAGAATGTCCGGTATATGTATTTCATGGTCTTGAAGATGAATTGATCTTCCCTGAACAATCAGAGCAATTAACTGATATTCCCGGAACGAGAGTACAGAGGTTAACCTATGAAAATGTATCTCACAATGTATTTGGCCATCCCCGAGTGAATAGCGATTTAGAAAATATACTTGACGATATAAACTAGAAGTACATTAGTCTTTTCACTTCTTTGCCTTCTTTTTCAATAATATTTTTAAGGATCATAGAAGCATGAATCCGGCTATTTTCGATGAACCATTTATTCGTTTTTAATCCACCACAGATCACACCTGCCAGGTAAACGTTTTCTACATTTGTTTCCATCGTTTCCTGGTTATATTCCGGAGTTCTTAGGTCATCATTACCAATATTAATACCGGTTTCCTTTAAAAAGGTAAAGTCCGGTTGATATCCTGTCATAGCCAGGACATAATCATTTTTTAAAGTTAAACTCCTACCATCTCCAGTTTCTATTTCGACTTCATGCTCAGAAATTGCAGTGATTTCACTGTTAAAATAAGCTTTAATCGAACCTTCCTTAATGCGATTTTCTATATCGGGCTTTACCCAATACTTTACTGAAGAACTGATTTCTTCTTCCCTGATCAGCATGGTTACATTGGCACCTTTTCGGTAAGTCTCCAGGGCAACATCTACTGCACTATTTGCAGCACCGACCACAATGATTTCCTGTTTGTAATAAGGGTGTGGCTCATCATAATAATGCTTAACCTTTGGTAGATCTTCACCCGGAACATCAAGTTTATACGGCAGGTCATAAAATCCTGTAGCGATGATTATGTACTTAGCATTATATGTAGCTTTTGAAGTATTTATAATATAACCAGGATCCTCACGATTTATATTTTTAACAGATTCATAAAGTTTAGAATTCAAATCGAAATACTGTGCAACTCTGCGGTAGTATTCTAATGCTTCAGCTCTAGTAGGTTTGTTTCCGTGGCTTACGAAGGGGATATTTCCGATTTCCAGTCTATCGCTAGTCGAAAAAAATGTCATGTTATACGGATAGTGATAGATGCTATTTACTAAACACCCTTTATCAATTAAGACATGACTAAGTCCATTATTTTTAGCTTCTATTGCACATGCCATGCCGATTGGCCCGGCTCCGATAATTGCGACGTCGTAGGTTTCTTTAACCATCAATTTATTTTTCGAATTTTGATAAGATGATATATTAAACTATTAACGGGAGCAATAAGATAGTGTTTGCTATCAATAAAACATTATTTATGAACAAATAATTGTTATAGGTTATCCTGAATTAATGATTTGTACGAACGGCTCGAAGTGATGCAAACTCCGTTATTCATTTTAAATTGAAAGCAATTGTTATTCATATACTTGTATTCAGATACCTTATTTAAGTTTATAATATAAGCTCTATGAATTCTTATAAAGAAAGCTGGTAAGTTATTTTCAAGGTTATTCATTGGAGTTCGGTAAAGGTCTGATTTGTCTTTTGTAATGATTCTGACATATACACTTTCTGATTCGAAATAAAGAATGTCTTCTACATTGATTCTTCTTTCAAGCCCTTTTTCTTTAATGATGATTTCTGTAAGAAGGTCAGATTGATTTTTTTTGAACTCGTCGTAGACATTTAACAGTTTGTTACTGAGTTCTGCCTGAAGGTCATTTTGTATTCTGCTGAAAGCTTTGTTGAGAGCTTTTCTTAATCTTGAGTCATCGAATGGTTTTAGTAGATAATCATATGCATTAACCTCAAAAGCATCAATAGCGTATTCGTCATAGGCAGTTGTGAAGATTATATAAATATTTTTCTTTTCAATTTTCCTGGCAACATCAATTCCATTAATTCCTGGCATTTGAATGTCTAAAAATAATATAACCGGATCATTTTCATTTTTGATCATATCAATGACTTCTGCACCATTTCTGCATTCGCCTATAACTTTGACATCCGATTCCTCTTTCAGCAATCTATTCAAATAGTCTCTTGCATTGGGTTCATCATCAGCTATAATTACTTTAACAATCATAATTGTGAAATATTTCTTAATATAATATTCGCTGTATAGCTATTATTTGCCCTGGTAAAAGTTAATTTATTTTCTGGATTTAGTGTTGTAAGCCTGTGTTGTAAATTTGATAGCCCAATTCCGATTGAGTTTGGATCAGATGACAGATCTTCAGGAATTGAGTTTGACAGGCTTAATCTTAACATATCGTTTTCCAGCTTTGTAGTAAGCGATATTTTCCCTTTACCTTCAATTTTGGAAATTCCGTGCTTAAAAGAATTTTCAATTAGCGGCTGTAGTAAGAAAGGAGGGATAGCGATATTTTCAGTAGCTGAGTCTATCTGAAAATCGATCTCTAATCTATCGCTAAATCGTTCTTTTTCTATATCCAGGTAATCATTTACATAATTTAACTCCTTTTTTAGTGGTATTAATTTATGACCTTGATGTTGAAGCATTTTTCTTAGAAGATCACTGATTTTAAGAACCATTTTCCTGGCTTTTTTGTCATCTATACCGATCAGGCTATTTAAAGAGTGTAAAGAATTAAATAGAAAGTGCGGGTTTAATTGTGCCTTTAGTGCTTTAAATGAGATTTCACTCACCTGCTTTTCTAACTGAGCAATTCTTAACTTTTTTTCCTGTATAGCTTTTTTTGATTCAACAATACTCAGTAGGAAGAAAATAATTGTTAAATCGATTATTCTACCAAACAGGGAAGGGAGTAGTGCATCATTTAATACATTTATAAATTGAATAAGTGTAATCGAAGAGTAAATTTTTTTTGCTAGAAAATATGCTATATTAGAAGAGATAAGATGTATTAAAATCAAAACCCCAGCGATAATTATCATCCTGATAACACCTCTTAACTCAGAAAATTTTTTTTCATGACCAATTGAGAATAGATCATATCGATCATTAGAGCCCATGTCAAATAATTGATCAGGTAAAAGGCAAGGGAGTCAATTTCAACACCAATCTGACCACTATTTAAAAGATTCGATTGAAAGCTTATGATTAAAGCGATCATTGATGCTATTAAGTAAGCAAGCTTTCTTTCAAATGGTAAGGGGGAAAACTTTATCAGTGCCATAATCGAAAGATAATGAATTATTCACATTCCCTGACTAAAGAATATTGCATTGTATAACATCTTTTGTCATCTGCAACAGTCATAATTGTTATCGATTACATTTTTTACCAGCTACATCATATAATTAGCTTTTAAGGTAGAGAAGGAGTTAAACTTAGTAAAAGAAAAAAATACTAATGTCATGAAACTTCTAAGCTTAATTTCTGCAATTGTTCTGTTGGCTGCATCTACGATAATAGGTAATGATCCAACATATGCTACAAAAAAATCAAAGGAGATCATTTTAAAAATGGTCGATGCTCACGGGGGTATGAAAAGTGGGAAAGCTTAAAAACGCTAAAGTTTACCACAATAATGTATAGTAAATCATTGGGTCTATTAAAGTTCTGGTCAAATGATCAGATGGTAGATATGAAAACCAGGAGGTCGTATCAGGACTGGCCTATTGTTGGTTCAAAAATGACTTATGATGGTGAAAAGGTATGGTCAGAAAATTGGCGGGTAGGAAACCCACCGGCACATCAGCATTCTGTGTTTTATTACTATTTAAACCTTCCATGGCTAACTCAGGACGACAATGTTATTTTAGGAGACGCTCAAAAAATTCAACATAAAGTTTTTGAAAACGAAGTGTATAAGGTAGATATGTCCTTTCGTGAATCGCCGGTAGTAGGAAAATCTCAAAAAGATACATATACATTATACATAGATTCTGAAAGCTATTTATTAGTGGGGTATGAATATACAATTGGCTATGGCCCTTTGCTTGACATATTAAATTTACCAAAAGACCAAGAGGTTTTTGGACCGGTGTTAAGAGTCATTAACTATACAGGAGAGGTTGAAGGACTGAAATTTCCAATACTATTTACTACTTATAATATTGATGGGACAGAGGAATACGGAGATCATGTGATTTATGATATAAAGTTCAACGAGCCTTTTGATGAATCAAGGATGGAAATGCCTCCAAATGCAGTTATTGATCCGGGAAAGGACATTAGGAAATAATGTATTGAAGAAATACAACAGAGTCTCGTCAGATAGTTGATGGGGCTCTGTTTATCTGTAATTAATTATTATACTCAAAAGTTCCATGCTCAGATGAAACAGTTACTTTTGGCTTTTCAGATGCCTCAACACGGCCAATGATTTGAGCAGGGATATCAAAAGATTCACTGATTTTTATAATTTCTTTTGCTGTTTCTTCATCAGTATAAACCTCCATTCGGTGACCCATATTGAAGACTTTATACATCTCCTTCCAGTCTGTCTGGCTCTGCTCCTGAATTAACTTAAATAAAGGGGGAGTGTCAAACATGTTGTCTTTGATCACATGAACATTATCGACAAAATGTAATACTTTGGTTTGAGCACCACCTGAACAGTGCACCATTCCGTCGATGTTTTGCCTGTGATTTTTCAGTAATTCGATTACCACGGGAGCATATGTACGAGTAGGGGCAAGAACTAATTTTCCAGCATCAACTTCAACACCTGACACAGGATCACTTAATTTTTTATTACCGCTGTATATTAAATCCTTTGGAACTGAAGGATCAAAACTTTCAGGATATTTTTCAGCCAGGTAGTGTGCAAATACATCGTGTCGGGCGGAAGTCAGCCCATTGCTTCCCATACCGCCATTATATTCAGTTTCATACGATGCTTTCCCGAAGCTGGCCAAACCAACTACTACATTGCCCGGTTTAATATTTTTGTTATCAATAACATCAGATCTTTTCATTCTGGCAGTTACCGTACTATCAACGATAATTGTTCTAACCAGGTCGCCTACATCTGCAGTCTCGCCACCAGTAGATCTTATCTCAAGACCATTATCACGAAGCATTTGTAATACTTCTTCTGTGCCATTAATTATTTCAGCGATAACTTCTCCTGGAATCAGATTTTTATTTCTACCTATTGTAGATGATAAAAGAACAGGTCCGGTTGCACCAACGCAAAGAAGATCGTCCGTATTCATAATTACTGCATCCTGCGCAATTCCTTTCCACACAGAGATATCACCGGTTTCTTTCCAATATAAATAGGCCAGGGATGACTTAGTCCCTGCTCCGTCAGCATGCATGACTGTACACCAATTTTCATCACCAGCCAGATAATCTGGTATGATTTTACAAAATGCTTTAGGAAATAAACCCTTATCTATATTTTCTATCGCTTTATGTACGTCTTCTTTGGATGCGGAAACACCGCGCTGCATATATCTGTCTTGCATGGCATTTATATTTTATGCAAAAATAAGAAAGCCTCTAATAAAAGAGGCTTTATTATTAAAATAACTTGTAATTATTAGTAAAGGCCGTCGCCATCATCATCTTTTTTATAAAGACTGTCGTTTTCTTCCACTCTTTTCTTTTCTTGTATTGTTTGAGTTGAATCTTGCGCTTCTTGCTGCTGATTTTGTTGTTGCTCAAGAAGTAGCTGCTGACGTCTTTCCTGTTCTTTTCGAATTCTCTCCTCTTCAGCTTTGCGCTCTTCCTCTTCAATCTTCTGACGGATCATTTGTTCTCGTGCCTGCACAGCTTCAAGGTCGTAACCAATCACGCGGAATTCTGTACGACGGTTTTCCTGGTGTTTTTCTTCAGGACATTCAACGTCGTTGGCACATTCATTTTTAAGCTGTGTTTCACCATATCCTTTAGCTACCAATCTGCTTTCGTCGATACCCTGGCTGATTATATAATCAACGGCACTTTGGGCTCTTCTTTGTGAAAGATCCATGTTATATGCATCCGGAGCACGACTGTCCGTATGAGAACTAAGCTCAATATTAATTTCCGGGTTATCTCTGAGTATCGTAACGAGTTTATCTAATTCTTTTGCTGCATCAGGTCGGATATCTGCCTTATCAAGGTCGTAGTAAATGTTTTCAAGCTCGAAAACTGTTTTAGTATCAACCTGCATAAGTGTTAGAGTGGTATCCAGGTTTACTACAGTTCTGTATTTTTCTAATTCGGATTTATCGACAGCTTTATCATTTGTAGAATATCTCAGTCGAGTCGTGAAATACTCAGGTTTTTCTCCTACGATCAGGTAATTCGACTCCGGAGTAACCTTCATTTTAAATTTACCTTCACCATCTGTGAAAAATCTTTCTAATAATTTACCCTGTTCATTGAATACCTGTACCCTGGTATTTTCCAGGGGTACTTTTTCGCTCCCTTCATTTCCTAAAGTCTGAACAGTCAGGAAGTAGTCTACGACTTTATATTCCGGGTCATTATTAATGAAGGCATAAATATCGTCGTCACCAACACCCGAAGGCCTGTTTGAAGAAAATAACCCACCCAGAGGATAAGTGTAAGTAATAGCAAAATCATCATAGGTTGAGTTTATACCCTCACCAAGATTTTCCAGTGTAATCACTCCATCCACTCTTGTTGCCCTGAATAAGTCTAAGCCACCCAGGCCTGGATGACCATCAGAGGAAAAGTATAAAGTACCATTTTCATGAACAAAAGGAAACATTTCATTTCCAGGGCTATTTATTTCTGAGCCCATGTTTTTAACAGCTCTGAAATTTCCATAGGCATCCATTTGTGCAGAATATAGATCTACACCACCCAGACCGCCCGGTCTGTTTGAAGCAAAATATAATGTTCTTCCATTAGAGCTGAAAATCGGGCTACTTGTCCAGTAACCTCTTTGATTGATTTTCATCATACGAGGCTCAGACCACTGCTCAGTTCGTTTATTGTATCGGGTTATGAAAAGATTAACTTCCTCCCGGCCTTTTTTCTTCCCGGTATTTCCTTTGGCAAAAATAATTGTTGTTCCATCGTCATTTATGGCAATTGTACCGTCATTGACATTGGGGTCGTTGATGTTAGGAACTTCTTCAATCTGATCAAAGGCAATTCCCCTATCGGTAAATGGCGCCTTAAAAAGGTTACTATAACCCTGCCCGGTAGCTTTATATACTTTATTGCTACTTCTTGTGCTGGTAAAGTAAACATATCCATCGTGATAAAAAGGTGCATAATCAGCTCCCGGAGTATTAAGTTCTCTAACCGGAACTACATCATAATGACTTTTCTTTTCCTTTATTTTTCTTAAAGCTTCAAGATTATTGATTTCCGTTTTAGCATATGTTACAAAGTAATCAGGAGTGATAGAATCTGCCTGTGAGATAAATGATTTAAGCTGATTTTCAGCCTTGTCATATTTTTGATTATCAATTAGGGCAAGGCCATAGTAAAATTGAGCTGTATCATTTTCGAGCCCCATATTCAATGATTTTTGATAATAGGGTTCAGATTGCTTTAACCGATTGCTCAATCGATAGGATTCTGCAATTTTAAAATTAGCTTGTGCAGGGAAAACGTCTTTTCTGATATACTTTTCATATATAGGTATTGCCTCTTCATAAAAGCCGCGTTTAAATACTTTGGTTGCTTTTTTATGAGGGTCCTTTACTTTTTGAGCCACCATATTTATTGGGGCTGTAAAAATTAATAACAGTGTTAGAATGAATAGCCTGTTTATCATAATTACTCCATATCTAATATTTTACACAGTTGAAGGCAGCCATTTATTCAACCATGATTCTTTAATGTTTATAACGAATGAATCATCAAAATTCTTTTTAGTAGTAACAGCTGTATTAAAAATTCTGGTTTCGGGACTTAGATTACCTTCAATTACTTCTTTTTTTATTTCACCTAAGGATTTTGAATTGATCTTATCATTCTTATCTAAATATAATACTTTTGTTCGATCAAAGAAGTTTATATTAAGCTTATTACCCAAATCTTTAATGAAATGGACAGAAGCATCAATTGAACAACCTGAAGCACCGTGTTGCTCTTCGTTGACAGCGATCACTAAAAATCTATTAAAAGCAAAATCTCCGGCGGCAGAAAGAGCTTTCCCGTGGGCAGCCCATTGATCTAAAAATGAATACAATGCTGGCCTGATAGCTTCCAGTTCTTCGTCTGTCAGATCTCTGTCAGCCTGATACACCCAAAGTCTTGAAGTTGCCGGTAATTCATTAATTGGTACAATCATAATTTATTCGTTTTATAGAATAACGCAATTTTTATTTTAAATGTTAATGTTTTACTGTTTATAAAGCAAAAACTAATCCAAAGCTACCTCAAAGTATTTTTTAAATGGGGTCAGATCACTTAGTTTATTCACGATTATTTCAGAGATATTGTCTTTTTTAAGTGTATTATCATCAATATCAGTACTAGCCAGAAAACTTTTATGCTTCAGTATTTCGATATGTGGATTTGATTTATCATACCCTTTTGGAGGCCTTTTAAGTTTTTCACCTTTTAAATCACCAAAAGTATCTTTGAATGATTCGCTATTTAAAATTGATTTTAGTTCATCGCCATTATAATCTATCTCCTGTCTTATCGCTTGTAAATGTTCACTTTCAGGCAACCAGATTCCTCCCCCGATTATAGAATTACCAGGCTGAATATGAATATAGTATCCAGGTTTGTGAACGGCTTTGCCCTCTTCCGAAAATGATGCTGCAAAATTCTTTTTATAAGGAGTTTTATCTTTAGCAAATCGTATATCCCGGTTAATTCGAAATAAGCACTTTTTTGGTTCAATAATTTGCCGTAGAGACTCGTCCCGCTCTGACAACCCTGCTATTACTTCTGAAACAATTTGAATAAATTCTTGCCTGACTTCCTGATATCTTGAACGGTTTTCGTCAAACCATTCTTTATTATTGTTTTCTGACAGGTCGGTAAGAAAGCTTAATATATCCTTCATTTTAATTTGTTTTAGATTCTCGGATATAATAAATATAATCAGAAGGAGGTGGTTTTATACTTTTTTCAGATAGTAATTGTGCGACCTGTGCTCTGTGATGTATACCATGAAAAGCCACATGAGTTAATATATCTCGAACGGATGTAGTATATGACTTACCGGAAAGACTATTGTAACTAATAATTTCATCGTGATCTCTGGATGAAATTATATCTATGAATTTTTTGAGGTGAATCTCATTATATTCCTTCAAACTTCCGGGAGAAAGCTCTTCCCAGATTTCTAAAGATGCTTTTTCATTTTGAATTCTTGATATCCAAATCTCCTGTGCGTTGATTATATGAGATAAAAGTAGCCTGATCTTATTATCGTAGCAAGAGTTCCTGACAGTGAAGTCGCAAAAAGTATTATTTAATTCAAAGTTAAATTCGAAGAGCTTTTCCATATTTATATTAATCAGGGAAGCAGTATTTTCGGAGTGCAAGATATTCTTTTGGGGTTGCTTTTTGAAAGTCTTCAGGAGTATTAAACCTGTTTTTAGCTTCTTCAACAAAGCAGCGACAGTATTCAAGCCCTTTTCTGTCACCGAGTTCTCCTTTCACATCTTTTTGGCAATCAAGAATCAGTAAGCCTTCTATTTCGGGGGTCCATTGGGAAAAATCCGGTTCCAGGCATTTAGATTTGATAGATTCCAGACCTTGCTCAGTAAGACTTTTATTCATCTCGTTATAATCCTCGAAAAGCATTTGTAACTCATCTAAAACACAGTTACAATATTTATCAGTTCTGGACGAATTATAGACATTTGAATAGGTGTTTTTGCACTGCTCCATAAATGCTGCTTTATTTTCTGTAGTCCATTCAGCTGAAAACTGGCAAGATTCGGCAATGTCATTTACTTCAACATCGGAAATAGAAGCGGCTATTTCCGGAGTAGGGTATAGAGTCCCTAGTTTTTCGAGAATACAACTACAAAAATTCTCATCTCCGTCGTTATTACGCTTACAATCATCCATGAATTCATTCTGTTCTTTTTCTGACCATGGATGACCTTCGAGGCAACCTTTATACACCAATGAAGCCTGTGATGCATCTGCTCTCACGGAAGCTTCAAAAGTATTAAAAATTATTTTTGCTTTATCCAGTGAGCATGAGCAGAAGCTTTTGGTTTCATCTCCCAGAGTTTCACCCCATTTACTTTCGCAGGATCGTATAAATAGTTTTTCCTGTTCTTTAGTCCATGACTGACTGAATGAAAAGTTACAGGCAATAGTTAATAGTATAAAAGCAGTTAAATACTTCATCAACTTGATTTAAGAATGTGTTCTAATTTTTCCAATCCAATGCTCCTGGAAGCTTTTACCAGTACAAGTGAATTTGTTATTGGATTAGTTTTTAAATAATTCTCCAATGACTCAGTATCTTCAAATGTCATGCCTGAATTATAAACTTCAGAAGCGACTTTTATTTTATCTCCAACAAAAAATGCTTCAGAGATATCATTTTGGTTTAGCCATTCCCCGATTTTTTTGTGTTCCTCTTCTGAAGATTCACCCAATTCATTCATGTCGCCGAGGATTACAACTTTTTTATTTGCCGGCATACCTTTAAGGTTCTCCAGGGCAGCTTCCATGGAGGATGGGTTAGCATTATATGCATCCATTATAATAGTATTCGATGCCGAATGAATAACCTGACTCCGATTGTTTGCCGGTTGATAATTATTTACCTTTTTACATGCTTCTTTCAGATCGACATCAAAATATTTAGCAATACAAAGGGCTGCAGAAATATTTAGAAAGTTATAGCTGCCTAGCATATTGCTTTCCTGGGTTTCCATCCCTTCCGGCTGATACCTCACATAGGGGTTGGCATCTATAAATTCACAATGGAAATAGTCGTCTTTACCCGGGTAAAATATTGGTGATTTGAATCGTTTAGACATATTCGCCAGAATTTCATCCTGACTGTTGATGAAGACCGTCCCATCATTTTCCAATAAGTGATGATAAAGTTCAGACTTTCCTCTGATCACCCCGTAAAAGCCTCCAAACCCTTCGGTATGGGCTTTACCTATATTAGTGATTAAACCATAATCAGGAGAAGCAATCGCTGTTAATTCAGCTATATCGCCGATTTTATTCGCTCCCATTTCAATAATAGCAAAATCTGTATCTGTAGGGCAGTTTAAGATAGTTAAGGGAACTCCAATGTGATTATTAAGATTACCTTGGGTAGCCCAAACGTTATATTTGGATGAAAGCGCTTCTCTTATTAATTCTTTTGAAGTTGTTTTTCCATTGCTGCCGGTGATTCCAAAAACGGGATAATCCCAGGTTTTACGATGGTAATTTGCCAGCTTCTGGAGTGTTTTTAATGAGTTTTCTACGAAAAAGATTTTGTCATTATCGGCATAGTTTTTGTCATCAACTACAGCGTAAAGGGCTCCGTTTTCAATGGCTTGTGCTGCAAGTCTATTGGCATTAAAGTTTGGACCTCTTAATGCAAAAAACATTTGTTCTTCGAGGTTTTTTCTCGTATCAGTGCCTACACCATTATGACATAGTAAAAATAATTCGTGTAGTTTTTCGACAGTAACCATCCTAATATTGATTGGGTTTACAGGTTATTGATTAATTTTTCGGAAATTTACTAAAACATTAACTCTCTAATGAAGCATTCAATCATTGTTTTGTCCTTTATAACAATTTTTATGAGTTTAAGTCTCAAAGGTCAGGATATAATAGATTTCGATGAGCAGGATTTGCCTTTTGGATATTTGAATAATTCAAGGAACCTGTTCTCTGGTGGAATGAATTCGCCATTGGTAAACAGGTTAGACCTGGATCGAGATGGAATCGATGATGTGTTGTTTTTTGAGAAAACCAGTGGCAAGCTGTTGCCTTATATTGATACAGGAAATGGTTATATATATGCACCAGAATATAGTGACGGACTTCCTGAAGATCTTAGAAATTGGGTGATATCGTTTGATTTTAATGGTGATGGAAAAAAAGATCTCTTTACCAAATCACCTTTTGGTATTATGGTTTACCTAAACACTTCTGCGGAACAACTTTCATTTGAACTTTATACAGAGGTTTTACTTACTGAAGGTAGTACGGGTAATATTAATTTACAGGTCAACAGTACAGATATTCCAGCGCTTGTTGATTACGATGGTGACGGTGACATGGACTTGTTTACTTTTCATTTCGCCGGAACGGGAACCATAGAGTTTCACAGGAATATGGCTGTAGAGAATTATAGCCGGTCAGATACGCTTGCAATGGTAAGAGAAACCAGAAACTGGGGAAATATTCAGGATTGTGGCTGCGGTGAACTTATACCTTTAGACCAGGAATGTAATACAAACGGAAGAGAACTACATGCAGGAGGCAAATCTATTTTAATTTCTGATATAGATAATGATGGGGTAAAGGACATGCTTTATGGAGATGAATTTTGCCAATCTCTGGCATATTTAAAAAATTTCGGCTCCGATGAGCAACCTGTTTTTAATAACTCAGAATACCCCTGGCCTATGGAGCCTGCTCAAGGTTTCCAGGCTGCTTATCTTTGGAATGATGGAACCTCTGATTCCTTAGTCCTGGTTCCAAACGTATTCACCAATGAAAATCTGCAATACGATTTTTCTAAAAGTATCAGTTTATATAAAAATATTGAAGGCAACTACACTCTTGTAAATGATGAGTTCATACAAGAGCAAAGTCTTGATTACGGAGAAAAAACTTATTGGACTGTTTTATCAGAACTTAATGAACCCTTTGAGAGCTTAGTTTCCTACATGGATATTAATAAGGATGGGGTAGTAAAAAGAGTTTATGAGTCTGAAGGAGAATTAATTGACGAAGAATTATATCGATTTACGCCACCTACACTTGATATACGATCATTTATTACCCAGGTATCAGATATGGATGGTGATGGGAATATGGATGTATTTTTTGGGTATCGGTTAACAGATAATTCTAATTTGATTAGCTACGTTGGTGATGTTAATGGTGACAGGAACAGTAAATTAATAGAAGGCTTGTCATTTTTCACCTCAGAATCATTACATTTTTATGACTGGGATAATGATGGACTTCCAGAAGTTTGGAAAATGAGCACTAGTGGTAAGGTGTCACTATATGAAGTGACAGAAACTTCTGAAAGTTATCAATACACTCTATCAGAAGATGAATTTAAAGGAATGGGGCTGGATGCCTTAAAAGGACAACGGGTATTTTCCTTTGCACAATGGGATAATATAGTTGGATTAGACCTTTTGATTGCAGATAGAAATGGCAATTTTAATTTTTATAGCGATGTTACCCGCGATAATGCTCAAAGCGAAGAGTTGACCGGCACTGTTAAAGGTATATATTCAATATCTCAGGTAGGAGCTGATAAAACTGTCCTTGTAATTGGAACTAAAGAAGGTGGATTGATATTCCAAAAAGTAGATTTACCATTCCTGGGAGGAGGAAATCAAGAAGATGGTCTATCCCTTAATATTTACCCAGTACCGACAAATGAATCTGTAACAGTGAGTTTTGCAGAGAATCATTCTATAAAAATCTTTAGTTTAAATGGAAAGCTTATATATGAGGATAAATCTTTTAAAAAAGAGCGAATATTAGATTTTAGTCTTTTATCAACAAGCGGAATCTTTCTTATCAGGGCATTTACAGAAGAGGGCAGGGAAGTGACAGGCAAAATGATAAACCTGAAGTAAATGCAAAATAATAATATTACGGTCAAATACGATATTCTGGACGATCCAATGGATATGATTGATAATATTGGCCAATCATCAAATTACGATTTGAATTTAGATAATTATTCTGGTAATGAACTTTCAGTCCATTTGGTGACCTTGTTGAATAAAGCAGAAATTGTAAGCGTAATTATTGAAAATAAAAAGGCATCAAAATCCGTTGAACAAGACCTGTTTAAATTTGTCAGGCTTCTGAAAAACCATCGGAATAAAATTGATAAGATAGAATATTCAAGGCTCTCAGAAAAGTCTGAAGCCTTGATAAAAAAGATTTGTCAGAAGATAATTAAAAAGGATTATTAATCATCTTCTATTTTTACATGCCCCCAGTTTTCTCCACTTCTTATTCTATTCAGTTGAGTATGAGTTATACCAAATTGTTTTGCAATCATTTTTAATCTGGTATTCCCTCTTTTAAGCATTTTTTTGATTCGCAAAACTTCAGTTTCAGAAAGTTTTGCATAAGGGCGATGATTTTTTATAACCTTTCTAAATGTTGGGTTTTCCCTTTGGTGCATACCAGTTTCTTCTCGGGTTGCCCATTTGAGATTACTTAAATAATTGTTTTCTTTATTATAATCCAGGTGAATAACATTTATGCGAGTCGGATCATCATTTGGAATGAAGTGTTCAGCTACAAGCTTATGGATATATTTGGATATAAGTTTACCTGAATCTCTCTTTACCGTAATCGTACGATAGCCTTTGATTCTGGAGCCTTTGATAATAGCTCCCTCTTTTTTGTTTTGTAAGATTTTACGCGGCCATAATTGGAAATTTCATAATGTTCATCCGGATGGATGTCATCAAAGGTTAGTTTTTTCCATTCCTCATTCCAATAATCCTTTTCAGCAGTTCCCATTTTTCTTATTAATTACACACACATAAATAATGATCACATAGTTATGCGAACAAAAATTGTTCCAACAATTAAGTAGCAAAATCAACTAAGGGCTAAAACTTCAGGCTTAAAAAATGAAATTAACTATCTGTTTCAGACTCCTTATTTACTTCAACTCTATCATTAATAACTTCGCAGGGATAATCAAAAAGGCAGTTATCTTTAATAGCTCTTTCAACTTTACCCGGAACCATTTTTTCCCATCCGGGTTCTCCTTTTTTGATCATCTCTAAAACGTGATCATTTTCTGAATACTCTTGTAAATCCTCTCTTATAGAATTTATGGCTTCTAATTTATTGTTTTCTACCAAATAATTAAATAGGCCAGTAAGGTTTTTGGGCACTTTAAAGTTTTCTAAAGTGTAAATCTCCTCATTATCCTTTTTTATCGCGGGATAAACATATAATTTGACATTGTTCCCAAACAATCTACCAAACGATTCCAGAATTCCACCATCCAGATCTTCGTAGTAACTTTCATCGAATACACGTTCAAGGTTATAGATTCCGAGGGTAATTCCAATTTTTCTTTTTTTGTTAAGTTTGGACAACCTTGAAACCAGCCTGAAATACTTTTGATAATTTGATATCAATACTGTTGTTCCGAGGCTACATAATATATCTACCCGGTCTAGAAAATCTTTATCATCTATTGTTCCGTCAGAAGTAAGGTCATTCAGAGTCAGTTCGGCAACAGTTATCAATTTGTCCTGATCAACATCGGGCTCTTTGACAAATTGAGTTCTTCCCTTTATGAACATATCAATATTTACATATGTAACTGGTCTGAACCGGCCTCTCAGAACGTGAATATTCTTTTTGTAAAGCGTTTCAGATGGCTGCATTGTTTTACCATCAGGGCCGAACATAGCAAGTTCTGACAATCCGATTTTTACAAGCTTTAAACTCATTAACCTGTTGTCGACATTCCTAAAATCCGGCCCTGTGATTTTAAACATGTCAATTTCAACCCTCTCTCTGGAAAGCCCCTCTACCAGTGATTCGAGAAATTTTTCAGGATCGTGTTCGACAGCAACATAGAGGCAAGAATAAATCAGGTTTACACCTATAGTTCCAAGTGCTTGTTGCTGACGTTGAAGATCATGGTCATTAAGTCTTACATGGATAATACAATCATTAGGCTCACTTTCTGGAGAAAGCTGGAACCTAAAACCTATCCAACCATGTCCTTCGTTTGTTTTTTTATAATTAAGTGTTTCTACTGTATTTGCAAAAGCGAAAAATTTGGTGTTCGGTACTCTTTGAGTAAGTCTTTTTGCAAGAAGTCCGTACTCTTTATTGAGCATTTGCATCAATCTGGCTTCACAAACATACCTCTTACATTTACCATAAATAGCGTCACTAAATTGCATATCGTAAGCCGACATGGTTTTAGCTACCGTTCCACTAGACCCACCGGCTTTAAAAAATTGCGCTGCAACTTCCTGACCTGCTCCTATTTCAGCAAATGAACCGTAAACATAGGGGTCCAGGTTTATTTTTAAAGCTTTTTCTTTAGTAGTTAATTTTCTATACTCACTCATCGGTTAGCTCTATATGGGTCAATTAATGTTTATTTCAAAATTATCAGCGTCCAGTTGTGCAGGAAATTTTTCTCTGAATTTCATTAGGTCATTTCCTGAAAGTGTGGTTTCATGAATCATTTCCTCACCATCGTTATACCAGGTAGTTCTTCCTTTGGGATCTAACACCATTGAACTTCCTGAATAAGGGATATTATTTCCATCGTCTCCTACTCGATTAACGCCAATACAATAAGACAAGTTTTCAATTGCACGGGCTTTTAATAGGGATTCCCATGCATTTACTCTCACCTGAGGCCAGTTAGCAACATAGATCAAAAGATCATAGACCAGTTCGTTTTGGTTATTAAGGTTTCTACTCCAGACAGGAAATCGAAGATCATAACATATCATCGGGCAAATTCTCCAGCCTTTATATTCAACTATTAAACGTTCGCTTCCTGCCGAAAAACGGTCATTTTCTTTTGCCATTGTAAAAAGATGTCGCTTATCATAATATTCAGTTTTACCATCAGGGTAAACCCATAATAAGCGATTAAAAATATCCTTACCTTCTTTACATATAATACTACCTGTTATACAAGCTTTTGTTTGAGAAGCAATTTGTTTCATCCATTTATGAGTCGGACCGTTTAAAGTTTCAGCAAGGTGAATAGCTTCCATACTGAATCCTGTTGTAAACATCTCCGGAAGAATGATGACATCGGTCCCGTTTTTGATTTGCCAGACTTTTTCCTCGAACATAGCCCTGTTTGCATCAGGCTGATGCCAATAAAGTTTGGATTGTATGACCGTTATTCGAAGGTCGTGCATGCCTTCAGTGAGTTTTTTCTCTCTGGATTTTTATATTATGCAAACCTACAATATTCTTTATGAATTTAGGGCAGGGAGGTAATAAATTTGTGTGTATTATATTTCATTTTCCTGAATCTCCTTTTTTCTTTCCTCATCCTGAAGAATATCTTTTATTTCATGGATTGCATCATCTAGGTTATTCGCTGATTTTTTTAAGTTAAAAACCAATTCGCTTTCTTTCTCAGAGAGATTTGTTCTGAGAATAAGATCTATTAATCCTAAAATGCTTGCCACCGGAGCACGTAATTTATGCGCATTATAAAAAGCATACTTAGCCAGAGTGTGGTTTTTTTCTCTAATTTCCTGAATTCTTTCGTTGATCTTCTGTTCGAGATCAGAATTCACCATGGTTTGCATTTCATTGAGAGAACGCAATTCTTCAGCCTGAACTTCGATTTCTTCATTCTGAATTTGAATCTCCTGATTCTTTTGGTTGAGCTGCTTATTGTATTTTTTGATTTTATTGTGATTGAGGAACAGTTTTATTAGAGCAAGCAATAGAATCAATCCAATGCCTCCTATTATCCAAATTAGAGTGGTTTGAGTTTTGTTTGTTTCTTGAGCTAGTTGATTTTGCTTTTTTAACATTTCATTTTCCTGCTCCCTTTTCTCACTTTCGTATTTTGTAGTTAATTCATTGATCTGATTGGCTTTTTGCAGATTAAAAAGCTTGTTATTTACTTCTGCTAATTTTTTTTGATACAACAATGCTGAGTCAAACTGATCGTAAGACTCATAAAATTGAGACAGTTTATTATAAACATCTCTTTGAAGGTCTAATGCATTTATTTTTATTGCCGGCTCCAGTGATTCATAATAAGAATCTATTGCCTGAGGTTTAAAAAGAGACAGATATATATCGCCTTGAAGTAAATAAGAGGAGCTTAGGCCTCTTGTATCATCGATCTTGCTTCTAAGTTCAATTGCTTTATTTACATTTTTAAGGCCTTCTTCAAGATCTTCCTGATGAAAGTTTGCCCTTGCCAGATTATGATACCCGTATGCTAATTTTCTGAGTGATTCATTATCTGTTTTATCAATGCTAATTAATTTTTTAAAGTAGTGTTTAGCAGAATCATATTTTCCTAATTCAATAAGTGTTTCTCCAAGATTGTTTAGTAAAATTAGTGGTGGATTAGCATTATCAATTTTACTATATGAATTATATGCTTTGTCAAGAAATTTAGCAGCATTGTCGGGGTTATCTTGTTTCCTGAAAATTTCACCTATGTTATTATAATTAGTTGCTATCCCTCTAAGATCATTTATTGATTCATAAATGTCGATCGCATTGTAATAATTTTTAAGTGCAACATCATAAATTCCAACAGACCAGTATGAACTACCGATAATACTATAGCTTCTGGCAAGTCCTTTTTTATAATTTGAAGCTTTTGCAATCGCATTAGCTGACAGAGCCATTTCTCTCCCTAGTTCCGGATTAGAAATAACAGTTGAAAAGGCAACATTGTTGATACTGTCAACCTGATCAGCGATATCCTCGTTATTTTCTTTTTTGCATTTAATAGAAAATCTTCCTGGGAGAAAACTGATTGGTTGAAGACTATTAAAATTAAAATTATTCTCAAAAATGCAGGCATAGGCCAAATTATGTTCAAAAAATAGAATAAAATCTACAAATAATTTAAAGGACGAGCAAATAAATGACAAGAATTGTCATTTAACCCGGGTACATAGAATATAGGATTTGGAGTTCTTATGATCTCTATATGCAATCAACCACTGAGTTCCTCCTGCTTTCAATTTCATTTTTTTCAACACTTCTTCCGGACTCACAGGAATATTTTTCGTAATGACATTAACTTTTTTACCCTCGATAAGCTTTGATATTTCTTTCAGGCCGCTGAAATTCCCGGATTCTATTTTAAATATTCTCCCTGAAAAATCTTTAATTAATTCGCTTGAAGTATAAAAATTAGTATTCTGAGCGACCTTTTTTAAATCATAACCCTTTGATAATTTATTTTCTACACCGGCTTTTAAAAAAACCGGATGAGGTTCGTAAAGAAAATTTGATGCAGGGCCGATATTATCAATTTTCTCTTTGAGGTCAGACAGGTTATACCGTTTTATCAGTTTACCTGAAGTACCAAGTATAGAACAAACAATAGCCGGATCATTCATAGAACTTTCAAAGTCTACCAAAACGATCACCTCTTTAACTTCTCGTTCTACCGAAACGACATGGATTTCTGTCGTATCAGGAAATGCATTTATACAACTGGTAATATCAATCATAGGTGAACCTTTGATCAATAACTTCCTGGTAATATTTTTTAAAGTAGGATAGAGGTCAATAAGGTTTGGTAAAAGGTCCTCCCATAGAACAACTTTTTTATTTTTTTCAGATCTCCTACTCGGATCAACAAATATTAGATCAAAAGTTTCAGAATTTCCAGACAAAAACTCTTCTGCTTTCTCACACAAATAGGTTCTGTTTTTATTGTCAATAGATGAAATATTTGATCTGACCAACTCTAAAAGGTCACAATTGGGATCAATGTAGATTGCAGAATCAAAATTATTACCGAGGTAATAAAAATCAATTCCAAAACCACCGGTTAAATCTACCATATTATTTCCTTTACTAACAAGGCTGGCCTTATACTTTGCAGTTAGTTCAGAACTACATTGTTCAAGAGATAACTTAGGAGGGTATTTTACATTATAACTAGTGAAAAATTCCGGAAGCTTTGATTTGGCCACTTGAAGTCCTTTAAGCTGAGTGCTTAATTCTGCTGATGATAATCCTTGAAAAGGAGAAGACTTCAATGCAAAAAGTGCAGGATCTGTATTAAGGTTATCCCTTAAATAATCCTGCACTTTCTTATCTGTAATTTTGTTCATATTACTTAACAAGACCTGAAGAAACCAGGTATTCTGCTATTTGAACTGCATTAGTAGCAGCACCTTTTCTAAGATTATCAGCAACTACCCATAGGTTAAGCGATTTTTCCTGAGTTTCATCTCTTCTCAACCTGCCTACTAAAACATCATCTTTTTTATGTGCATCAATCGGCATAGGGTAAACATTATTGGACGGATCATCTTTAATTACAACTCCCTGAGTTTCCGAAAGTATAGTTTTTACTTCTTCCAGATCGAACTCATTTGCAAATTCAATATTTACAGATTCAGAGTGACCACCCATTACAGGAAGTCTTACTGCTGTAGCTGTAACTTTAACTGACTCGTCTCCAAGAATTTTTTGGTTTCATTAACCATCTTCATTTCTTCTTTGGTATATCCATTGTCCATGAAGACGTCTATGTGAGGTAAAGCATTCATGTCAATTCTATGTGGATATACTTTTTCGACATCCTTGCCTTCTCTTTCTCCCATTAATTGGTCAACAGCAGCCTTACCTGTACCGGTAACACTTTGATAAGTTGATACCACAACACGTTTGATGTTATATTTTTTGTGTAGGGGAGCTAGTACCAGTACCATCTGTATTGTGGAGCAATTTGGATTAGCAATTATCCTGGTTTCACTAGTTAATTCATTAGCGTTAATTTCAGGTACTACTAGCTTTTTGTCAGGGTCCATTCTCCAAGCTGATGAATTGTCGATTACAAAAGTACCAACTTCAGCAAATTTTGGAGCATACTCTAATGATGGTCCACTGCCGGCTGAAAAAATCGCAATATCAGGTTTCTTTTCAATAGCATCTTCGATGGTCATAACCTTGATCGGTTTACCAGCATATTCAATTTCTTTACCTGCAGACCTGGCAGATGCTGCTAGTATCATTTCATCAAATTTGAAGTTTCTTTCTTCGAGAACAGCTAGCATTTCTGTTCCGACAAGACCGGTTGCGCCAACGATTGCTATTTTCATTGTATTAATTTTTATTTTTGAACTGCAAAATTACACTTCGTAATTAAATTTTGTCTAATAATTACCTATATTTCGGATAGGATATCAACTTTTGAAATAGTATTAATTTATAGTAGCTGATTTACGAAATCGGTAAATTTTTATCAACCAAAACACCTTTTACAAAATAATGAAACGGATAATTCTTATTGTCTGCTTTCTGCCAAATATTGTTTTTTGTCAGATAGTGGATGAATTTAACGCTATTAAATTTAATGAAGATCAACAATGGCATGGGGACACCAATTTTTTTAAAACAGAAGAAGGGCATCTGATTTCCAATTTTTCTACAGAAAAAAATTCCAGTTTTCTTTACCACAAATTGAATGATCTAAAAAACCCTTTATTGTACGATTTTCATTTGGAAATGGCCTTTTCGCCCTCTTCATCAAATGCATTGCAAATACTTTTAGCAGGTGAGCTTGAAAAGCAAAATATAATTAATGGAATAGCTCTTCAGATTGGAGAAACAGGTTCTAATGATGGATTGAATGTAATTAAGTATAAAGACGGTATAAAATCTAAAGTCACGACTTTCTCTGAAGGTCAATTTTCAAATTCACCTTCTAAAAGGCTTTTAATTACATACAATGGAGTTTCATCATGGCAGATAAAAGAAAAAACTGATCAGGGTGAAATCGTGATTGGAAGTTTTGATTATTTACCCGAATTCGTTTCAGGAATTTCAGGTTTGTTTTTCAATTATACTTCTACCCGAGTTGATAAATTTAGATTTGATTATTGGAGAGTCAAAAAGATTTCAGAAGAAGAAAGTGGCCCGGTAATGATCGATCATATTGCTACCAAAGATGGAATAACTTTATACTTTTCGAAAAAAATCAAATGCGATGATATCGAAACTGAACTTTTGATTAATGGAGTATCTGCAGAGAGTAATTATTCATGTAATGATAGTATTCTTGAAGTAACATCTTTGGCCTGGGAGCAGAAATTCAAGAATTATGAATTAAAAATTAGCAATATCTCTGATTTTAACGGAAATAGTACCGGGCTAATTAGAATTTCCGGTTCACATGTAAGTGATAATCGTAATACTTTATTAATCACTGAGGTTTTACCGGACCCGGATAGAAATTCTAATTACACAGAAGAGTTTATTGAAATTTATAATTCAGGGGATCAGAATATTTCTCTTGGAGAGTTTTCGATATGTGATCTTTCTAAATGTATCAACTTGCCGGATATAGTAATAGGCACCAATGAGGTGATTGTTTTTACAGGTAAAGAAGGGGTGTATCCCGAATCTATAATTATTACCGGATTACCATCCTTAAACAACACTGGTGACCAGGTTTTTCTCAAGTATGGAGAAAATACTGTTGATTCATTTAGTTATTCGGATAATACTTTTCGTTCACTGGATTTAACTAGTTCCGGTACTTCACTTAAGAGAAGGTTTCAAAATTTCATATGTGACGGCGATCTAAATATCTCCGGCGGAGATCCGGGTCCGGGAAATGTAAAACTTGAATCCGGACCCGAAAAATTAGCAGATCTAAAAATAACATTCTCCGATTATAATAAAATACTCAAGGTAAAATCGGATGCATTAACTGATATTTCTAATCTCAAGATATCTATTGAAAACCAGAATACACAGTTCCAAATTACAGATGAAATCAGACTGGGGAATTATAAAATAAATCATTTTAAGATAGAGGATCATTTAAATCATAATCAGCAATATAAAATTAAATTATCAGGTCAGAAAAACTGTATAACAGGTAAAATTGATTCTGTTTTATTTGAAAGTATTAACACCATGGATGATCCGGAAAAGGAATGCCTTAAAGTTTCCGAATTTATGTTTGATCCAGAAACCGGGAAAGGAGATTTCATCGAGATATATAATGAATGTGGAGGTATAATAGAAATCTCAAAGTATAAATTCATTTTCATGGACCACAATCAAATAGTCGATGATACTATCAATATTGAAGAAAAGTTTGATGAATATCATTTAGCAGGTAAAAGTGTTGGTTTGATTTATTCAGAGGATAGTGATTTTGAAGAAAATTACTTTGTAGAAGGAAGTCCATTGTTAATAGAGCTCAAAAATTTTATTAATCTAAGAAATTCAGGAGGGTATTTTGAGATTTTCAGGGAAATACCTGGAGAAGAATTTAAAAAAGAAATTGAGCGATCGGGTTATTTTGAAGGTTGGCATTCATACTGGATGGATGATACTGAAGGAGTTTCTCTGGAACGATTCAATTTTGAAGGAGATCCTGCATTTGAATCAGTATGGAAAAGTGCTTCAGAATTAAATAATTATTCGACTCCTGGCATTATATCAGGATCAGGTGAAATGGCGTATAATGAAGAAATTAGCTTTCAACCGAAGGTAATAATTCCTGGCGACCCGTATTATGGTGAACAAATGATTCACCTTAAAACTGATAATTCGGGAAGGATAGTAACTGTTGAATTATTTAGTTTATCAGGAAAGCTTATAAAGACCTTTTGCCTGGATTGCTATGTTTCTGATTCTCTCACGTTGAGGTGGGAAGGGATTCAAGATTCAGGGCAGGTTATTAAACCTGGGCATTATATTTTAAGAGTTACTTACATTGATAGCAATGGAAACGATGATTTGATTATTAGACCATTAGCTGTGGGCCTATAGCAACACTTTATGTTTAAACTTCGTTTAAATTAATAGGAGGATGCTTGTAATGGAAGATATTTTAACAAAGTCAATTGCACATCTGAGGCAAAAAGGCAAGCGTGTAGAAGAAATAAGAAAATATTTAAGAGAGCGATATAAAATTAACATCGATCTTGAGAGTATACGATTACGAATTAAACAATTGTCACAGCTAAACGCATAATATACCAAAAAGGAGGGTTGCGACCCTCCTTTTTAATTACTCCGTTTCTTCATCTTCGTAGATATAAACGTGTGGTTCATCTTTTTTATTGATGTATCCTCTAAACATAGATTTAGAATTAAACGGCATAGCTATGTTTCCTTTTCGGTCAAGAGCAATTATCCCCCTGAACCATTCATCTCAACAAGCTTTTCCATTATTACTTCATCAGCAGCATCAGCAAGAGGCTGGTCGAGATATTTCATTCTTACGGCAATATCATAGGCAACCACATTCCTGATGAAGTACTCTCCATGCCCTGTAGAACTAACACCACAGGTAGAATTATCGGCATATGTTCCTGCTCCGATGATGGGGCTATCGCCAATACGGCCATATTTTTTATTGGTCATCCCTCCGGTTGATGTGCCTGCAGAAATATTTCCATATTTATCAAGGGCTACTGCACCAACTGTTCCAAATTTTCGATTTAAAAAATCAGAATAGTTTATTGAAAGTTTGTCTTTCATGTTCCCCATTTCTTTTTTTCTGGCATTTTCCAGACTTTTCATTCTTCTTTCAGTGATGAAATATCCTGGATCGACCATTTCAAGTCCCTGGTTGCGGATAAAATTTTCAGCACCTTCTCCAGCCATCATTACATGTTCGCTCATTTCCATTACTGCATAAGCAGCAGCTATAGGAGATTTAATTCTGGATACTCCAGCTACCGCTCCAGCGTTTAGATCTCTTCCTCTCATTATTGATGCATCAAGTTCAGGTTTCCCTTTTGCGTTTAACACAGCACCTATTCCTGCATTAAACAATGGAGATTGTTCCAAAATCTGAATTGCTGCTATTATTGCTTCTTCACTTGTACCGTCATTCATGAGAACAGAATATCCGGTATTAAGTGCTTCCCGGAGTTTTTTGTTGTAGTTTTTTCTTATGTCACCTTTCAGGTAATTCGGGTCTACAAAACCTGCTCCACCATGTATGATAATTGTAATAGGCCCAGGTAATGTATCCTTTTCAATCTCAATGGGTTGCATGGATGCAGAAGAAGTGTCAGAAGTCTCTTCCTGGTAGCTTTCAGTCTTGTTATTGCAGGAAATAATAAAAAAGACTGATAATAGAAAAATAAAATATCGCTTCATTATTAAAACTTTAGTTTTTTAATTAACGTTTTGAAGTGTAAAAGATAGTGAATTACTAAACAGGCAAAAAATATTGTTATTAATATTAAATAAATCAAATTTTTATTTTAGCAATTACTAAGTATTTTTGCCACTTTTAAAACCATAACCGCCACGAAAATGAGTACTGAAGAAAGAACGCGTTACTCAACGGAGGAATTAAATGAATTCGAAGAGTTGATCCAGGAGAAGCTGGACAAAGCAAAAAAAGAACTGGAAATGTTAAAGGGATCCTTGAGTAGAAAGGATGATCAGGGCACGGATAATACTTCCGGAAATGTAAAGGTTCTTGAAGATGGGGCTGATACAATTGAAAAAGAACAGTTAAGTCAGCTGGCTGCAAGACAGCAAAAGTTCATCAACAACCTTGAAAATGCAATGATCAGGATTAAAAATGGTACCTATGGTATTTGTTCCGTTACTGGTAAGCTTATCAGCAAGGACAGACTAAGAGCGGTTCCGCATACTACCCTTTCGATAGAAGCCAAATTGCAGCAAAACAAATAAGATTTGGATGTTTTAGCGAAACATATTGAAGCATTAATATTTTGTTCTCCTCAGCCAATTAAGGTTGAGGAGATTTTAAAATGTCTTACAGAGATGTTTGATGCTGATGTTCCTGAAGAACATATAACTGAAGCTATTGATAAGCTGAGTCAGAAATATCAGGATGATGAATATGCTTTCGAGATTATTAAATCTGGTGGAGGGTACCAGTTTTTAACCAAACCTGCTTACCAGGCAAGCATCGGAATTTTATTAAAACAAAAATCAAAAAGGCGACTTTCAACTTCTGCTTTGGAAACATTAAGTATAATAGCTTATAAACAACCAATTACTAAATCAGAAGTTGAACAAATAAGAGGTGTAAACTGTGATTATGCAGTTAATAAGCTTCTGGAAAAAGAACTTGTTATTATAAAAGGTAAAGCTGATACAATAGGGAAACCACTGCTTTACGGCACTTCTGAAAATTTCATGGATTATTTTGGCATTAATAGTTTAAGTGAACTACCGACGCCAAAAGATTTTGCAGAGGAGGATAACACAATTGGTAAAGAAAATGATCCTGATTTTAACCCATCCGCATTAAAGGATCATTCCTCAGAAAATGACAACCCTGAGGAGGAAGATGATAAGAACGATTAGTTCGAAATAAATAAATAACACTTATGAAAGGCAAGAAACGAGGTTTCCGCGTGAATAAGCGCAAGCCGGAGGCGCCAAAATACGATTTTGACCATATAAAGAAGGTTGAAAAAGATAAAGGTAAGGCGCCCGGGCCAATGAGATTGAATAAATATCTGGCACATGCCGGTATATGTTCAAGGCGTGAAGCTGATACTCTGATCGAACAGGGATTGGTAAAGGTAAATGGGAAAAAGCTCACCGAAATGGGCTATAAAGTTCAAATCGGTGATACGGTAGAATATAAAGGCAAAATAGTAAAGCCAGAAAAGCTGATCTATATACTTTTAAATAAACCAAAATCATTTATTACCACCACCAAAGATCCTGAAGACCGCAAAACTGTGATGGATCTCGTGTCTAATGCATGTGAAGAAAGGATTTTTCCAGTAGGGAGACTTGATAGAAATACTACCGGCCTTCTGCTTCTTACAAATGATGGTGACCTCGCTGATAAACTAATGCACCCATCTAATAACATTAAAAAAGTTTACCAGGTCACATTAGATAAGCCTATTTCAGAAGATGATTTTAATTCAATAAAATCTGGCGTAGAACTCGAGGATGGTTCAGCACATGTAGATGGTCTTTCTGTGTTAAGTCCGGATGCGATGACATTAGGCATTGAAATTCACATTGGCCGTAACAGAATTGTCAGAAGAATTTTTGAGCACCTGGGTTATGAAGTAGTGAAATTAGACAGGACTTTATATGCTGGATTAACTAAAAAAGATCTTCCACGAGGGAAGTGGAGGTTTTTAAATCAAAAAGAAGTTGCCAGATTAAAGATTATGAAACTTAAATAATGAGTGAAAGGAATAATCTTTTTCCGGTTTTTTTAAAAGCAGAAGAGTTAAAAATTCTTCTTGTAGGGGGAGGGAATGTAGGACTCGAAAAGCTCGAAGCTATTCTTAAAAACTCACCCAACGCAAAAATTAAAATTGTAGCAGAAGAATTCCGAAGAAAGGAGATTGGTGATTTGGCTCGGGACAATGGTAATCTTCAACTATATGAAAGAGCATTTACAGAGGAGGATCTTGATAGTGTTGATTTGGTTATGTTAGCCACTGACAGTAGAGATCTTCATATTCAAATCAGGGCTTTAGCGAAAAAGCGTTCTTTGTTAGTTAATGTGGCAGACACTCCGGATCTGTGTGATTTTTATTTAGGTTCTACAGTTACCAAAGGCAGCCTTAAAATCGGTATATCTACGAATGGAAAATCACCAACACTTAGTAAGAGGATGAGGCAGTATCTGGAAGAAACTATACCAGATGATATAGATAATTTGATTGTAAAGCTTGTTGAAATCAGAAAGCAATTAAAAGGAGATTTTGACTTTAAAGTAAATCAATTGAATGAAATAACCGCTTCATGGTTAAAAAAGAATAAAGAGGATCAATAGACAGGGAATTTGGGGATAAGGATTTTAAAAGTGCTACCATGTTTGGTTGTTGAATCCACTTTAACCTCGCCTCTTAATTTTTTAACAGCAACATTAACGATAAAAAGACCCAGACCGGTACCAGTTGATTCGTTAGTTCCTCTGAAGAACATATCAAAAATGTTATCTCTGATGGCCTTATCTATTCCTGTTCCATTATCTTCAATAGACAATATCCAATGGTATTTATTATCATCCAGCAAAATGTTAATATACATTTCTTCTCTGGAAGGTTTATGGTAGGTTATTGCATTTGAAAGCAGGTTTTTTAATATAATTTTAAGGAATAAAGGATCTGTATTGATTTCCTGATTAGTCGTATTTGCTTTTATTCTTACCGTTATTTCACGGTCGTTCTTGCTGAATTCTAACTCATTAAGAATTCCTTCAGAAAGAAACTTTGGAAACTTGAAACGTTTAGGTACCGGTTTGTATTTCTTGATTTGGCTAAAGGCTGAAATATCATCAATTATGAATTGTAATCTGTCAGCACTCAGATCAATCTTGTCAAAATATAACCTGACTTCATCAATATTTTTTTCTTGTTTAGCAAGGTAAATCAGACCTTTTAGGGTAGTAATTGGAGAACGAATATCATGAGAAGTACGATAAAGAAACTGATCGAGCTCTTGTCCGGTCTGCATGTATTTAACAGATTCCCTTTCCAGTAACCAAAGAAAAAACCCAGTTCCCATGAGAGAAATTGTAACGGAATCAAAATAACCATATGTTGAGTAAAAGATATCGTAGGTTTGATATCCTGAAAAGTCTAATAAAAGAAGAATGAAATAGAAAAATTGTAAAATCCCGTGTCCTCCCAACCCAAATACAATTATATATGAGCTTATTTTTTTATCTCTTTTTCTAACCGGCCTGATGTATTGCGCATAATAAACGAAGATGATAGCTATCAGGATGGATTGGATCATGAAATGAAAGAAATATGAATGCTCAATATCATATTTAAATAGAAGAGTAAAATATATTACCGTCATTGAATACATTGCTCCGATTACTCCCCAAATGATCAGCTTTATGTTGCTGAGATTTTTTTGGTAAACAGGATATACATGCCTGCAGAGAAAAGGAAAATAAATGCAAATGTTGAGAACTGAAACAGGAATGTAAGGATATTAAAGCCAATTACTACCGTACCGGATTTTACCATTAAACTTATTGCCAATCCAAAAACAATGTGGATAGCATAAATTAGCCAGGCCAAAGAATGATAAGTCAAAAATGTCCTGTTAAACCTCAAGCTAAATCCGATCATGACGAAAGGAAAGAGCAAGGAGAGAAATATTTGAGGTAAATGGGAAAAAAATGTGTCTATCAAAATCTGCTTTTTCTTTAATATAGAAATTAATTTTCTAATAGATAAATGTCTTCAAGCAGAAATAGGAGATTATTGGGAAAAGTTATTTATACTGATTCCGAATTACTGAAATATAGTATGCTTGCATACTAAATTCAATGATTTTTTTTAATTTAGCTTACTAATAGAAAAAACAATTTGATTAGATTGAGTGATATTTATGAAGATGGTGGCTCAAATAACTGAAAATCACAACGTAAACAAAAAAAGAAACCCCTCGCAAAGCGAGAGGTTTGTTAGACGTGGTGATGAGTGGGCTCGAACCACCGACTCACGGATTTTCAGTCCGATGCTCTACCAACTGAGCTACATCACCGTCTCAATTGTGGCACAAAAGTATGCAAAATTGTTAACCTCGCAAATAGTTTTGAAGAAAAAAAACAACTTATTTTTAACCTTAACTTAAAACACCCTGGAAATGAATTATTTGTCTCAAATCGCTTTTGTATTGGTCCTGGCTATAGCCGGATACTTTTTGGCGAAACGGATTAAGGAAATCCGTGGGAACATATTGCTGGGCAAGGATGTTGATCGGAGTGATAGAAAAAGCGAAAGGATGAAGAGTATGTTACTCGTAGCTTTTGGACAGAAAAAAATGTTCAAGAAGATGATTCCGGCTTTTTTACACTTATTGATCTATGTGGGCTTTCTGGTAATTAATCTTGAAGTTCTTGAATTTATTATCGATGGTCTCGTCGGTACTCACCGAATTTTTGCAGGACCGTTGGGAGATGCTTACACAGTAGCGCTAAATATTTTTGAATTTCTGGCTATAGCGGTAATCTTCTCTTGCGTAGTTTTTCTTATCAGAAGAAATATACTCAAAGTAGACAGGTTTAGCGGAATAGAAATGAAAAGCTGGCCTAAGCTTGATGCAAATTTAATATTGGTCATAGAGATCATTTTGATGTTTGCTATTCTAACAATGAATGCTACTGATCAGATATTGCAAACACGACCTGATGCAAACTATACTCAAACCGGGACAATGGTATTCTCTGCGACATTAATACCAATGTTTGATGGGTTGTCAACCACTGGTTTGATTATCACTGAGAGAATTGCCTGGTGGTTTCATATAATCGGAATTTTTGCTTTTGCGATATATGTCACTTATTCGAAGCACTTACATATTTTTATGGCTTTCCCAAATACGTATTATGCAAATCTGAACCTAAAAGGTGAGATGAATAACATGGATGAGGTAACAAACGAGGTTAAGGCCATGCTCGGAGTAGGAGGAGCTTCTACAGAGCCTCCGGCTGAAATAAGTAGGTTTGGCGCAAAGGACGCTACAGACTTGAATTGGGTTAACCTCATGAACAGTTATGCCTGTACGGAATGTGGTAGGTGTACTCAGCAATGCCCTGCTAATATGACGGGTAAAAAGCTTTCTCCTCGTAAGATCATGATGGATACCAGAGACCGTATTGATGAAATCGGGAAAACAGGTGGTGATGATGGTAAATCTTTACTTGGCGATTACATTACCAAAGAAGAAATCAATGCCTGTACAAGTTGTAACGCATGTGTAGAAGCCTGTCCTGTAAATATTGATCCTCTTTCTATTATTCTGCAGTTAAGACGATACGTGGTAATGGAAGAATCAAGTGCTCCTCAATCATGGAATTCAATGTTCAGTAACATCGAAACAAATTTTGCTCCATGGAAATTTCCTCCAACAGACCGATTTAAATGGGCAAATGATCTGAAAACAGAAGAAAAGGAATAAGAATTTTAACGATAGGAAAACATGAATACCGAAAATATACAAGTACCAACAATGGCTGAAATGGCCTCGAAAGGAGAGCAACCGGAAGTACTTTTCTGGGTAGGTTGTGCAGGTTCATTTGACGACAGATATAAGAAAGTAACTAAAGCATTTGTTAAAATACTTAATAAAGTAGGCGTCAAATTCGCTGTATTAGGAGAGGAAGAAACTTGTACTGGTGACCCGGCAAGAAGGGCAGGAAACGAGTTTTTATTCCAGATGCAGGCAATGTCTAATATCCAGGTATTAGATGGATATGGTGTCAAACGTATCGTGACAGCATGCCCGCATTGCTTTAATACTCTAAAAAATGAATATCCTGCACTAGGTGGTAATTACGAAGTGGTTCACCATTCACAATTCCTCCAGGAATTAATTGATGAAGGAAAGGTTCGTGTGAAAGAAGGTGGTGGATTCAAAGGAAGAAAGATTACTTTCCATGACTCATGCTTTCTTGGCCGTGCTAATAATGTATATGAAGCACCACGTAAAGTTCTTGAGTCTTTGGATGCTGAATTAGTAGAAATGAAACGATGCAGAACCAAAGGGTTATGCTGTGGTGCAGGTGGAGCTCAGATGTTTAAAGATGCCGAGCCAGGAAATAAAGAAGTCAATATAGAAAGAACTGAGGAGGCACTGGATACTGGTGCAAGCGTAATTGCTTCTGGATGCCCTTTTTGCATGACTATGCTTTCTGATGGTGTTAAAAATAAGGAAAAAGAATCTTCAGTAGAAGTAAAGGATATTGCTGAACTGATTGCGGAAGCAGAAGATTTAGTTTAATCTTACAATTCATAAATTCCCCGAGACAGAAAGTCGGGTGTCTGTTAAATGACACCTGACTTTTTTTATACTTTCAATACTGAATCTTCGGTTACAACATATACCTTATCACCTTTTTTATTTTCATTTTATAAATCCCGGTAAAATCTCCATATGAAGGAAGAATGGCTCCTTTTTCACTAAAATAAAAGCATTTTAATCTTGCTGACTGCCTTCCGGTTCCTCTTAAAACAACTCCCGGATGGATATGACCTGCCAGATTATAAAATTCTGTCTTTTCTTTGAGTGGGTGGTGAGAAAAAATAAATGGCCCAACACACAGAGTTTCTTTGTAAACTTTTATCTTAAATTTTTGGTAATGAAATTCGGGAAGGATATCGTGATTTCCCGCTATAAGATGAAAGGTGGTATTCTGAAATTCAGCTGAAAGTTCTTCAAAAATAATCCATTCATTATTATAATCACTGTGAAATAAATCACCTAAGAAATAAACATCAGCAGGAGAAAACTCTTCGATTAAATTGCCTAGTCTTTCCCAGTTATTCATCACTCCATTAGCAGGGAGCGCGACTCCCTGATTTCTAAAGTGTGTAATTTTCCCAAGGTGAAGATCTGCGATAATCAATGCAGATTTCTTTTCCCAGTAAATTGCTTTTTGAGGTAATAACGTTAGTTTTTCGTCTCGTATTAAAATTTCCTGCCTTTTCACAAATATCCGATTTTCAGCAAAACTAATCTTTTTCCAGCTCTATTTTCATTTTATTAATACGGTCTTCAAGTTTTTCAGAGCTAACCTTTTCCCTGGTTCGATCGACCATGATTGGAAATGAGAATGGGGTTACTTTTACTGTATGTTTTACAACGATCTCCTGCTTTTCAATTCGTTGAAGTGCTTTTCTTAACCGATACTCTTCAAGCTGAAACTCCAGTACTTCATCATATGCCTGTCTAAGCAATAAGTTGTCCGGATCATACTCTTTGAATACATCAAAAACAAGTTGTGTAGATGACTGCATATGTTTACCTGTGATATTCTGCCCAGGATATCCTTTGAAAACCAAGCCCGCAATACTGGCTATATCTCTAAATTTTCTTCTAGCCATTTCGTTTGCATTTACCCCGGCTTGAATATCTTCAATAAGTCTGAGTGTTGAAAGAAATTCATTGTCGAGAGCCTCTTGTATTGGAATGGGTTTGTCTGAAAGTAATTCAAATCCATAATCATTCATTGCAATGCTAAAAGATATGGGTTCCAGTAAACTCATCCTGTAAGCAAGTAATCCTGAGATTCCTTCATGAACAAGCCGACCTTCAAAAGGATACACAAACATATGATAGCCCTCTTTGCTCTTGAAATATTCGATCAGTAGCTGATCTTCCCTGGGTACCAATGACCTTTCTTCCTGAATTTTAAGAAGCGGACTTATTGTAGTAGTTTCTTCAAAACCCTCCGAAAACACAGGATATTGGCTGATTTTTTCCCTGAGAAGTCTGGAAACTTGTGAGGATAGTGGCAATCTGCCTCCTTGCCAACTCGGAACCTTACCGCTCTTTTTATTTGATTTTCGTACATATGCGGTCATATATTTTACACGGATAAGTTCCAGTGATCGCCCGGCAAACCAAAATGTGTCTCCGGGATTTAACCCCGCAATAAACCACTCTTCGATTGTTCCTATTCTTTTGCCGCTATTGTATTTTACATTCATTGCCGTGTCACCGACGATCGTACCTATTGAAAGCCGATGGCGCATAGCTATTCGTCTGCTGTTTACAATGTATTTTCCATCTTCAAGCTCTACTTTCTTAAATTCATCATAAGCGGTTAAAGAACTTCCTCCTGTGGTAATAAATGCAAGAGCCCAAAGCCATTCTTCCCTGGAAAGATCAGTAAAAGAGTAGGTTGAACTGACTTCTTTAAAAATGGTTTTGGGTTCAAACCCACCGCCCACGGCTAGTGTCACCAGGTATTGAACTAGCACATCAAATGATCTGATGTATGGTAGCCGATCTTCAACAATACCCTTATTTATTGCTGTCCTGAGTGCTGCAGCCTCAAGTAATTCGAGACTATGAGTAGGTACAAAATAAATCCGGGCTGTTTCTCCAGGCCTGTGACCACTTCTTCCCGCCCGTTGAACGAATCTTGCTACCCCTTTAGGTCCACCAATTTGGATAACAGTTTCTACAGGTCTGAAGTCTACTCCGAGGTCAAGACTTGATGTACAAACAACAGCTTTGAGTTTTTCACTGTGAATAGCTTCTTCTACCCAGGTTCTCAGATCCCTGTCGATAGATCCGTGATGCATGGCTATAAGACCCATTAATTCAGGAGCTGCAGAAATAATTTTCTGGTACCAGATCTCTGCCTGGGATCGGGTATTGGTGAAAATGAGAGTACTTCGGCTTTCTTTAATAATTGGTAAAACTTTCTTAAGCATTTTAATGCCCAGATGCCCTGACCAGGGTAGCTCTTTGACATCTTCAGGTAATATTGTTTCTACCTGGATATTTTTCTCGATATCAGATCTAATTAGTCTCTTTTTTTCTTTTGGAAACACCGGGCCGAGCAGGACATCTAAAGCCTGATCCATATTGCCTATTGTTGCAGAAATACCCCAGATACTAAGTTGCTGTTTGCTAAGACTTTTAAATCGTGATAAAGCCAGTTCGGTTAAAACTGCTCTCTTTGAACCAAGTAGCTCATGCCATTCATCTGCGATGAAGACACGTAAATTTGAAAAGAATTTATCATTATCTTTTTGAGAAAGAAGAAGGTGAAGGCTTTCCGGCGTAGTTATCAATAACTGCGGGGGCTTTCTTTTAATAGCTTGTCGCTGAGCTGTAGTAGTATCTCCGGATCTGATCGCAACATTAAAATCATCGATTCCCATACCAGAAGCCAGTCTTTCTACCGCTTGTTTTATTTCTACTGTTAAGGCCCTTATTGGTGTAATCCAAATGGCAAAAACACCTTTTGATTTGTTTTGCTGCTTTGAAAGCTCAGACCATAAAGAGATGATGGGTACTGCCGCTGAATATGTTTTGCCTGATCCTGTGGGAGCATTAATTATTCCGGAGTCTCCAGCATATACCGCTTGCCAGGCTTCTTTTTGAAAATTAAAAACCTGCCATTCATTTTCATTGAACCATTTTTCTGCTTTTTCAAATGGTGAAATCATTAAACAATAATAATGTTTTATTTTTACTTAACTGATGTCGTAAGGATATGTTAATATGACTTTAAAATGAAAAAATATTATTATTTACAAGTCTTTTGATTAGTATTCAGGTAATGTCTTGGAAACGAGCAACAACCAATTAATTTTGTTAGTATTGGTTAGTTACATGGTTATTAAAACAGTGAAAACTTAAAAATATGCTGTTGGGAGAAGGTTTATCAAAGTACTTGTTTGGTTTCTTCATCATTATTTGTTTGGTGAACATAGATTTGTATGCCCAGAACTCTATTGAAAATGCATTAAGTGATGCTGAAAGATATATGGAGGGAGGAAGTTATGATCTGGCAACCGATTTATTGAGTTATGTAGATTCCGTTGCTGAACCAAATACAGAAGTTAAGTTTTTTCTTGGTAAAAGTTATTTTCTTGATGATAAACGACAAAAAGCTGAAAAATCATTCAAAGAACTTCACGAAATGGGAGTGCCTGATGAATATAAAGCAGATGTTAGTTTTTACCTTGGAAGAATAAATCATTTTAATTACAATTTTGACACTGCTATATATTTTTATAATAAATACTTATCATTTGCTTCATCTCCAAGTGATCCGGGATATAATGAAGTTCTGGTTAATGGGGGAATTGAAAAGTTTATAAGGGAGAGTTTACGGGCGAAAGAACTAATGGAGAATGTTCTTAGTCTTCAAATTGAAAATTCTGGTCCGGTTGTTAATTCCCAGTATGCAGAATATGTTCCAACACCTACAGCTGATGAACGGACCATGTATTTTACTTCTCGCAGAGAAAGTACTACAGGGGGCAATAGAGATTTTGATGGAAGATTTTTTGAAGATATTTATGTTGTAACCAGACCAACGGTAAATGACCAATGGAACTTTCCGAAGAGATTACCATCTCCTGTGAATACAAAAGGGCATGATGCTAATGTTGGATTGAGTTTTGATGGGAAAAAGCTGATTATATATAAGCCAGAAAATGGTGGGGATCTATTTTTTAGTGAAAAAACAGGTGAAAATGAATGGAGTATCGCCACACCTTTTGAAGGAATAAACTCTCCTCATTGGGAAGCCAGTGCTTGTTTTACAAAAAATGGTGAATATCTATATTTTAGTTCTGACCGTCCCGGGGGATTCGGTGGTAGCGATATTTACAGAGCTCGCAGATTAAGTAATGGGAAATGGGGAGAAATAGAAAACCTGGGACCGATGATCAACTCCAGTCTCGATGAGGATGCGCCATATATTTATGTGGATAATGAGACCTTGTTTTTCAGTTCAAAAGGTCATTTGGGCATGGGAGGTTTTGATATTTATAGCACGACCTATAATCCTGAAACCGACACTTGGTCTCCTCCAAGAAATATTGGTTACCCGGTGAATACACCTGATGATGATATTTATTTTAATCTGGCCGCCGGTGGCGCGAGAGCTTATTTTTCAAGTTTCAGAAAGGATGGATATGGAGAGAAAGACATCTATGTACTTAGCCGGCCTAACCAGGAAGAAGATAAGTTTATGATGAAGCTGAAGTTCAGTGATAAAGTTGCTGAAAATGATGTACCGGGAAGTATTCTAATTACTGATCCGGGAGAAGAGGTTGTTGCAGCATATAAATCTCAGGATGTATTCGGCCAGACTTATGAGGTGCCATTAACTTTTAATGATAGATATGCCCTCACCGTTCAGGCAGAAGGATATTATACTTTATACGAGAAGTTTGAGGTAGAACAAAGGCCGGACCTTTTTCAGATAGTAATGGGTGTTCCTATGCTTGAAGATCTGAGCATCTTTTACGATGAATCGGGTGATGAAGTACTTAAAGATTCTTTGATCATTAATGATGGCAAAGTAGTTTCTTTGGCAGCTTTGACAGCTACGGACAGCAGAGTTAAAAAGAAGCGTGAAAGTATCGGGTTTGTTTATTTTGATTTTAATAGTATTCAACCAACAGATACTTCCATGTCAGAAATTAAAAAGGCCAGTTATTTCCTTGAGGAGAATCCGAATGCTTCTGTTAAAGTAATTGGATATACTGATGATGTGGGGTCTGAATCGTTCAATAGAAAATTATCTGAACAAAGAGCTTCGCAAGTAGCAAAGATACTCGAGGCTTATGGAATATCAGAAGAAAGAATATCTGTAGAGGGTAGAGGTGAAGCTAACCCTATTGGAAACAATGAGACGGAAGAAGGAAAAGCAAAGAATAGAAGAGCGTTATTTGTGTTTGATATCAATAATAACTCCGATAGTGATTAATTGTCAGTTTTATTATTAGTTGTGTCTTCAGGGAAATCAAAGTATTCATCTGATAGGTCTACTGTTTTATCCTGATCAACGCCTTTGTATTTGAATGCGTCAATTAATTCTTTTTTCTCATCTTTAATATCAGTAATGATTTTTTTACTGACTGCCCTTGTGTCATAAACAATCTCGTATTCATCAGTTGTCCCTATTATTCTTAAGTATAAATTTGGACTCCCTGTGCCGTCATCTTCCACTGCACCGAATACCTCATCCTTATCCTGCTTTGCTTTTGATAGAGGTACAATAACCTGGTAATTAATTTCCTGGTTGAAGGTATGGGTGCCGGATACATCAAGTGTGGTAACATTAGTTCCGACAGTCATTTTAGGAAGGGTTATTTGCCTGTTTTTAATTACCAATTCATTTTGGAGGTCATCAAATTTAAGGTTTGCTAATGATTCTTCTTTGACAAATTTAGAAAGGCCCTGAAGAGGTTCAAAGTTGTTTAATTCACCATTTTTAATCTGAATATCTGCCCTGCAGGTAAAATAATCAGATAAAAACTTTAAGGAAGGGTCTAATACGATGTGGCTGCTGACGTAAGCAGTAACCTGACCTTTGAGGTTTTTATCCTGTAACCATGACTGACCAAAGTTCTCAAAAACATAAAATACTTCATTGATATTAATTTTATTGACACGTCCTCTGTTGTCAATTATAATTCCCGACTTATATCGATCATCAATTTGAGCGTTAAGTTCTAAATACCCTCCAAAGCTATTAAGGCGGAGGTCTTTGATATTCGCTACTTTATTTTTAATAATTAGATTTCCGGTAAGGTTAGAGGCATTAAATCTTCTGAAATTTATTTTTTCAACTTTACAATCAAAATCGAGGTTGATCTTTTCCGGTAAACGCAGACTATATTCCTGACCTTTAACTGTGTTGAGATTACCAGAAAGTAATTCATCCAGGTTTAAATTTTCAGAAAACAGATCTGATTCGATAAAAATCTGTTGCTTATTGTTAGAAGAAAAAATGGAAAAAATGTAATCTGCAAAACCATTTAAGCGAATATCACTACTTCCTATTTCACCTTTAAGATCTGAGATGGCCAGTTGATTATCTTTCAACCGAAAGTTTCCTTCAAAATTCCGGAAGTCGTATTGGAAGCCTTTGACGTTGAAATTAGTATTTTGAATTTGAATCTCACCATTGGCTTTGGCATTTTCAAACTTTTGAGATTTCATATCGTCAAGCCGACCATTTAAAGAAAAATCAAAATGGACTTTTCCATTTTTAGCAGTTATATCTTCTCCTGGTAAAAAAGCAGTTAGTAATTTTAGATTAGCAGACCCTTTTAAAGAGCAATCTATAATCGGGCTTACAAAATTTAATAGATTTACATATCCTGTCACCTTATCTGATCCAAATTGTCCTGAAAGAGGGGATATTTTCAAGGAATATGTACTTTTTAGATCAATATTAGACGATGTGAAATTGCCTTCCATTGAAGCATTTTTGAATTTAGACCCAGTTTCCGGATAGGTGATATTAAAATTGTCACCTTTAAAATTTATTTCTGTAGAATACAGATCAGCATTCCCGATAACTTTGGCTTCAAAAGATAAATTTCCCGAAGATTGATATTTCAACCAGGGTTCAGCCTGTTCACCGGGGATGAATTGAAGTATATGTTTTACATTAGTTTTTTTAGAGCTTACAAAGACTTTTGTTTGTGGTTCATTTTCCCAAATGTATGATCCAGAAGTCAGGTATCTAAAACCATCCATTTCTAAAAGACCATTTCTCCAGTTGACAGTTTTTGCGTTGGCAAAATAGTTTATTTCCGTTTCAATGTTTACTGGAATTGATTTTTCAAGTTTGTACTTTGGCTCTATAATTTTTTCCCAAATAAAATTTCCATCGATTATAAATTTTTGATCTGGGTTTAAAACAATATCAACTTCAGCAAATAAAGTATTTGCCTGATACATAGCCGAACGGGCATTGTCATAAAATGAAATTAATACGTGATCGATAAATATTTTATCAATATCAAAAGTAGTTTGAGATTTTTCTCTTGTGGTATCTTCTTTCCAGATTTGGTAATTATATGAGTTGTCTGGATTTCGCTCAATATTTATCTCACCCTCTTGAATTATAATACTTTTGACAGATACTTCTCCACTAAACATCTCGAATAGCCCGATATTTACCAATATTCTATCTGCACTGATGAGATTTTTAGAATAGTTTGGTTTTCCTTCACAAAATACATTTGAAAGAGAGATGGAGATGTTTGGAAAGTCTCCAAAAAGAGTAACGTCAATTTCATCAGTATTTACAGGTACTTCCAGACGTTCATTGACAGTAGAGACAAATTCATTTATAATATCAACTTTGAAGACCTGAATAATAATTATAAGAATTAGTATCAATCCTGCTATTAGCGAAATGAACCAAAAAAAAATTTTCTTAAGTGTACCGCTGGTCAAATTTATATTCAAGTTTCTGATTTTCTTATTAATAACGATTACTAAAAATATATACGTAAAATTGGGTAATAATATTTTTTAAAAAAATTTAAATCAGGGTTTGCAAATATAAAAAAGTGGACTACATTTGCACTCCTGTTACACGAAACAGGGACAGAAATAAAGGTGCTTAGGCCAGTTGTTTTAGAGCATCCCGATTACATCGGGAGGGTCACTAGGGCAACAAACTAAGAAAGTTAATAAATGGGCTCTTAGCTCAGTTGGTTCAGAGCACCTGCCTTACAAGCAGGGGGTCACTGGTTCGAATCCAGTAGGGCCCACAAAGACAGTCAGAGAAATTTGGCTGTCTTTTTTTATTTCAACCAAACTCAATTATGAAATTTTACTGCTACATCCTGTATTCAGCCAAGCTGGATAAATATTACGTTGGCCATACAGGCGATAAGTTAGAAGAAAGATTACGTCGTCATAATACAAATCACAAGGGATTTACAGGTAAAACAAATGACTGGCAGATTGTTTACCAAGAGAAATATCCTACAAAGGTTGAGGCATATGCCAGAGAACGAGAAATAAAAAACTGGAAGAGCCGCAAGAAGATCGAGGCTCTTAGCACAGTTGGCCAATGACGAAGCCTTGCTTGTCATGATGCCGACCAAAAGCGTCAGTGTTGATAGCATCCCGACCTTCAGTCGGGAGGGTCACTGGTTCGAATCCAGTAGGGCCCACAAAGACAGTCAGAGAAATTTGGCTGTCTTTTTTTATTTCAACCAAACTCAATTATGAAATTTTACTGCTACATCCTGTATTCAGCCAAGCTGGATAAATATTACGTTGGCCATACAGGCGATAAGTTAGAAGAAAGATTACGTCGTCATAATACAAATCACAAGGGATTTACAGGTAAAACAAATGACTGGCAGATTGTTTACCAAGAGAAATATCCTACAAAGGTTGAGGCATATGCCAGAGAACGAGAAATAAAAAACTGGAAGAGCCGCAAGAAGATCGAGGCTCTTAGCACAGTTGGCCAATGACGAAGCCTTGCTTGTCATGATGCCGACCAAAAGCGTCAGTGTTGATAGCATCCCGACCTTCAGTCGGGAGGGTCACTGGTTCGAATCCAGTAGGGCCCACAAAGACAGTCAGAGAAATTTGGCTGTCTTTTTTTATTTCAACCAAACTCAATTATGAAATTTTACTGCTACATCCTGTATTCAGCCAAGCTGGATAAATATTACGTTGGCCATACAGGCGATAAGTTAGAAGAAAGATTACGTCGTCATAATACAAATCACAAGGGATTTACAGGTAAAACAAATGACTGGCAGATTGTTTACCAAGAGAAATATCCTACAAAGGTTGAGGCATATGCCAGAGAACGAGAAATAAAAAACTGGAAGAGCCGCAAGAAGATCGAGGCTCTTAGCACAGTTGGCCAATGACGAAGCCTTGCTTGTCATGATGCCGACCAAAAGCGTCAGTGTTGATAGCATCCCGACCTTCAGTCGGGAGGGTCACTGGTTCGAATCCAGTAGGGCCCACATGAAATAGAAATCCAGATCCCTAGGGTCTGGATTTTTTTGTTTTTGGACAGTATTGAATTTTATTCATTTACTGGAAATAAATAAAAAAGGAAAGCCGACTTTGGAGGCTTTGGGATTTATTTGCAGGAGTGGGTTCATTCTGGATCACTATAAGTAATCCAGTAGGGCCCGTGACGATAAATGTCAGGATAATAATGCCCACACCTGGATAGATATGGGGTTTAGGACATTTAATTGGAATTATTTTCCTTCACTCCATGGAGGAGCTATGCCATTTGTTCGTGCATAAGCGATCATTTGTCCCATATGTTCTTCACAATGACCAAAGGCTATTAATAATACTGACCTCATTGTCATTTGACTTCCAAAAACATCAACCATTTCATCTAGCTTATCATCAGGGACGCTCATTATTGCTGTGATCATATGGTCATATGATTTAGTTAGCGCTTCTATACTAGCATCTTTGCCGACTATATTCATATTCCTCGGGTCTATACCATCGGGCATTTCCACTCCAACAAATGTGGGAAAAAAGTAATTAGCACCTGTAATATGTAATACAACATCATTTATAGAACGGACACCTTCATTAGGAGTCCATCCATATTTTTCTGCAGGTATTACTTTTGCTAAAGAAATAACCTTATCAGAATTTGCCCTGACCATGCCGGCAAGGTCTTTTTGTAATGATCCCTGGGAGAAAACGGAGATAGGCGCCAGGATAATTAGTAGGGTGAGTAATTTTTTCATGATTGGTTTTTTATATAAGTTAACTGAAAAATTGGTAAATAGCCATATAACTTATTTCATTTGGATTGAACTCTTTTTAAGAAGCAGTTAATTAAGATTCATGCATAGAGCAATTAGGAAATTAATATTTGCGTCCCTTTTATTCCTTCTTAGTTTAATGGTAGGAACCATCGGGTATGTTTATATAGAAGAATACAACGTTGTCGACAGTGTATATATGTCTATCTTAACATTTTCTACCGTAGGGTTTAAAGAGGTGAAGCCTTTGAGCGATCAGGGTAAAATTTTTACTTCGATCTATATTGCTTTTAATCTGGGTATATTTGCTTACAGTGTATCCGTTCTTTCTACTTTTATCTTTGAAGGAGAGTTTAGAAAAGTATTTCAAAAATATAAATATGACCGTGCTTTAAAAATGTTAAGTAATCATGTAATTGTTTGTGGATTTGGTAAAAATGGTGAAATGGCTGCCAGGGAACTTTCAGGTTCTGGTCAAAAGTTTGTCGTAATCGAAAAAGATCAGCATGTTATAGAATTAGCTGAAGGGCATTATGATTATAAATTTCTTAATGAAGATGCCACAATGGATGATACATTAGTTGAAGCCGGAATTAAAGATGCTTCAGCGATTATATGTGCACTTCCGGGTGATTCTGACAATGTATTTATCACGCTGACTGCCAGAGAGCTCAATCCAGCAATAAATATTATTGCCAAGGCAACTGAGCTTAATACTGAAAAAAAACTAATGAGAGCTGGCGCTTCCCACGTAGTTATGCCTGACATGGTAGGAGGGTCATATATGGCTGCACTGGTTACTAAACCATTTGTCATAGAATTTCTTACGATTTTAAATGGATCTAATGAAAGTAAATATATCCTTGAAGAAATTAACCATGCTCAATTAAGGCCTGAATATCAAAATAAATCACTCAGAGAACTTGATATTAGAAATAAGAGTGGAACAACTATTCTTGCCTTTAAGGATGAAGAAGAAGGGTTTATTTTCAATCCTCATTCGGAAAAAATAGTTGGTGAAGGTGATGTCCTTATACTTCTAGGTGAAGGAGATACTATCGCTAATTTTAAAGATACTTTTCTGCAGTAGAAAATATATTATGAAAGATTCTAAGCTCTCATTTGAAACATTAGCATTAAAATCTACCGAGCCATTCGCAGGGGAAGTTAGCCCGGTAAGTACACCATTGTATTTTTCAACAACCTACCATAGGAATAAAGATGGTTCTTATGATTCAGGTTTTGTTTACAGTCGAACATCTAATCCTAATCGATTAGTTCTTGAAAAAGCATGTGCTAAACTTGAGGGTGGCCACCGGGGGTTTGCTTTTGCTTCCGGGATGGCAGGCATTGAAGCAGTTTTAAAGACTTTGCAGACCGGAGAACATATAATAATTCCTGATGATGCGTATTTCGCGGTTTTCAAGCTGATTAAAGAAGTATTTAATAGGTGGGGATTAAGCTATACTCAGGTTGATATGACTGAATTAGAGCAAGTTGAGAATGCCATTAATGAAAAAACTAAAATGATATGGCTGGAATCGCCTTCTAATCCGATGCTAAAAATAACAGATATTAATGCTGTAACAAAGATTGCTCGTGACAACAATATACTTGTAGCTGTCGATAATACATGGCCGACTCCTGTGGTTCAAAACCCGATTAAAATGGGAGCGGATATAGTTGTTCATTCAACTACCAAATATTTTGGAGGGCATTCAGATGTTTTGGGAGGTGTGGTAGTCATTAACAAAAATGACAAACTAGAAAAGCACCTGGAAGATATTCAAAACCTTGGAGGCGGTGTTTTATCACCATTCGATTCCTGGTTAACGGCAAGAGGACTTCAAACATTGTTTTTAAGAGTAAAAGCCCAAAGTGAAAATGCGTTTAAGCTGGCTGAGTTTCTCAATGAAAATTCTAATATTGAAAAGGTGTTTTATCCGGGGCTTCCATCTCATAAAGGGCATGAGGTTGTTAAAAAACAAATGCACAATGGGTTTGGGGCAATGCTTTCGGTAACTGTGAAGGGAGGAGAGCAAAAAGCAATTGAAATTTCAAATAAATTGCAATTATTCACTACAGCTACTAGTCTTGGAGGTGTTGAAAGCCTAATTGAGCATAGAAAATCAGTTGAAGGGCCTGAAAGCAACACTCCGGATAACCTCTTACGTATATCTGTTGGATTAGAAAATATTGATGATCTTATTTTTGACTGGCAAAAGGCTCTTGAATAATATTTCGGATGTCAGTTATACGGCGATATTAATTTTTTTAACTAATCTGTTCTTTTCATTTTGCATTCAGAAAATATAATTCAGCAGAAATGAAAAGATTTTTTATACTTGTTACCTTAGTGATATTTTTTAGTTCTTGTGGAGACAAATCAGTGGAAACAGACGATAATTTTGAAGCGGTGACTCTACCCGATAGTTCTACTGTTTACCTTAATCACAACTCAAAAATCAGTTTCGATGAAGATTTCGAAGAAAGAAAGGTTCATTTAGATGGTGAAGCTTTTTTTGATGTGGTTCCTGGAGAAAATACATTCACAGTAATAACAGAAAATGGAGAGGTAGAAGTTGAAGGAACCTCCTTTAATGTTGTTTCAGTTGATTTAGATTTTAATGTAGAGGTAGTATCTGGTATTGTTCACCTGCATAGCCATGGGCATCAGCACAAACTAGGTCGTGGTCAACGTGGATTTTACCATCCTGGAAATAATGGTATCAAGGTGGCAAGAGCGAATCATGCCCACAATCATTGGTTGGATTTGCTCGTAGTAGATTTAAAGCTTGGAGGCTTTCACCCTGGTCGCGGACATCGCAAATTTTTTAAAGGTAATAATGGCCGGGGTAACCAGAAATTCAAATTCAAGCCAGGTCGTGGCAACAGAAAGTTTAAATCCGGTAAAGGAAACCGAGGCAAAGGCAAAAAAAGGAAAGTAAAAATTAAGTTTTAACAACACAAAAGGTGGTTTAATCATAAGCCACCTTTTTTTATGAAAATTAAGTCCGGATTCCGGAATTCATACTATGTAGTTAATGGCTTTGTTTATATTTATAATAAAGTGTTTATCTATACCTATGAAAATCAATTACTCAATTTTAATTCTCTTCATTCTTCTCATCGTAAGTTGTCAATCCAAAAACAGTTATGATCCGGAGAGGAATTATTCAGACATTCAAAAAGATCTCACAGCCAAATTTATTTTAGCAGAGGATAGTTCGGTGATAGAATTGCCTGAAGGCCATTTTTTATTTGACAAAAGTCTCAGCCTTGAAGGGAAATCGCACTTGACAATAAGGGGCAAAGGCATTGATAAAACTGTTCTAAGTTTCAAGGGTCAGACAGATGGAGCTGAAGGATTGAGAATTACTAATTGCAATAATATTACTCTTGAGGACTTTACTGTTGAAGATGCTGCCGGGGATAATATTAAGGTGATGGATACGAAAGGTATTACATTTCGTAGAATGAAAGTGGCATGGACAGGAAAGATCAATGAAGATAATGGAGCTTATGGATTTTATCCTGTGATGTGTGATGGAGTCGTGATTGAAGAATGTGAGTCTATGGGGTCAAGTGATGCGGGTGTGTATGTCGGACAATCAGAAAATGTGGTGATCAGAAATAATATCGTATATCAAAATGTCGCCGGTATAGAAAGTGAGAATTCGGATAATGTCGAAATTTATGGCAACGAAGTGTATGATAATACAGGCGGGATTTTAGTTTTTAATCTTCCTGGTCTCAGCCGTTATGGTCGGAATATTAAAGTCTATGAAAATAATGTTTACAATAACAACCGAAAGAATTTCAGTGTGCCAGGGGCTATCGTAGGTTACGTTCCGGCTGGTGCAGGCATGATAATTCTAGCAACCAGCAATGTTGAAGTTTATAAAAATGTAATCAAGGGCCATAAAACAGGTGGAATTGCCATTGTAAGTTATGAGCTGATCAAAGCCATGGATGAAATGAATGATGATAAGCCTGAAGATGCAGACCTTCCTGATGGAATTGCTGCTTTTAATGCTGATTATGAGAGTGATCCGAATTACGATCCATACCCAGGTAAAATCTATTTACATAACAATGTATATGATAACGATAAATGGATACCAGATCTAAATTCAGACATGGGAAAAATGTTATTGGTTAAGAATGGATTTAAAACTCCGGATATAATTATCGATGGCATCTTACCGGATAATTATCTTGTTGAAAATGGAAGTGTTAATGATACATATAAAATATGCATCGATGAAGAGAACATTAAATTCCTGTATTTAGACGCAGAGAATGATTTCGAGGGTATGAATGAAAATGACAAAAATTACAAGTGCGAACAGACTATTTTATAATATTTTTTTCAATTATTTTTATTGTTAGTTGCGGTAAAAACACTGATAACTCAATAGAAAAGAACATCTCTGAAAGTGAGCTGGTGGAGGTGGAAACTTATGGGTTGGGAAAAGCATGGTTATCTGAATATGGTTTCTATGAAGGTGATCTAAAGCAGCTAAAGCCAGTGGAGAATGTTCATCCTTATGAAATTAATTCCCCTCTTTTTTCAGATTATGCTTCTAAAAAAAGGTTTATTTATTTACCTGAAGGGAAATCTGTTTCCTATGTTAATAATGGAGTTTTAGATTTTCCGGTTGGAACGATATTAATCAAAAACTTCTATTATGAAAAGATTAAGGGTTCTTCAACTCCAAAAGTTATTGAAACGCGCCTTTTAATAAGGTATGAGAATGAATGGAAGCCGTTGACATATATTTGGAAGGAAGACCAGTCCGATGCTTTTTTAGAAATTGTTGGTTCCCGAAAACCGGTTCAATTCATTTCTGAAGACGGTAGTTTGCTGGATATAAAGTATAGCATACCAGACCTTAATCAGTGTCAAAATTGCCATAATAAAAATGAGGTTTTAACTCCCATAGGCCCTACGGCAGGCCAATTGAATAAATATGTTATTAATGATGGAAAAAAGGTGAATCAATTAGCATTGCTAGCCAGAAAAGGAGTTGTTTCAGGAATGCCTGGTATGGATAACATCCCTAGGGTAGCACAATGGGATAATCCCGGACATTATTCGATAGATCAAAGAGCAAGAGCTTATCTGGATATGAATTGTGGGCATTGTCACAATCCTCAAGGATCTGCTAAAACTTCAGGATTATACCTCACGCTTGATGAATTGGACGATCATAAAATTGGGATCAATAAAAAGCCCGTCGCTGCAGGAAAGGCCTCTGGAAACTTATTGTATGATATAGTTAAAGGTAAACCGGAAGAATCAATCATTGTTTTCAGAATGGACTCAGAGAAACCTGAAATCATGATGCCAGAGCTTGGAAGGAGCCTGATTCATAAAGAAGGTGTAGAACTGATAAGAGAATGGATTAAAAAAATGGATGAATAACGATTTATAATTTCATTTTAGCTTCAGAATATTATCTTTAAATAAAAAGGATAATATTCAGTGTATTTTAATCTATTCAACCTTTTAATTTTTTTTGGTGCTCTTCAGGGCATAATCATTGGAATAGTGCTGTTGTTCTTCAAGAAAAAAGAAGATCAAAGCACGCTGTTTCTTTCCTGGCTTATTTTTAGTTTATCGTTGACAATCGGTAAACACTTTTTAATCGATTTTTCAAAAGCTAATCAATGGGACATCATAGTTAAACCACCTGTTTCATGTTTTTTATTGATGGGACCATTTTTGTTTTTTTATGTCCGGGCAACCCTGGGAAAAAAAATAAAAACTAATATTAAATTTTTCATTCATTTGATTCCAGGACTGATATTTTTAGTTATTCAATTGATAATTTTTATCGAATCAGGCTTTGGAGAAGAACTAATGGATCAATCCATAATCTCCATTTTTCAACTTATTGAACAAGTCTTAGGACTCCTTTCTTTGATGATATATGGATATTTAAGCTTAAAATTGGTAATCAAATATCAAAAGAAGATCACCGAATTTTATTCTAACATAGAGTATATAACCCTACAATGGCTTATCAATCTGTTAATTGGGTTATTTATTGGGTGGTTATTTTTGTTGTTTTTAACAATGGTGGATTTATTCGTGTTTGACTTCACTCTTCCTCAATCGGCGTATTATTTGTTGTTCATTTATGTAGGAGTTATTATCCATTATTTTGGTCTAAGGAAGCTTACTATGATTCATTTTCCTACTTTGAGACCGCTGGAAGTATTGGAAAAAAAGCCGGATATACAAAAAAATGATATCGAATCTGATAAAGATGAAGATACCAAAGAGATTCAAAAATTAGAGAAAATCATGGTTGAGAATAAGCCTTTTCTAGACCCCAATCTGACTCTCGATAGTTTATCTGATCTTCTAGGGGTACACAGTAAAAAATTATCCATGATCCTAAATCAAAAAATGGGAACTAGCTTTTATGATTTTATAAATAAAGCCAGGGTTGAAGAGGTAAAAGTAAAGATTGCTGATCCCGGCAATGATCATCTTACAATCCTTGGTATTGCTCTTGATTCGGGATTCAACTCAAAGTCGAGTTTTAATGCTATATTTAAAAAATACACAGGAATGACACCGAGACAATATAAGAACACGTTGTGAGGTGATGAAAAAAATGCTGCATGCAAAAGCTCTTTATAATTTTATATTTAATAATTGTTGTTTCGTTAAATCTATATTCTCAGGGTTATCAACCAGTTGAACTAGCAAAAGAAATATTCTCCGAGGAGCGGTTCTATGGGATTGATCGATATACTTATGGGGAATACCAGGGTAAACCAAATGGCACACACCTGGCTAAAGGGATCAAAAAAGAGTTTGAATTACTGGAAGAGAATGAGATGACAGCGGTCGTTGCTATGACTTTATATGATTCTACCGGAAGATTTTTGATCGATACTTACCTTCATTTCAGGAATGATGAGCATTGGAAAATGGAAGCATTCAGAACCCTTACAAATACCGATGTGTATGCAGAATTTGTTGAGCGAATTGAAAGTATGAATAAATTTCAAATAGACAGTCTGATAAATGCTGTTAATTCTAAACCTGATACTAAAAAAAGGATATCAACTGAGGATATTGAATTCGACCTGGAGAATAGTAAATTAATGCTGTCATCTGATAAAGAATTAAAAAACTATTTCAAAGGTAATCAGGAGAAATTCGAAGCATTAAAACAATTAGTCATATCAAAGTTTGGCAAGGAAAAGTATTCGCTGGATAACACTAAGGATATCACTAATTTTTATAATGTAGAACTATCCAGCTTGAAATTAACTTCATTAACCATTGGTGGTTATTTGTGTGAATCATGCATATTTTTCATTATTGGTGGTGTATCAGATAATACGGTTGGTTATTTATATGTAGATAATGTTTCTGATATACCAATTATGAGTCCGGATGATTTTATCGTGTTAAAAGATCTCGGAGGAGGATGGTTTTTATTTAAAACAACTTAAAATGAGCAAACTTACGCCCTTTCATTTAGCGATCCCGGTTGATGATATTAAAAAGAATCGCAAATTCTACAAAGAAGTCATTGGTTGTTCTGAAGGTAGAAGTGATAAAAACTGGGTAGATTTTGACTTTTACGGTCACCAGTTGGTTATTCATTATAAACCCGGAACTGGTGATTCCTCTTTACATACCAACCCGGTAGATGGACATGATGTTCCTGTACCTCATTTTGGTGTTGTATTGGAGTGGAATGATTGGCATACACTTTCGGAGAGGTTACAAAAGGAGGGAATAAATTTTGAAATAGAACCTCATATCCGCTTTCAGGGTCAGCCCGGGGAGCAGGCAACAATGTTTTTTTATGATCCGGCAGGAAATGCTTTGGAGTTTAAGTCTTTTAAAGATCCAAAAAACCTTTTTGCAAAGTAGTGCTGATTATATAGGTCGCTAAAATTTTATAATCTTATTTCATTAACCTTTTTTATTTGAAATAACAGTTTCTATGCTGGAATGGATTAAAAAGTCTGGTCCTGGAGCAATGATTGCAGCAGCTTTCATCGGTCCGGGCACTGTCACAACAGCTTCTGTAGCCGGAGCTTCTTTTGGTTATACACTTATCTGGGCATTGGTGTTTTCAATTTTTGCCACTGTGGTTGTTCAGGAAATGTCCCTTCGATTGGGTGTGATCGGAAAGATCGGAGTAGGTGAAGCAGTTAGAGGGAGTGCCAAAAATAAATTTTTAAGGACATTATTTCTTGTTCTTATATTTTCGGCAATTATTATCGGCAACACAGCTTATGAGGGAGGCAATTTAAGAGGTGCTTCTTTGGGGTTTCCTGATCAGGATTTTCAATATTTAGGATTCAACTTAAATTGGGCTTTTATCCTCGCTTTTATTGCCGGTTTCACCTTCCTTTATTTTGGTAGAGTCGAATTTATCGAGCGTATCATGGTGCTTTTTGTCGTATTGATGGGTTTAATTTTTATTTCAACAGCAATTTTCATTAATCCTGATTGGTCAAAGGTTCTAAAAAGTCTGTTTGTCCCCCAGTTGAAAGAAGGCGCTGCTCCATTGATAGTTAGTTTAATAGGTACCACTGTAGTTCCATATAACATATTTCTACATGCTTCTTCCAGTAAAAAGAAATGGCAAAATGAAAAAGATCTTTCTACTGCCAGAAAAGATTCCATAACTTCAATAGTGTTCGGAGGACTAATCACTTTAGCTATAATTATTACTTCTGCAGCTGCATATCAAGGATCTATAAATGTAATTACAGATAGATCTTCAATTAATTTAGGTTTACAACTCGAGCCTGTAATGGGATCTTTTGCATCGATGTTTATTGGGCTTGGGTTATTTTTTGCCGGGATAACTTCAGCTGTAACAGCTCCCTTAGCAGCAGCATATACAGGAAGCGAAATATTTAATTTCCGAAATGATAAAAATTCTCTTAAATTCAGAATTGTATGGATGGTCGTATTCTTTGTTGGTGGGTTACTGGCAATATTAAATATCGATTCAATAGGGCTGATATTATTTGCCCAGGCAGCTAACGGAATTTTATTACCCCTCATTGTTGCCTTCCTGATATGGATAATGAATAATAAAACTATATTAGGAAAACATAGAAATGGATATGTTGCTAATATTCTTGGACTAATAGTTTTAATAATTTCCTTACTTCTCGGAGTTAATTCTATTTCGGGAGTAATTCAACAAATTACCTGATGCATAGAATAGATATTAATTGTGATATGGGAGAAAGTTACGGCCAGTTTCATGTTGGCAATGATGATATTTTATTTCCATACATCTCTTCAAGCAATATTGCATGTGGATATCATGGAGGTGACCCGTTATTTATTGAAAACACAATTATAAAAGCTTTAAATCTTAATTTGAATGTCGGGGCACATCCTTCTTACCCGGATCTTGCTGGATTTGGAAGAAGGAAAATGGAAATGTCATTCGATGAATTAAGGACGATCATAAAGTATCAGGTGTCTGCGGTGAAAGGGATATGCGAAAGCCTGGGAGGGAAGCTTTCTCACGTAAAACCTCATGGAGCTCTATATAATACTGCTGCTAATGATGAAAAAGTATCCTTAGCAATAGTGACAGCAATTAAAGAAATTGATAGCTCCCTAATACTTTTAGGGAAGTCTTTTAGCCAAATGGAAAAGGTAGCCAAAGAAAAAGAGGTGAAGTTTGCATCTGAGGCTTTTATGGATAGAAGATATGACAAAAGCGGGAATCTGGTACACCGTAGTATTTCTGAGGCCATAATTTCAAATCCCGATGATGCAGTAGCGCAGGCACTTGATATAATACTGAAAAAAAAGGTATTAACTATAGATAATGAGTATATTAATATAGAGTGCGATTCTTTATGTATTCATGGTGATAATCCCATCGCAGGAAAAATACTTAAAAAATTAAAAAATTCTTTTGAGGAAAAAAATATTGAAATATCCCCACTATTAAATGTTAAAAATTAAGCATTTAGGAAGTAAAGCATTATTAGTAGAATTCAGACAAAACATTGATTTAAAAATCAACAAGAAAGTCTATCAACTAGACTATTTAATTAAATCTAAAAATCTGGAAGGGGTTAATTACACTATTCCGGCATTCTGTTCTTTAACTGTTGGGTTTGACCCGGGTAAGATTTCTTATTTTGTTTTATCGGAATTTATTAAAGCATTGGCGAGTGAAAACCTGGATGAAGGAAAAGACTTTAATAATAAAGGGAATAAGCATACTATTCCAGTTTGTTATGATAAAAGACTGGCAATCGATATTGAAGAGGTAAAACAACAAACAGGACTCAATCGAAAACAAATAATTGAGCAACATACTTCAAAGGAATATACTGTACTTATGACAGGCTTTTTACCCGGATTTGTTTACCTGGGAAAGGTTTCGACTCAATTGCAATGTCGACGTAAACGCTCACCGGAGTTAAATATAGCAGCTGGTTCCGTCGGTCTTGCTGGTTCTCAAACTGGTATATATCCTTTTGAATCTCCGGGAGGCTGGCAAATTATAGGTAGGACACCGGTGAAGACGCTAGACCTTTTTGAAGAAGACACTTTTTTATTCAAAGGTGGCGATAAAGTGAAGTTTGAATCTATTACATATGAAAAATTCGAACAAATGATAACAGGAAACAGGTAGTTTTAATATATGACAACCGGAATACTTAGGTTTATTAATGGAGGAATGTATACTGTCATCCAGGATTCTGGACGGGAAGGATATCGACATTTTGGTATACCTAGTGGAGGTTTTTTGGATCGTAAAACTGCCGGATTTGCAAACCGGTTAGTGGGAAAGTCACCTGATAGTCCATTAATTGAAATCACCCTTTTAGGACCTGAATTTGTCATTTCTGGTTCTGTGCATATTGCATTATGTGGCCCGCCTTCCGAAATCTATGTAAATGGAACCGAAGCTAAAATGAACAAAACACTGTCTTTAAATGAGGGTGATACAGTTAAAATTAGCAGGGTAAGGTCCGGCTGTAGAGTTTATTTAGCATTTTCAGGTGAACCAGAACTACCTGAATGGTTAGGAAGCTGTTCTTCTGCCTCCTTAATATCTTCAATAGTTACTCCCTGGGCAATAATCAAAAAAGGGTATGTCCTTAACATTAAAAACACTGATTTACAGAAACTGGATAAAGATTCACCAAATAAAATTACTGAAATCACATTTCCTGCTGTAATCAGAGTGATGCCAGGTCCTGAATTTCATTGTTTCTTAAAAAAAGACATTAGTAATTTTTTTAAAATGGAGCATGAAGTATTACAGGATTCTAATAGGATGGGCATAAGGCTGAAATCCAGGATTGTTCCCAATAACAAAAAAAACATGATCTCGTCAGGAGTGGTTCCTGGCACAATTCAAATTACTGAGGAAGGATTGCCAATTTTACTGTTAGCAGACGCTCAAACGACTGGTGGATACCTAAGAATAGCTAATGTGATTGAAGAAGATCTGGATAGATGTGCACAATTAAGACCGGGAGAACAGTTTCTGTTAAAATTAATTGATTTCGATGATTAAGTAAAAAGGCATAATTTTTGAGATATGAGTTAATAAAAAATTATTGACCAATGCACCGACTCATTCCTATTTTAGTCTTAATAGTTATAACCGGAATATCATGTTCAGTAAATAAAGATTTGGTTTTCACAGATTACGAACCTGTTAGAGAAGAAAAATGTGTGATTAAACCTAATTTGATCTATGTTTTTAATGAACTGGATTATTTACCCTTTTCCATTGACACTGTTGGTTATATTTATGTAGAAACATTTGATGAAAAAGCAATTAACACTCTGCATAGAATTCAATACGAGGCATGGAATAATTGCGCTAATGCTATTGGTTCAGTGCCTGAATATCTTACAGACCAAACTAATTCATCAAGCAAGCAATCTGTACAATTAACTATCCCCGCATTGCGTATAAAGAGCACCAGGAAATTTGCTGAAGTTGAAGAAAACTATCACAGTTACGATACAGCTTTTGTGTATAATGCCAGAAGGCATATTAAAGATCAAAAAAACCGTATACAGGCAGCAAAAGTAGGGAATACCATCGGTGGAGGAATTTTGCTTATAATGAGTTTATCTACATATTCAGAATAATTGCAACAATTATTCTGTTATAGCTGTTATTGAAGTATGAAGCGGATGTACAATGTTATAGGAGTTGTAACAGGGATGGTCCTTATTTATTTAGGAATGATTGCTTTCGATATTCCTTTCCCATTCGTTTTTACTTTATTCCTGGCAATCCATGTAGGCACTATTTATATGGTTTATACCATTCTCAAAGCTCCTTACAAGTCTAAGAAAACATTTGACCAGCAATGGTACGACCATTAACTAAATCGATTTTTGTGCTCTTTTGGCTCTTTCCCATACTACAGACTGAGATCCTTTAAAATGCCTGAATATTCCTTGTATCACTGAAATATTCATCATACAGAAATAATAAGGGATAAAAAATGCTTTGATTCTAATCTCTTTACTTTCAAATAATAAACCAATAATAGCAAGCAGATAAAATAAGATCTGGCCATACGCCAAAAATTCGTAGATGGATGATTGGGTTGTCTGCCAAAGGTAAATATTTGTAAATAATAAAATGATTAATGCAAAAGGAGTAATAGTCCATCTTAAAACTCTATGAGAGATGAATGCAAAGCTCAACCAGAAGTTATTAAAGAAATTGAAAGCGCTTTTCAATCTTGTAATCGCCTGAATACCACCGGCAGCAATGCGAACCTTTCTTTTTCGTTCTTCTTTGGAATTTGCAGAACTTCTTTCAGTAGCGTAGGCTTCAGGCTCATATGCTACTCTATATCCGGCAAGACTTATGCCGACTGTCATTACAAAGTCTTCGATAATAGTATCAGAAGAAACCGGTTTATATAATTCGGTTCTAATCGCAAAAAGTTCCCCTGCAGCCCCAACAACAGATACTAACTCATCATCCCATTTTTTTAATTTAGATTCATATTTCCAATAGAATCCTTCACCTGCTCCGGCAGCGTGATCTGAAGTGTTTTGTTCAATTCTTTTCTCTCCTGCTACTGCACCCACTTTTTCATCATCAAAATGCCTGACAATATTTTTTAAAGCACTTTTATTAAGAAAAGTATTTGCATCAGTATAAATGATAATAGGTGACTTTACCAGAGGCATTACACGATCAACAGCTGCAATTTTACCTTTTCGCTCATCACTATGTTCTACAATAATATTTTCACCGGCTTTTTCGCGTAATAATTTTGTGGTGCGATCAGTCGAGCCATCTGTTACGAAAAGAATATTGAGCTTTTCTTTTGGGTAATCTAATTGAATAGAATTTTCCAGCTTATCCAGAATATCATCCTCTTCATTATAAGCAGCTATTAAAAGAGTGATCTCCGGCCAGTCTTTCTTTTTGTGGATATCAGTGATTTTTCTTTTCCCCCTGAATATTCGTTTGATCCTGGTAATCAGGAATAGTACAATTCCATATCCTATAAAGGTATAAATAACTATAAAAAGTGATATCCAAAAGATTAGTTTTACTAAAAAAATCATCCTGAAATAATGTAAGATTGCCTGGAATGTCTAATCGGTTAAGGGATTAAAACTAGCAACATAATAAGAATAAAGCAATATAAAATTATAATATAATTAGAATAAGTATTATCTTTGAAATTCTAACGGGCCTAATCAACTTATACTTTTGAATTGTATTCATGTAAGTATCATGAACTATGAAAAGATTTTTTTTAACGGGTAGCTTATGTTTCCTGGCAATAGTGATTTTTGGGAATTCAAATGGGTTTAGTCCTGAAAATTTGACCTTTGAAGCCAGTGTTTTTGCCGCAGCTCAAATCGAGCCTGTAGGTGATCAGTTTGTAGATGAAGGAGTTGAGTTTTCATACAGTTTTAATATTTCTGATGACGAAGACGATGTTCAGGATCTATCGATTTCCTTAAACGGACTACCATCCGGAGCAGTATTTGATAAATCTACACTTACTTTAACATGGACACCTGATGAGACTGAGGGAGGAAATCAATATAGCATTGAATTAAACGTCGTTGATACAGATTTAAATTCAACAGTTGAAAGCTTTAGTATTACTGTAAACGAAACCAATATAGAGCCACAACTATCAATTACTGAGACTAATCAAATTTCACCGGAGTTAAACTTGGTAAATTTTGTTGCCGAGGCTATTGATCAGGATGTCCCGGAAAACCAGGTTAGTTTTTCACTGTCAGGTGATGCACCCTCCGGTGCTTCAATTGATCCTGTAACAGGCGAGTTTAATTGGACGCCAACTGAAGAACAAGGGCCCTCAACCTATGTTTTTGATATTTTGGCAACAGATGAACATGGTGGAGTAGGGCAGCATTCAATTAGTATTACTGTTGAGGAAGTTAATTCTGATCCGGTTATAGATCCGGTATCCAATAGTGAATTAGCGGAGTTAACCACCTTAAATATCAATTTAACATCGACGGATAGTGATTTGCCTCAGCAGGGATTAACTTATAGCTATACGGGAATTAGTTCTCCAAATGCAAGTATAGATGCAAGTACCGGTCAATTTACCTGGACCCCGTCTGAAGCTGAAGGGCCTGGCCAATATGAGCTATTTTTCACTGTGACAGATGAGTATGGAGGCACCTCTACTACTTCATCTTTAATTTCGATATTAGAAGACAATGAAGATCCGGAAATAGAAAACATAGATAATCAGACTATAAACGAAGGAGAAGCATGGACCTATCAGGTTATAGCTACTGACGAGGATATTGAAGATGGAGAAAACCAGGTGTTATCTTATGATTTTAAGAATGGTTTTCCTGAGGGAATTTCTATAAATGGATCAACTGGATTAATATCCTGGACTCCAAATGAATTACAAGGACCAGGTACTTATGAAGTTACTGTTCGTGTGAGAGATGACGGATCACCAAGAGGAATGGCTGAAGAGAAATTTAAAATTGATGTTCTCGAAACTAATACTGCACCTATATTAAATGATCCCGGGGATAAAATAGTTGATGAGCAAACAAAACTGGAGTTCACATTATTTTCAACAGACACGGATCGGCCCGAAAATGATATTGAATATTCAATAGTAAGTGGAGCTGCTTCCGGAATGTCATTGGATTCGAATACAGGGTTATTTTCATGGACCCCTTCTGAAAATCAGGGGCCCTCTACTTATTTGGTTACATTTAGTGCATCTGATGGTGAATTATCTGACACGAAAGATGTTGAAATAACTGTTAATGAAGTAAACACATTGCCAGTCATCGGCACGATTAATGACCGAACTATTGATGAACAAACAATCCTATCGTTTACAGTAAATGCAAACGACTCTGATATCCCGCAAAATACTATTAGCTATTCGTTGATATCCCCACCACAAGGGGCAGCAATAGATCCTTCAACGGGACAGTTTAGCTGGACTCCGACTGAATTACAAGGACCTGGAAATTATACTATCACTGTTGCAGTTAGCGACGGAATTGGTGAATCCACAAGGTCTTTTACTGTGGTAGTAAATGAGGTAAATAAGCCACCTGTTTTTACATCAGGTGCAATTACTGAGGCTCAGGAGAATGTAGAATATATATATAACGTCGTTGCTGAAGATCCTGATAATAACGATTATGTTACCTTAACCGTGCCTACACTTCCATCCTGGTTGACTTTTAATCAAACTGGTAATGGTACCGGAACTTTATCCGGAATACCTGGCAATAGTGATGTGACTGATAATGATGTTGTTATAAGAGCAACAGATAATTCCGGAGCTACAGCTACTCAGTCTTATTTTATTACATTTGAGATCGTTAATGACCCTCCTGAGATAATAAGTAGTCCGGTAACTCAGGTTCAGGAGGGAGCAGAATATTTATATAATATTATAGCTACCGACCCTGATCCCAACGAACAATTAACTTTTACTGGACTTAACATACCTGAATGGCTGACACTTACAGATAACGGAGATGGAAAGGCTACATTGACCGGTGTACCAACTCAGGCAAATGTTGGTAGTAATTCTGTTTCAATAAGAGTTTCTGATAGGGATGGACTGACAGATTCACAATCATTTAATATAAATGTGCAGGATAGTCCTGATCGACCAGTATTGAACAATGCGATATTACAGGTTAATGAAGATGATACTTTACGATTGAATTCTCAGCTCTTTGAACAATATTATAGTGATCCTGACAATGATCCATTATCCACAGTAAGAGTAATTGCAATCCCTTCTAATGGAGCATTGTATTTAAATCAAATGAATGTTGTTGCAGATCAAATAATTGCGGCAGACCAATTAGACGATTTCTATTATGTACCAGACGAGGACTACATTGGAGCAGATTCTATTCGATTAAGGGTGTCTGACGGGGTAGAAACCGCAGTTAATGCTACCTGGTGGAGAATTAACGTGGTTGGAGTTAATGATAAACCTGAAATCCTAAACTTTAATGATTTTGATTTTTTCTATAATGGCTTTTTAGATCTTCAACCAATTGTTGAGTTCGGTGAGATAATAGACAATGATAGCGAAACGATTGCTTTTATGGAAGCTTATTTTACTACCAGCTATCAAGAAGAAGATTTTCTTTGGTTTGACCTGGCCGGTACTGATTTAACAGGCTCATATGATCCTTCATCTGGAGTATTTCGAGTTGAAGGAATTTCTTCAAAAGCTGAATACGAACAGGTCTTAAATACTTTGTCTTACGGGTTTGATGGTGAAGCTGAACCACGGCCTTTCCCTCGTGGCATAGGAGTGGTAATTAGTGATGGGTCGAATTTAAGTGATGTCTATGAGCGTATAATGACTTTTGAAAACGCTACAATAAGATTGGATATCGTAGATGCTTTTACTCCAAATAGTGATGGAGTAAATGACACTTGGAGTATTCTTAATTTGGAATTTTTTGATACTGTAATAATCAGGGTGTTTGATATTGAAGGAAGACAGGTTTTTATTTCTGATGGATATCAGGAAGAGTGGGATGGTACCTCAGGTGGTGAAGCACTTCCTTCAGGGACCTATTATTATGTGATAGATTTAGACAGGGGCCGAATGCAAAAAGGTTCCGTAACGATATTAAAATGATGAGACCAATTTTCATTATAATATTTATATACCTGGGAGTGCATTCCTTGAATGCGCAAAACATCCCTTTTTATAGCCAGGATCAAAGAGCTATGTTGCTTTATAATCCTGCTTTGGTTGGTTTAGAGGATTTCACACAGGTGCAGGTTGGATATAAAATGTTTTATCCAAAGATCCCTAATGCACCTCAACTTATAACAGCCTCAATTGAATTTAATCTAGGTAATGATCTTAAACAGTCAACCGACCAAATAAGAGTAAGTGATAAAGAAGCGCTATTGGAAATGGCTGATAAAGGAGGTGTCGGTGTAAAGCATGGATTGGGTTTTTCATTCCAGGGTTTTGATGAATTTGGAATATTTTTTAATCGTGCTATTGCTAGTTATAATCTTAAGCTACCTTTGAATGAAAATCTGAAATTATCCGGTGGAGCTCAAATAGAGTACCTGGGTATTTCTGTAAATCCTGATAAGTACACTCTACGGGATGAACAAAATGATCAGTTTTATCAGAGCTTACTTCAATCAGGATCTAATGCATCATATTTGAATTTAGGGTTGGGCGCTGCCCTTTTAGGTAATAAATTTTATGCAGGTGTTTCGGTAAACAATGTAGTTAGTTCTCCTATTTCAGATGAGCCTGTAGATAATATAGACCCTGATTTAATGGTGACTGCACATGCGGCATATTATTTCGATAATTTTGCAAATATTGTTATATCTCCGATGGTTTCATTTTATAACCATCCGAATCTGGGAGATATATATAGTGGACAGGTCAGAATGTTTTACAAGGATCTTGGCTATTTTGGAATTGGAGGAGGAAATAGAACCTCATTCTATGTGCCATTGGGAGTAAATGTGACTGATTTTATAACAATTAACTATACCTATTCAATTCTTGATCAGGATAAAACCGGACTCGGAACTTCCAATCATGAATTATTTTTGTTATTTGCAATAGGAAATAGAAAAGAAGCAAAAAGATTCAATAAGTGATTAAAGAGATACTTTTTTATTTATAGGGATAAATATTTTTTTCCTTAATTCATTTGGTCAGAATTATGTTTTTGGACCCGCAGATTCTCTGTCTGATAAAATAAACTCTGAGGCGGAAGAACTTGCACCATACTTTGTATCTGATCAGAACACATTATATTTCTCCAGAATATTTCATAAAGAAAATACCGGTGGGTTATATTCTGGTGCTGATATATGGATGACAACTTTGGATAAAGACGGAAACTGGAGTAAGCCTACAAACAATTTTTCAAAATGGAATAATAAGGAAAATAATGTATTGGCAGGAATAAAGGATGATCAAAAAATTGTTTATTTAAATGATTCATATAGAAGTTCAGGAGGAATAGCATTTTCCAAATTCAATGGGAAAAATTGGAGTAATCCCGAATCAATTAAAATCCCAGGCATATCTGAGTCTTCTTATACAGGATATTATATGACACCCGATTATCAGGTTTTAATAATATCAATGAAGGGAAGTGACTCCTATGGAGAGGAAGATATTTATATTTCTCTTAAAGATAGTGCGACAGGACAATGGTCAGTTCCAAAAAATTTGGGTCCTACTATCAATACAAAAGGATTTGAAATATCACCATTTTTATCTGATGATATGGAAACATTGTACTTTGCTTCCAACGGACACGGAGGGTATGGTGATTCAGACATATTTATGTCTAAGAGATTATTTGGAAGCTGGACTGTTTGGACGAAACCTGTTAACCTGGGACCAAATATTAACAGTGAAAAATTTGACGGATACCTGAATATTAGCAAACAATCTAAAAAAGCTTTTTTACCAGCAATCGAAATGGTGGTTTGGCTGACATTTATTGGTGTTCTTTTCTCGAAAAGCCATTTAATATTGATTTAACTTTTTTTCAGAAAAAAGTTTTATCCGATTCTAGTCTACAATCGTTATTTGAAGTAGATATCCCTAGTAAATTTCAGATGAATAATGAAATGGCTGTTTCTGCCGGGGACTCTGAAATCATCTATTATATAATTAATACAATAAATGATAACGATAATATTTTTGTTGAATTAAAAGCTACAACACCTTTTTACGAAGGGATCAGTCAGCAAGAATTCAATAAAGTAATGGAGTTTGCGAAACAAGTTCGATTGGAGTTTATAAAACAGGGACTACCCTCAGAAAGGATAATAATGAATGCAGAGTTAATTGAACCAGGCATTCCGGAGGCGGAAGCTTCAATCGGTAAAAGTGGGCACGTGAAAATATTATTAAGAAAATAATTAGTAGATTGTATTGCTGGTTTTTTTTCAAATTTGAAATATGGATTTCATTCTTATATATAAAGCATTAAAGCGTAAGTGGTGGTTATTGGTAACAGTGCCTATATTGGCTGCTACCATTGCTTATTTTGTAGCTAGTTCTGCAGAAAAGGTGTACAAATCTACTACTCAATTATCGACTGGAATTACTACGGACGAAGGTGTTACATTTAGTGAAGATGGAAATTTCAACCCATTTGAAATTGAGTCCAAATTCACTAACCTAATTGAAAACATTAAGTCAGAAACCATAATTAATATGGTTTCATTAAAGCTTTTGTTACATGACCTGGATCAACCAGAAGCCTTCAGGTATATCGAAAACTATGATGATGGGAAACCCATTTATTCAAAAGAAGAATTTAAGACAGCTAAGGAAATTGCAAAAAACAAGTATGATTCACTAAAAGGAATCTCAACTTTTAATAGTGATGAGCGAATGGTAGCCAAGCTCTTGAAGGACTTAGGGTATGATTATAAAAGCTTGATGGAGGAAATGGAAATCCGCCGGGTAAGCAATTCAGATTATATAAGTATCAGTTTTATTTCTGAAGATCCCTATTTATCAGCTTTTGTCGTAAATACTCTGGCTAAGGAATTTATTCGACATCAAAATAAAAATGTCGTTAGTCAAAGTGGTCAGTCAATTCAGTTTTTTGAAGAACTTTCAAAGCAAAAAAAAGAACAGCTTGATGAAAAGATTTCTGAATTAGAAAGTTTTAAAGCAGCTAACAATGTGATTGACACAGAAGTTCAAAGCGAGAGTAATGTTTCGAAAATATCAGATCTCGAAAGCCAGCGCTCAGAAGTTAGAAGGGAGATTTACAGTTTAAATCTCCAACTTGAAAATATTAATCAGAAAATAAGAAATCATGGGTCAGGGGGGAATCAATCCGGATCGTATGGCAGGATATTACAGTTACGAAACCTGATAAATGAAGTAAATAAAGAATATATCCGAACCGGTGAAAAAGAATTGCTGGATTCTCTTCAGAATCTCAGAGCTGAACGTGATCGATTACAAAGCCAGGCATCAACCGGATCAACTATTGGTGGAGAGAAGGTAAGCCTGGCCGAATTAAAAGATACTAAGGATGATATTGAGCTACAGTTAAGAGTAGCCAGAGAGACTCTTCTAGAAATTAATAGAGATATTGCCAGCCTGCAGTATAATGTAAAGGATTATGCCTCAGTTGAAGGCCGATTGGGTGCATTACAACAGGAAGTGGATCTTGCTCAGCAGGAATACCTTGCAGCACAGGAAAAATTAAATGACGCTAGAAACAAATCAAAAATATCTGAAAGCTCGATAAAGCAAAATATGATAGGCCAACCGGCTACGGATCCTGAATCAACAAAGACTATCATAATAACTGGATTTGCCGGACTATTAAGCTTCATCTTATGTGTGTTTGGGATAGTATTTGTTGAATACCTCGACTTTTCTATTAAAACGCCTACCCAGTTTATCAGGCAGACAGGACTTCCTTTTGCAGGAGCGATCAATCATATAAAAGAAAATGACAAACTTAACCTTCAGGATCTTTTTGGTAGCGATTCGGATAATGAAGAACTAAACATATTTAAGCAGGAGCTACGTAAAATTCGATTTGAAATAGAACAACTAAAGCCAAAGTCAATTCTTTTTACGAGTACAAGGCAGGGATCTGGAAAGACGTTTTCTTTGTTATGTTTAGCTTATTCCTTAAGCCTGATCAATAAGAGAATATTAATTGTAGACACCAACTTTAAGCATAACTCATTAACTGATATTTTGATTGTTAGTCCATATAATAATCAGATCGAACAGAAAAGCCGGGTAAGAAGGTCCTTAAAGTTACTGGATGGGGGGCAGGTAAAGCCAGCTTTACTGAAGAGCCGGAAAATGGAGAGGAATATAATGAGGACAACGAATCAATAATAAGAACAACGAGTCATAAGCTTATTGATGTGATCGGCTGTAAGACCGGAACGGATTCCCCATCTGAAATTTTTAGTGGAAGAAATTTCGATAAAATGCTCGAGGAGTTTAAGCACCAATATGACTATGTTTTACTCGAAGGTGCTGCTCTTAATGATTTTCCGGATTCAAAAGAATTAATTTCATATGTAGATGCAGTAATTCCTGTTTTTTCAGCAGATACTGTTCTAAAAGTGATAGATAAAGAATCTATTAAATACCTTAAGACTTTAAAAGGTAAATTGATCGGTTCGATACTAAATAAAGTCAAAACTGAGAATCTGAAAATCTAGTCAGCATTTAGCAATATTATTGTAGGCGTTTCATTTGCCATCAATGTAATTTTATTGTTTTGCTTATTTTTTGTAGAAATCATTCCTGCTTCTTTTTCATTTCTTAATTCGATGATAGTTGCATTGGAATATTTTTTGTCTAAGCGTAGGTCAATTTCAGAGGTTTTACCTTTTGAAGTGCCATACCAAATGATATAGGCTTCCTTACCATTTTCAGGATGAGTTAATTTGGCCTTGTATAAATTGCTTAATGAATCTACTTCTAAGTCATCAATAATGAACTTGCTCAAATGGTGATCAATAGTTGAGTAATAAAACCAGGAAGGCTTCTTTTTGTAACCAGTATGTTTAGATGAGGTCAAACCGCTATTCATATAAGTTTGATAACTCTCTTCATTGCCATCTCTTAACATAAACTGGGTCATGCGGTCTGCACCTGCAGCCTTACCGATGATAATTGATCTGATTAACCATGCTGCCTGTACCTCTTTTGAAGTTAAATCACCCATCGCAGGAGCTATTTGACTTCCTTTTGTCTGAGTATCATATCCAAACTCAGTTATCCATAATTCCTTTCCCGGCAAATGCTTATCTCTGAATTCACTTAATCTTTTGATTTTATGAAATAATGAATCAGCTTCAGGAGATATTCCTTTGGTAGCCTTTCCATGTTGAATACCTCCGTTATTCGAATAATGGTGAAAGTTAATGACATCCCACACAAATTTTTTATCAGTACGGTTATGATCGCACCAGAATTTCATGGCTTTGACATATTCAAGATTAAAGGTGGCCAGGCCTGCCATTACTAGTTTTGAGTTTGGATCAGCATTTATAATTCCAAATGACTTTCCCAATTCTCCCTCGTGCCCATCATAATCGGCACTCGAAAGAGCTGCATATTCAAAAGGAGTAAAATACTGTATTCTGGACATCCACCATTTGTCGGGCTCATTCCAATTTTCGTAATACTGTAAAACCCCCATTCCTGAGATTTTATCTTGAGATGAATGGAGCTTCAGCAATTCCTTACTTACTTCATTTGAACCATATCTGGCTGCAAATTGAAACATGTGGTCAGCGTGTTCTTTGTAATCTAAAGGGTTCGCAGGATTTCCTTTGGTTGGTTTATTCTCGAGTGATTTATCTCCTTCTCCTGTCATCCACAGAGTTGTGCCAACCATTACCGGCACGACAATTTTTCCTTTTTCATTTAATGTCTTATAATAGCTGTCAAAATTCCAACCATTCCCAGCGATGGTAGGATTAAATCTGTTTAAATTATTCGGATAACCTTGATAATCCTTATCTCTGGCTCCTTCCATCCAGTCCCATTGATGATATTCGCGGACTATATGGATGGGATCTAATGCACTGTGCGGAACATCAATAAAACTATTTGTACCCAAGCCGTTTTTTAATTGCTTTAATGATTCATTCAAAGGGTTTGAATCTCGTTTTTCTGGTGAGGTAATCTTCTTGTGAAGTACACCACTAATTACTATTTCATTGATGTTGACATCAGGTCCTGAAAGGATAATTTGCAGGTATCTAGACTTCCAGGATACGGGCTTTGTTTGCCACTGATTATACCTATTGGTTGGGACATTAATTCCTTCAGACCACTCAAAAGGTTCTCCATAATTAATAATCAGATCACCAGTTGCCGACCCATCATAAAAGCCGATGCTATCAATATTATATTCATCTTTCAAATCAATAATAAGTTCTGCGGGATAGTGCCATTTTGGTGAATATGGAGGCTTCCAGGTTGTTTCAGGTTTGCTCTTATTTTGTTCATCAAATAACAAAAATGCATTTCCCTGGGTGGTTAAATTTATGATCTGTTCAGGTTTTACCTCTATTTTCTTAACAGGTGGTTGAGAAGATTGATTTGTACAGCCTGTTGTTTTAGTGTAAATTATTATTATTAAAATACAAAAAATAGTCTTACATTTGAACTTTGTCATAAATAGTATTTTTTGATATCACTATGCATGCAGTAATAACGATATTTCTCGGAATAATCTATCTATATTTTGGCTTTTATATAGTTTATTTTTTGCTTTTTTCGATAGCAGGACACTTTTACAAGGTAAAAATAAATATTCCAAAAAGAGAAAACTCAAGGTTTTTGGTGATGATACCAGCTTATCGTGAGGATGAAATAATCCTCCATACCGCTGAGGAAGCATTAGCACACAATTTTCAAAATGGAGTTTTTGACGTTGTGGTTATTGCTGACAAGTTAAAAATTGAAACTGTAGATCAACTCAGAGAAAAAGGTGCTGAAGTAGCAGAAGTATTTTTTGAGAGAAGTACAAAAACTAAATCTATTAATAAAGCTCTTGATACCATAAAAAAGGATTATGACAGGATTGTTATTCTGGATGCAGATAATATAATGAGAAAGGGATGCCTGGATGAGATAAGTAAATATTTAGACGCAGGATATTATGCAGTTCAAGGACACCGAACAGCTAAAAACAGGGATTCATCCTTTGCATTGCTGGATTCAATAAGTGAAGAAATAAATAACCATGTTTTTAGAAAGGGACATAGAGCATTAGGTTTTTCTTCTGCTCTTATTGGATCTGGGATGGCTTTTAAGTACGATTTTTTTAAGGAAATCATGCATGGGAATGAGGAAATGGGAGGCGAAGATAAAGAAGCAGAATTTCGTATAATAGGCAGAAGAAAGAAAATTGCATATGCTGATGAGGCAATAATTTACGATGAAAAAGTTTCGAGCGCTGATGTCTTTGCCAAACAGCGAACGAGATGGATAGCCGGCCAGTTTTACTTTTTCCGCGATCACTTTGTACCTGCTTTTGGACATCTTTTGAAAGGTAATATTGATTATTTTGAAAAGTTTCTTCAATCATTTATTCCTCCAAGGGTAATTCTTTTAGGTGTTTTGCCTGTTTTTGCTTTATTAAGTTTATTTATCGATTCCCCAATAGAATGGTATCACTGGGCTTCCTTGCTTATTATTTTTTTAATAGCTAATATGATAGCGATACCAAAGAGGTTTTATAATAAAGATTTTTTGGTTGCTGCAATGCAATTACCCAAAGCTATATATGCGATGGCAGTAGGTATTTTTGGAGTTACTAGAGCTCACAAAACCAATTTTCATACTCCAAAAACAAAAAAATCTGTCGAAAAAGAATAGTTCACGAGTAAAATAATTCAATTCTTGTCACTTTTTTTACATCGCAAACGTTTTCGGAGGGGTGTGGCTTGCATGTGGAAGATTTCCACACCTTAAAATCTAACTTCCACAAAAGTAGCTATAGTGCCACTATGACTAGCAATATTTCAATTTAAACACCACAGAATGACTCTGTGGTTTCTTTTTATATTACAATTATTCAATTTCTTACATTCATTCGAATATGCCCGAAACCGGGTGTTTAGTTAATAGTAGGAGCCATACATTTGCAATCGATATACTTGACAATCAGCTATTCGTGGCTGATTAATTAAAACTCAAAACCAGCAAATTAGATGGAGAGAACTAAAATTCTATTCCGCGGGCTTCTTTTAATAATCTTATTGGGTACTGCGTTTCAGGCAGTAGCTCAGACATCGCCTGCCGATCGACAAACACAACAATCATTCACATCACAAACAGTAGCTCCGGGAGAAACCTTTGGCTATTGGGAGTATTTACCATCAGATTATAATACATCAGGAACTAAAAAACCTTTAGTAATATTCCTTCACGGTATGGGTGAAAAGGGTTCTGACTTAAATAGGGTTCTAGCTACAGGACCTCCAAGACAGGTTAAGTATGGAAAGGATTTTCCATTTGTTATGATTTCGCCACAAACAAGGTATCCCTGGGATTGGTCTCCGGACTTCGTGGATGAAATTGTCACTGAAATGATTAATAAATATAATATTGATCCTGATAGAGTTTACCTTACTGGTTTGAGTATGGGAGGAAACGGTGTTTGGGATTATGCTGCAACCAGCAATTATGCTGACAAATTAGCAGCTATAGTACCAATCGCAGGATGGATGACCAAAGATGGTTGTAATCTTAAAGATCTTCCAATATGGGGATTCACTGGAGAGTATGATGGTCCAGGATCACCAAATACTGGTACTGAAAAAGCAGTTGCTGCATATAAAAATTGTGTTTCGAATCCAACGCCTGCTCCTAAGCTTACAGTTTATGCAGGTGTAGGCCACAATGCCTGGGATAGGGCTTATGGTGATGATAATACCTGGAATTGGATGTTATCTCAACGAAGAGGAAGTACATCGGGTGGTGGTTCTGAACCAACGACAGGAACTCCGACTGTTCAGGCCCCATATGATCAATCAATTACTTTGCCCACTAATAGTATTTCTTTAAAAGCTACAACTGGTCACACAGCCGGTAAATCTGTTTCTGTCAAGTGGTCAAAGATATCAGGTGGCTCAGCTAATTTAAGCGGAATTAATACGAAGACATTATATGTTTCCGGAATGGCTGCAGGGTCTTATACATTTCAGGTTGTAGCTACAGATGGTGCAGGTCAAACTGCTAAGGATCAGGTAATAGTAACAGTAAAAGAAGATGTGACTAATCAACCTCCTAGCGTCAACCTTGGAGCAGATAGAGTAATTACTCTTCCTGCAAACTCAGTAACTTTAAATCCTACAGTTTCTGATCCTGAAGGTGGAGCGATGACTTACCAATGGCAAAAACTGATGGGGCCTTCGGTAACCATGAGCGATCTGAAAAAATCATCATTGAATCTGACCAATATGGTTGAAGGAACTTATAAGTTCAGATTCATTGCTTATGATGATAAAGGTAACATGGGATACGATGATACTTATGTATATGTGAAAAAAGGAGATGATTCAGGAGATACAGGACCAGTGCAAGACGGATCTTTTACTTATAATTATTATGAAGGTACTTATAGCAATCTTCCGGATTTTTCAAGGTTAACTCCTAAGAAATCAGGTACAGCAACTGATATAAGTCTATCTTATGCTGATGCCAGCAATACTTTCTTACTAGAATTTCTAGGAAGCATAACCGTTCCAACATCAGGTGAATATACTTTTTATCTGACTTCAGATGACGGTTCGAAATTAAAGATCAACGGAAGTACTGTAATCAATAACGATGGATTGCATGGTGCAGTAACAAAACAAGCTAAGGTTAACTTAAATAATACTGCAACTCCATTCGTATTAGAATATATGGAAAACTGGGGTGGCGAGACATTAAAGCTTGAAGTTTCAGGACCTGGTATCACAAGACAAGTTGTTCCTTCTTCATGGTTAACAGGAGATAATACTTCACCTGATGATGGTAACAGCAGTAATGATGGTACAGTAAGTGGAACAATGAATGTTAACTTCACTCATCTCACTACTGATGTTGCGGATTGGAACTCTACTAAATCTTATCCTGATGCAGGATTTGTAACTTCAATATTGGAAAATACTTCCGGATCTAAAACAAATGCTAAAATCAAAATCGGTAATGGATTCAGATCTGCATCTGCTAATGGAATGACAACTAATAATACTGACGAGATTCTTCCTGATAATGTAATGAAAACATTCTATTATGTTATGCCAGGAGATGTTGGTAGAATTATAATAACTGGTCTAAATTCTTCTCTTACTTATAACTTAAACCTTTTCGGTAGTCGAGATGGTGGAGGAGACAGAACCACAGTATTTACTTCTGGTGGCAAGTCTGGAAAAGTTCAAACAGGCTTCAATACAGACAAATGGGTGTCATTAAAAGAAATATCACCTAATTCGAATGGTGAGATTCATATAAATGTTCAGGCTGCTTCTGGTGCTATGTATGGATATATCAATGCCTTGATTATAGAAGAAATAGGGGGCACAAGCACTAACTCAGCTGCAATGACTACTTCAAGTACTTCTGGTATAAAGCCTTATCCAAATCCTTTTAGTGATTATATTAATGTAGGATTTGAAGCAGGTAAGTCTGGAACTGCTGATGTTGAGATCATGGATGCAAATGGCGTGAATTACTACCAGAATTCATATCAGGTAACTGAGACAATGACAGAATTCACTGTCGAACTTGGTTCTGCAAATTTCCCAACAGGAACTTATTACATAAAAGTAAGTGGGGCAGGCTTCGATGGAATGCCAGTAAGAATATTAAAAGAATAAAAGGGGAATAGATAGTTGTATGTGGTAAAAAGCCGGGATTATTCCCCGGCTTTTTTTATTTGTGTTGGTTGATCATCTCTATCATGTCTTTTGTAAAAAGCTCAACACCATATTTATTTAAATGGTCCTCATCAACAAAGAGATCGAATTCTTTATTGTACTTATCACCAAAATTATAGAATTCGACACCTCTCTTTTGTAGATATATTTCAAACTCATTGATGCCTGCATAGTATTCCTCATCAGTTTCGGCATTGGCAAATGGGCAAACGAATACTACCAGTTCGATATCATTTTCATTACACATAGAAATGATCCTGTTGAGATATTTCATTTGTCCTGTGGTATCAAAATCATATTCAAATAATTCCCTGGTGCCATGGTAATCTGTACTTTCGTATATTTTGGTGCCATAGCTGTCGTATGCAGGTCGTTTAAAGTTTAGCAGACTGTTAGCCAGTTGATGCAATCCCCAGGTGGTATTTTGTTCAGCATATCTGACAAATGGCAAATAGCGGTATAACTTCCATTTTAATCCAAATTCTTTATAATGGTCGTATACAGCTTCTTCTTTATAATATGGAAAAAAACGAGGGTAGGAAAACTTTCCAATAACCTCTGTATTTGCTTCCCAGTTATCTACATTCAGGTAGAGGGTCTTTATTTTATTTCCCCGATTCAAGAACATTTCCAGCATTAAGGCATGAGTAGGTGTAGTACTACCATCCAATGATATATTAATCCCATCCATTTTGGTTTCCTCAACTATCTCCTCAGTATCAATGCAAGTATATGGCCTGCTACTTCCATGAATCGCAAAATCATATACATTATTTTCTTTGTTATTTAGCCATTGAGTTTTGTAATAAGACCCTTGTTGGTAAATATTAGTAAACAGGACATCCAGCAACCAAAAAGTTGAATAAACAATGACCAGGAAGAGCAAAAGATATTTTATTAACTTTTTCATTTTAAAACTGGAAATATATAAAGTCACTTGGGTCGACAAAGACACCAAATAAAGCTATAATAATTAATAAAAAGATATAGGAAGCCCATCTAACCCACCTTTGCTTGTGAAATAATGCAATAGTTGTTTTCCATTGCATCATCATTTCGATAACCAGCAATAAAAGGATTAATGGAATACCAATAGCGAGATTATAAAGTTCTTTTGTCTCTATTCGTTTGATCTCACCAACGATATTTGCATTCCAATTTAACATATTATCGATAATATCTATGGCCTCATTAAGACCTGGTGCTCTGAAAAAGATCCAGGCAAATATTACTAGGAATAGTGTATACGAACGCTGAACCCAGCTTGGGAATTTAAACTTAAATAGTGGTCTGACTCCATGATAACTTTCAATTGACACTGCAAGTCCGTGAATAAGACCCCAAATAACGAAAGTCCAGGCAGCACCATGCCAAATACCTGAGACCACGAATGTGATAAATAAATTAAGTACCCACCTGAATACTGAAACTCTATTTCCTCCAAGTGGAATGTACACATAATCTCTGAACCAGGTTGATAGCGATATATGCCATCTGCCCCAGAACTCTTTAACTGATTTACTGAAATACGGAGTTCTGAAGTTAGTCATCAGATCGATGTTTATTACTCTGGCTGCACCAATGGCAATATCTGAGTATCCACTAAAATCACAATAAATCTGAAATGTAAAGAAAAGGGTAGCCATTATTGGCCAGGGCCATGAAACTGATCAGGGTTATCGTAAACAAGGTTTACAAAAAAGGCCAGTCTATCCGCAATTACTACCTTCTTAAACATTCCCCATAACATTTGCCTTAAACCCAGAACAACATTTTCATATCTGAATCCCTTAAGTCCACGAAGTTGACCCAGTAAGTTCTGAGGTCTTTCTATCGGACCAGCAACCAGTTGAGGGAAAAAACTGACATATAGTGCGAAAATGCCAAAGTTCTTTTCCGCATGTGTTCTCTTCATGAATACTTCAATAGTATATGAGAGAGTCTGGAAAGTATAAAAGGATATTCCAACAGGAAGAATCACATCGGCATATGGCAGAACGTATTCATTGTCCCAAATGGCAACAGCCATGTTGATGTTGTCAATAAAGAAGTTATAATATTTAAAATAAAATAATAACCCCAGATTGACACTTAAACTTATCAGTAAGAGAAGTTTTCGCCTTCTTTCATTTGCCGAAGACTCAATACCAAGAGCTACAAAATAGTCTACTACGGTACTTAGTACTATTAGACCGATATATTCCCACTTCCACATCATATAGAAGTAGTAGCTGGCAATTAGCAGCAAGATCCACTTCACAGTTTTGGGCAGCATAAAAAATAAGCTGACAACTACCGGAAAGAAAATTAAAAAATGAATCGAGTTAAAAAGCATATTTCTTATTTAAACCAATGTGACAGATCACGGCCTATCAGTTCCTGAAACTTTTTGGTGTCCTCATAATAAATATCATGGGTCAGTGTTTTTTCAATTTCCTGATCAATCCCCGGCTTTTCGAGATTTTTACCTCTTAGCTTATTGAGTTGTTTCTGGATAATCAAATTTTCTTTAAGCTTGCTATACATTCCCGGGACTACTGATTTAATTGATTTAAACAATAAACTATCGGTTCCATACAGCTTGTCGAGAATCTTGTTTTTAACAAACCCTGACTGATTGAATCTGATCGATGTATCCGGATTAAAATCCGGGTCAACATCTACGAAAGAATAAAGTTCTTTAATAACTCTTTCAGGATCGGATCTCAGATCATCGTATAAAAATACTTTAATTTGGCTTTTATCAAAAAGTTCGTAGTAACGGGAGAGGTGTTTATAGTAAAATCCTTCTCTCACAAGGTCATTTCGTAGCCACCATATACTTTCTTTATCCAACACTTTATCAAAGGTGGTCCCCATTAAATTATCTTCCCTTGCCAGGTGCAGGTATCTTGAATACAATCTTTCTGATGGTTTTCTGAAGATCGCAATGATCTTTACATCGGGAATATATTTCTTTATATTTGATGGTGCTTTATCCCCATATAGATACATTGTAGAAGATTCTCCCTTTTTTTGAGAAGGATCAGCAGGCTCAAATAATTTTTGATATTCTTCTAAATCAGTTACTGCCCATGGAAAATCATACAGGTTTAAAGGATCATCTTCCCTGGAAACTATTTCTTCGCCCTCTAATGCAAAAAAGTAGGGTTCCTTTATCTTACTCATGTATATTTCCGGGTGTTGATCCAGGTAATTGTGCAAAGATGTGGTCCCAGATTTACCTGCTCCGATTAATAAAAAGTCCGGAAATAAGCTTTTGGAATTATCTGACATAAATTAAAAAACAATAATAGGACGAAAGTTTCATTAAATTGTATAATAATTATAATTTAGTGGCAAATATAAAAATCTAAATTACTATCAGTATACATCATTAGCAAAATAAATCAATTTTTTCAGAGCATATTTATATACTAACTTTTTAGATGTCGCCATCGGATAAAAAATATTGGATTAAGTCGGGGAGCTATACGTTGATGCAGAGGGTTGCAATGACTCTTTTTGGTCTGGCAAGTTTCCTTTTACTTATTCGCCTGTTGCCTAAATATGATTATGGTATCTGGGTGCTTTTTGTATCCATTACTTCAATTTTTGAAGTGATACGTAACGGGTTTATCAGAAATCCGCTGGTTAAACATATTACCAGTCATGAGGAGGAGGATCATAGCATGATCTATAGTGCTTCCTGGATTCTCAATCTCCTGTATAGTATTTTAATCGCCATATTAATTTTAGTATTCAGGTATTCTTTAGAATCAGTATGGAATGCTGCCGGTCTATCGGAAGTATTAATAATTTATGTGATCACCAACTTTTTATTGATACCTTTTTCTCAATTTGAATATATAAATCAGAGCAACTTTGACTTCAGGGGTACATTTTGGATATACTTTACAAAGCAGGGGTTCTTCTTTCTCTATGTACTTTACTGTTGGTTTTATTTTCCTGAGGTGACTTTACTAAACCTGGCAATGGCACAGGCAGTTGGTGTTTTTGTTGCGGTTTGTATTGGATTTATTTTCACTAAACCTTTCATTAAAAACAGAGTCCGGTTTTCATTTAAATGGTTTGGAGATTTATTTCATTTCGGAAAATATACTCTGGGTACTAATATAAGTACGATGTTATTTAAAAACACTGATAAATGGATGCTCGGATCTATGATGTCTCCGGCAATGGTGGCCCTTTATGAACCAGCTGTCAAAATCAGTAGTCTGGTAGAAATTCCTACTATGAGTATTGCAACAGTACTTTTTCCTCAGGCGTCTAAACGAATTAGAGAGCAAGGAGAAAAGGCGGTTGCGCCATTGTATGAAAAATCGGTAGGTTTAATATTAGCATTGATTATTCCACTCGTGATATTTGTATTAATATTCCCTCATTTTGTGATTAAAATTCTTGCAGGAGCTGAATATGTTGAGACAGCTTTTGTAGTACAAGTCACAATTTTTTATGCTTTAGTTGAGCCATTTGCCCGGCAATTTGGAATAGTAATGGACGCAACAGGGAAACCAAAAATCGGGTTTTATTTTATAGTATTCACTGCTGTTCTGAACGTCGTATTTAATTATATTTTTATTTCTAACTATGGTTTAGTGGGAGCAGCATACGGTACTTTGAGTTCTTTACTTGTTGGGTTAATAATTAATCAGATTTATTTAAGCAGAAATCTGAGTGTCAGTTTCGCAAGAGTAATTAAGGAGTGTTTACTGTTTTATAAAAAAGGATTGAGCTTATCAGTCAAATATGTTAAGTGATGATGGATAAAGAAATTACAACAAAAGAAGATATATTATTTTTTACGCTTTCGAGGTGGGATTCACCTATATCATCACCATCATTAGCTCTTGCCAAAGAATTTGCAAAGACAAATCGTGTGTTTTATGTAGATCATCCATTCTCATTTAAGGACCTGGTAAGTAATTATAATTCTAATCAGATTAAAGACAGAAAGAAAGTATGGTTTGGATCCTCTACGAGATTTTCACAAAACAGTTCTTTACCTGAAAATCTTATCATAGTGACTCCGGGTCTGACAATGCCCATTAATTTTCTCCCTGAGGGAAAGATGTATAATTCTCTTTCTGAATTTAATAATAAAATAGTTTTAAGGGCAATCAGGGAAACTATTGACAAGTTTGATATCAAGGATTTTATTTATTTCAATGCGTTCGATCCATTTTTTATTCAAAAATTGCCTGGAGATATTAAACCAAAAGTTTCTGTATATCAGTCAATGGACGATATTTCGCAGGTTGCTTATACTCATAAACATGGGTCAAGGTTAGAAAAGGAGATCATTTCTAACTTTGATGTTACTTTAACTACCGGGAAGGAATTACATAGAATTAAAAATGATATAAAAGGGTCAGCATATTATCATCCTAATGCTGCAGACCTGGATCTTTTCAAAAAAGTTTAGATCCAAAATTAGAAACACCTGCTGATTGGCCTATAGGAGTAGATGAAAAAGTAGTCGGATTTATTGGTAATCTTGAAACGAGAACTGACTATCAATTGCTGGAGGGAGTAATAAATAAACTAAAAGATTATTTCTTTATATTTATTGGGCCTAGGGGCACTGATGAGTATAAGACTATCGACCTCTTTAATAAGCCAAATGTTTATTATCTTGGTTCTAAAAAAATAGATGACCTCCCTGCTTACCTGAAGAAGATAGATGTGGCAATAATACCTTTTAAGTGCAATGTTCTTACTAAAAGTATTTATCCGTTAAAAATTAATGAATATTTAGCTGCTGGTAAGCCGGTGGTAGCCACCAGATTTTCTGAAGATATTCAGACCTTCTCAGAGGTGATTAGTTTCGGAAATGATTCTGATGAATTTGCGGATAGCATTAAAAAGGAATATGAATCCGATTCAGAAGCTAAGGTCCAGACAAGAATAAAAGTAGCTGAAAATAATACGTGGGCTGCCAGAGTCGAGCAATTTTGGGAAATTTTAAAATCATTTAAAGGCAGAAATCATGAGCATGTTGGATAAATCATGGGTTAGTGAAAAAGTACTTAAATGGATTGTTTTGATATTCTGTTTTGTAAGTACATATTTTTTCTTTTTTAAAGTGGTGCTATTATAATTGATGCAGGACCTTGTAATAAAATATAAGGAAATATTAGTTATTGGGATAATAACTTTGCTATCATTTGCCATTGCATTTGTAATGGGAAAGGGGGATTTGCAATAAGCGCAGGCCTGCTTGCAGGTATTATCGGGCTAATTATATTGACTATCTCCTTAATATCCCTCAGAGCAGGTGGAGTCGTTATTATGGTGCTGGGATTTACTCTGGGCTGGGTGAGAAAATATCTTCCAGTTGATATCCCAGTAGGTCTGGCGTTAGATGGTGTTTGCTTTGTCTTATTAATTTATATTTTGCTCAGAATGAAAAGTGAAAAGCGCTTTTCATTTCCCAATAATGCCTTAACATGGGTTTGGCTTACTTTTGTTTTATATGTTTTCGTTCAAATAGCCAATCCATATGCTTATAATAGAAGCTTATGGTTTAACGGTTTCAGAACTGCTCTCTTTCCTTTTATGGCCTATATCTTATTTTATAATATTGTCCAGAATAAGGAGACGGTTAAGTTATTTATAAAGGCATGGTTAGTTTTGGCAACTTTAGCTGCTCTTTACGGTCTTTTCCAGGAGTTTTTTGGGTTTATGGACTATGAGGTTCAGTGGTTATACCAGCATCCAGAGGTTGCAACACGAATATTTACTTTCGGAAGATGGAGAAGATTTAGTTTTCTTGCCAGCCCGATGAGTTTCGGAATTATAATGGCATATTCTTCATTGCTTTGCATGGTATTACTAGCAGGTCCTTTTAACAACCAGAAAAAAATCATTCTGGCATTCCTGATCGTATTGATGTTGTATGCGATGTCATTTACTGGTACCAGAACTGCTTACGCGCTTGTGCCAATAGGATTGGTTTTTTATGCTGTCCTGACTTTTAGAAAGCCAATAATAATTGGTGTTGGAGTCATGCTTTTGGCAGGTGTTGTATTCATTATTATGCCTCCATTAAATGCTCAACACTATATTATTCAGACTGCATTCAGTGGTGATGATAAATCTTATAATGTCCGGGCTCAAAACCAGGAATTTATTCAGCCTTATATTCAGAATCACCCCATTGGATTTGGATTGGGTAGTACCATGGAAGCTTCAGGGAACCCTGTTTTGTCGGGATTTCCACCTGATAGTCAATTCGTTCAGATAACTTTAGATACCGGATGGATTGGACTTTTGATTTATTTAACTATATTCTTTTTAGGATTAAAAATTGGTGTCGAGGCTTATTTCAAATCCAATGATGGAGTCATGAAAATATTTTTGGCTGCCTTGCTAACTTCTATATTCACTGTTATGGTTGCCAATTACCCTCAGGAAGCAATGTTAATGGAAACAATGACATTTTGGGCTATTGCTATGGGTATGGTGGCTAAAATGGCAACAATAATTACAAACAAACAAAAAAATAATACCGCTATAGAATAAATTTTATGATCATGAAGAAAAATCTATTAATCATTTTTATTTTCATCGGAGCATTATCACTAAATGCTCAGAATGTTGACTATGATAAAGTTATTTTGCCCGAAGAAGCTACCGGGCTATCATTTGAAGAAAAATTAGTCAGGCTGGCCTGGCTCAACTACCCACTTAATCGTGTTGCTGAAAATAATGTAGAGGTTGCACGAAAAGATATCCATCTCGCTCAATGGGACTGGCTTGATAATGTTGAAGCTCAGGGTAACCTTAATGAATTTAATATCGATCCTGCACCGGGTGAAGGCAACCAGTTCTTTCCAAGATATAACTTCCGTTTAACTTTAAAACTCGGAGACCTGGTCAATACTCCTGTTGAGGTGAAAAGAGCCAAGGCTATTTATAGAAATTCAATTGAGGAAGTTAATGCTCAGAAATTAACTATTCGTAAAGAAGTACTTCAGCGATATGAAAACTTTAAACTGTATGATGAACTTTTAAGGATTTATACTGTATCAATGGAAGATGCTAATGCTGAGGCTAAACTTCTGGAAGAAAAATTTAAAAATGGTGAAACTACACTAAATGAATATAATTCAGCATTACGTGTTTATAATACAGAAAGAATTAAGCGAATGACTACCCAAAGAGATCGCGAAATCGCTAAACTCGAGGTAGAAGAGATGATTGGAATGAAGCTTGAGGAGGTTAATTAATTAATTCATGATAATGAGTTAACATCTGACTAGCGGCATTTTCCCAGGAGAAAAAGGAGGCACGTTTTAATCCCAGAGATTTTAAGTCCTCCCTTTTCTCTTTATTTTTTGAAAGATCAAGGAGAGCCTCTGTTATAGTCTCAGGTTTATATGGGTCAATGAGTCTCGCAGCATTTCCTGCCACTTCAGGCATTGAAGAAGTATTTGATGTGATTACCGGCGTATTACATGCCATTGCTTCAATAATTGGTAAACCAAAACTTTCTCTCAATGATGGGTACACATAAATTTTGGCAAGATTATAAATCAAAGGCATTTCATCTGCACTTATATATCCTGGAAGAATGAAATGAAACCTGTATTTACTATAGCCTGTCTTTTCTAAAATTGATTTCAAGACATTTTCATCCAGATCCAAAACCACCATTTTCAAAGGACTATCACCTGATTTTTCAAGGTAATCGCAATAAGCCTTGATCATAGCCGGTGTATTTTTTTTAGGTGCAGTATTACCTAAAAACAGGATAAAGTCTTCCGGAAGATTATACCGGGTTTTAAACTCATCAAGTTTTGCCTGATCTTCTATTGGTTTAAAGTTTTTACTTTTTGCATTATAAACTACTGAGATTTTCTCATCAGGAATATTTAATCGTTTTATAATTTTTTCTTTTTCAAATTCAGAAACCGTAATTATTTTTTTGCATTTGCAGCTACGCGGGGGACTACCAGGCGACGATAAATATTTCCAAAATTTTGATAAGTTGTTCCTTTAAAGTTTAAAGATTCCAGGTAAATAATATCATGAAGGGTTAATATGGTCTTTACCCCCGGGAATAATGGTCCGGTGTTACTTGTACAATGTAATAGGTCAGGATCAAACTTTTTTACTTTTGATGGAAGAAGGTGCTGTTCCCAAAGAGGATAGGGTTGACTTTTGGTCTTTGTTATTGTAACGTTATTTTTACTGGAAAGGCAATTGTTATCTTCATCGTCTTTGATAAAGATTCTGATCTCATCGGAAGGCTCAAGATCTTGCATGGCGCGAATTAATTCTAAAGTAACTACTTCCATTCCATGCTTTCTAGGTCTGAATAACCTCTGTGCTTCAATTGCAATTCTCATCTTACTTAATTTTTTTTCTGAATTTCCTGCTAATTTCTCTGGTAAAAAGCTCCGATCCTTCATTATTCAAATGGCCAAAATCAAAAGAATATTTAGCCAAGTAAAGTTCAGGATATTCAATACCACTCGAAACACTTATCACTTGTTCTTCTGGGAACTGGTTCAGGATTGGAATTAATTCCATATAATTTTCTTTAGTCTGACGAGGGGGAAATAATATGAATACTCTTATGCCTTTTGATTCCAGTTTTGATATAATCCCTTCCAGATAGTTATAATGATATTGGTTAAAGCTATCATAACTTTGATCAGAATAGCTTTCGATGCTAATATTTTTATAGGTGGTAGCAGAAGATGTGTCTCTGAGAAAATCCTCGTATCTGGCTTTTAAAACTGACCTGTCAGCCTCATCTGTAGTTGGATCAATCATCTCATCCATTAATGGGAAATATCCACTTTGATATGGCCCAAGGTAATATTGATATTTTTCTGATTTGGTATCGATTGTCTGATATTCGAGATAATTTGAAATATATCCTGCATTAGTAAACTCTAATGAATATGATAGAAGATGGCTAATTGAACCATAAATTTTATTTATTGTGGATCTGTTCGAGTTTAAGATTGATCTTACTCCAAAAACCACTGATTCTTTATCATACCAAAAAGTACTCCTTATAGTACCAAGGTTTTTTACACTTACGTGATTGGTATTCATCAATTCTATAAAAACATTATCAAGATCTCCATTTTCAAGAGAATCGGACAGAGCATCAAGAAACCTGTATGTATCTGCCGCACTCATAGTATGAACACCGAAATTAAATGTTTTGGTATCAATTCCTGACCTGTTATTGATGCTATCAAAAGTACCTACATTTACCTGGCGATACAAACGACTTGAACCGATCATCAGAGTGTTATATTTTTCCAGGTTTTCAGTGAAATGATTGTATTTACTATCCAGCCTTTCAAAACCCCAGGTAACGGGCAGGGTTATAAATTGCTTGATTATCACATTAATGATCAAAACTGATAAGCAAAGAAGGAATATTTTAAATAGTAGCTTTTTCATATCAGAACTGGAAATAAATGAAGTCATTGCTAGTGAAAATCCCGAAATTCAGAATAGTAGCGATAAGAAGTATATAAAAAGCCCATCTTATCGGTTTCCCTTTAAACGTCATCCAATCTTCTATTTCTTTGTTTCCCTGTAAATTCTGAATTATTTCCAGAATAAAAATAAATGCAACAGATGCAATCAGCTGATTTCCTGAAGCATCTAATAAATCAAAGCTTAATTGCGATGCATTTATTTCTATACTATTTGAAAATAGGACGATTGCTTCTGAAATATTATTGGCTCTGAAAAACACCCAGCCAATTAACACTAAAATAAAGGTAGAAAAGAGCTGAATCTTATTATACAACCAGGGAACTTTATTTAACCCGATCTTTTCATTAATTCTATTTTTAGGTTTCTCATATAAGATGGCAAAAATCAGGTAAAAGCCGTGTAGTGCTCCCCAAACTATAAATGTCCAGTTAGCTCCATGCCAGAATCCACTAACCAGAAAAGTAATAAACAGGTTCATATACCATCGGGGTCTGCTTGCCCTGTTTCCTCCAAGCGGAATATAAACATAGTCTCGGAACCATGTAGAGAGAGAAATATGCCACCTTTTCCAAAACTCAGAGATACTTTTGGAAAAGTATGGTCTCTCAAAATTTTTCATTAATTCAACGCCTAAAATCCTTGCTGTACCTATGGCAATGTCCGAATAACCTGAGAAATCACAATATATCTGGTAAGCAAAAAGCACCGATCCAAAGATGACATACCAACCATGATAATCGTTTGGATTATTAAAAATCTCATTCACTATCATTGCTGCTCTGTCAGCGATTACAAGCTTTTTAAAGAAGCCCCAGGCCATGAGACGTGAACCGGAAGTAACTCTGGAATAATCGAAAGTAGTTTTGCTCTTTAGCTGAGGCAATAACTGACGAGGCCTTTCGATAGGACCTGCTACAAGCTGAGGAAAATAAGAAACATATAGAGCAAACGTAAAAATGTTCTTTTCGGCACTTTGCTGCTTTCTGTAGACATCGATTGTATAACTCATTGTCTGGAAGGTATAAAAAGATATACCAACCGGTAGTAATACCTGAAGTAAGGGCACCTCATAATTTATGTTGAAAACGTTTATCACGTCCTGAACATTCGAGCTAAAAAAATTGAAATACTTAAAGAAGAACAGAATGCCCAGATTGGATAAAACACTTATCGTAAGTAAAAATTTTCTTCTACTCTGATCTGTAGACCCCTCTATTCCTTTAGCTACAAAATAATCTATGAAAGTAGAAAGCAGGATCAGAATAATATATTCCGCTTTCCAGCTCATGTAAAAGTAGTATGAGGCAACCAATAGTAGTACCTGACGAAATCTTGGCTTTATCAGGAAGAAGATCGCTACTACCAGGGGGAAAAATAATGCGAAATGTAAAGAATTAAAAAGCATATTTTATTTCACATAAATGTCGATAGTCGCTCCCGGAATTTGCCTGGGAGCTGAGCAGGTTTTAATTAATTCATACTCGGAATCAAGACATTTTTTTATTTTATCAGGATAAAAATTATTTAGATTCGGAATATTCTCAAATAATACCAGGTCGTACTTTTCATTTTTTATTTTAGCACAATATTCTTCGACTTGTTCATCAAAAATGCTGACCCTGTAATGAAACCATAAAGGAGTACCTCGTTCGTATTCCCATCCAAATTCATGATTTAACGGAGTAAGCTCCGTCATATTCAGAACTTTAGGGTCTTTTGGAAGTGTTTTGTTATAATCCTCAAGCCAAAGCATTGTTTCAGCTGTACTTTTTGGTACTTTTATTTTATTAAAAGTATTAAAAGGAGTAAATACCCATGGTTCAGGTTTCTTCTCAGAAGCTACTTTGTTAAAAGTAACCGGAGGACTTATACCGAACATGGATGAAGCATATCCCCAATATAATTCACTGCCTAACAGAAATATTATGATAAAAGCAATTGCTAGCTTTTCAAAATTAAATGTTTTGATCAGCTTAAATGGTTCGAAGATCCCTATAAATATATATGCGTAAATAAATGCATCATTTCCTAATTGCAGAACACTGGTTACTTTAGATATTAATCCAAGACATAAGACTCCACAAACAGTTAAAATAAGATAAAAATCAGAAGAAAATAATTTTAGTTCTCTCTTATATAATTTGTATCCCCCTATCCCGGCAATAACCAGCAATCCGGCTTTTTCAAAGAATGATCCTCCAAAGATTTTATGAAGAAAATTTACGGGCATTATCCTGGCACTGTGTGGATCCTGACCGTAATTAAACCAATAATTAATATTATGATCGCTATGGAAAGCAAATAAAAGTATAAGTGGCAAAACGAATGCTGCAGAAGATATCAGGGGCAAATAAATTCGTTTGGATTCAATACTTTTGACAATGATTAAAATAGTTATAAAAACGATCCATAACCCACCATAATCTTGTTTCGTCCAAAAGGAAATAAAAGAAAATAAACCGGCTAGTATTAGCAAATAAGATTTTTGAGAGACTAAAATATATCTTAGCGAAAAATAAAGGCCGATTTGCCCAAACACAAATGCACTATGATTATACCAGGGCCAGTAATTCAGAAAAATATAAGTTAATCCATAAATTACACAGGCAATGGCAATACTATAAGAGTTTATTTTGAAGGATCTTAATATTTTAATAAATGTTAGGCCTCCAATAAAATTTATAAATGCCTGATATATTATTAATGTGAATAACTTTGGTCCGAAGATCTTAAAAAAGAATGAAGGAAGAATCCAGTATGCGTATCCCATTGGAATACCGAAATCTCTGAAAGGCATATCGCCATTCATTATTCGGTAAGCTCCCTCCCAGGATAAAAATATATTGATCCGATATGGATAGGAGAAAACTAATGGCAACACAGAAAAAAGTAAGATAATCACTACTTGTGAAGTAGAGATAATCCTTCTGGAGTTGGTCATAGATCTTTGTTCTTAATACGAACACGAAAATAGGAGTTTATTCATCAATTTCTAAATATAAATGTTCATTTTTTTATACTTTTTATAATTAATCTTATTTTTGGGTTATATTATCAAAATTATGCTTAAAACTTATTTCCACTTGCTGAGAATTGACCAGTGGGTGAAGAACACATTTTTATTTATTCCTTTATTTTTTGCCGGGGATTTCTTCAAGTCAACCAAGTTGCTAGACTTATTGATAGGATTTATTTCCTTTTCGCTAATCGCTTCTTCAATTTATATATTCAATGATTACAGAGATAGGGAGAATGATCGAAAGCATCCTAAAAAGAAATACAGACCAATAGCCTCTGGGAAAGTGTCGACTACCATAGCATTCGGAATTATGACTTTATGTTTAATTACGGGTTTGGCTCTTGGATATTTTCTCGATTATCGGTTTATAATACTTTTATTAATCTACCTGTTAATAAACATAACATATTCACTGGGCTTGAAACAAGTTGCAATTCTGGATATGATCATGGTTTCGAGCGGCTTTGTAATCCGGGTGATTGCCGGAGGGGTAATTTCTCATGTGCCATTATCTCAATGGCTTATTGTTATGGTTTATCTATTATCATTGTTTATTGTTTTGGCGAAGCGAAGGGATGATGTATATCATTACACAGTGTCGGGAAATCTAACCAGACAATCTGTGACCAATTACAATCTCGAATACATGACTGCCACTTTGGTATTAATCTCAGGGGTGATTATTGTCTCTTATTTAATGTATTGCCTCAGTCCTAATGCTAATATTCAAAGTGAACATTTATATGCAACATCACTGTTTGTTATATCAGGTATTTTGAGGTATTTGCAAATTACAATTGTAGATAACAAAAGTGGATCGCCCACGAGGATTTTATATAAGGATAAGTTTTCTGTAGTAAATCTTATTCTTTGGGTAATAAGTTTTTATATAATTATTTATACTTCATAAGATGAGGGAAAGAATATTGATCTTAGGAGGAACATCCGACCTGGCTACTGAATTAGCTCATGGATTGGCAAAAGAAGGGAAAGATCTGATTATTGGGGGAAGAAAAACAGAGGAGCTAAGCAGAACCTCCAGCGATATATCTATTCGATACAACGTAGAATGTGAATATCTGTATTTTGATGCGGAAGATTTTGACTCTCATGATGATTTCTTTAAAAATATAAAGGGGCCATACCCATCCTCTTTATTTGTGGTTTTCGGATATCTTGGTGATCAAATAGTTGCTGAAACTCAAAAAGAAGAATCTTTTAAGATTATAAATCGAAATTTTACAGGAGCAGTGTCCATTATCAATTCCTACTTAACCCAACGGGGAGATAATAAGATTAATTCAATTGTTGGAATAAGTAGTGTTGCCGGAGACAGGGGTAGAATGTCCAACTTTATTTATGGTAGTTCAAAAGCAGGGTTTACAGCCTACCTATCTGGTCTAAGAAACAAGTTATTTCATGAAAACATTCATGTGATGACTGTCCGCCCGGGGTTTATGGATACAAAAATGACCGAGGGAATGGATTTACCGGGACCACTTACTGCTTCAGCCGAAAAAGCTGCCAGATTAATAATAAAGAGATGGAAAAAGAATAGAAATAATATTTATGTCCTGCCAATTTGGAGATATATAATGTTGATTATAAAGAATATTCCCGAAGCAATATTTAAAAGACTGAAAATGTGATGGTGGAAAAAAGCAGGCTGGCACTTTTTGATTTTGATGGTACCATTACTACCGGTGATACCTTTATTCCATTCATTAAATATGTTCGCGGGAAATTCACATTCTGGAAAGGAGCGATTTTATTGTCTCCTTATATCGTTCTTTATGCAATAGGTGCATATCCCAATTGGAAGTTAAAGCAGAAATTTATCCGGAAATATTTTAAAGGTATGGAACTAGCTGAACTTGAGAAATACGGAAAGAGTTTTGCTAAAGATATTTTACCGGGGATGATACGGTCAAAAGCTATCGAAGAAATTAATGAGTTAAATTCTCTCGAATATCAGCTTTTTATTGTAACTGCTTCTCATAGATCATGGATATTGCCCTGGGCTGAAAAATTTGGGTTTAAGGTGATTTCTACAGAGTGGGAAGTTAGCAATGGGCGTATAACCGGGAAACTAGAAGGGATGAATTGTTATGGCGAAGAAAAGAAAAGCCGCATTTATAACGATTTAGATCTTAATAGTTTTGAACATATTGTAGGATATGGTGATACAGACGGAGATATCCCGATGCTTTCACTTTGCAAAAAAACTAAATTCAAACCTTTTCGCTAATGCTGGCAAAAACTAACATCTCCGGGATAAACAGGGCGAAATAATAAAAATTTATAAGTAAAATATGAATAATTCTTAACGCCTTCACTTTTATTAATTACCCCGTCTTCATTTTCAATGGTGTAAAGATCATCTCCTGATTTGAAACTAACTTTTTCTCCCGGATTGAGGTTTCGAATGATTCTTTGAACTTCGAAATTGGTAAAAAGTCTGGGTTGTCCTTCATGGTAGTAATCACTCTTAACATACTTTACATTAGAGTCTGTTATTTCTACGAGGTCTTTTTGGAAATCAAAAAGCTGTAACCATTCGGGCATTAGTATATGATTATTTGAACCGTTTTCTGTTTTCAGATTACTGAACATAGCATACGATGTTTCAGTTTTTAATCCAAGGTATGGTGAAAACCCATTTAGAGTTATAAAAAGCAAAAAAACCAATCCCGCATAACCCGGAAAACCAACCCTGAATAACTCTGATTCATAAATGCGGTTTATAGACCTGAGGAATATCAAATAAATAACTATATAAGCTAAACCGATTATATACCACAGGGTCTGACCTGTCAGGTAATAAACCCAATAACCATAATATTTATATACGAGAAAAAATCCGATTACCAGAGCCGAAAGTATAATTCTTAAATATATAGTAATTGATTTCACTCTGAAATTTCTGATCCATGTGAAAAAGGTTTCTGGCAGAAAAAATACATAGTAGGTATACATCATCAGACTAAAGCTGAATATTCCCAAATGCGCATGAAGAGATAAAAGGTAATGGAATATTAAGCCAATGAAAATACCAGTCGTTCTAAACCTTCTTGTAAATAAGAATAAGGGTATAATCGCTTCAATTATTATAGTGCTATATATTGAAACGTATTTAAGTGGAGTATTTAATGCAATTGAAGGTAGGTTCAGTATTTGAAAAATTTGATTCATCCTGTGAATTATGCCTTCGAAAAGAAAAACACCACAAGAATGATCAACATCAAAAAAGCCAAAATTCAATTTATGAAAAACAACGAAAAAATATAAAATTAATAGCCCCCACTGAGCAACAGGTTCGAATACCCATATAAACAACCTGTCCGCACCTACACTATTTCTTTTTTCTTTAATTAAAGCAATGATAAGATATAGAAGGAGGGGAATGTTGATTAGCCATTCATACATCATGTGATTTGGAATGAATGGCATTTTTTGAAATGAAAGTGCCAGACTATTAATTACTGCCAGAATAAATATTACCATTGAACCCGGCCTTAATAAAAGAGCTATACAAAACACAGCAAGAGTATACCCAAGGTAAAATGGTACCTCAATCCAGTCATCAAAAGTAATCAGGTGGCTAAGCACAGTAATTGCCCACATCACTGAAAATACTTTTAATTTTTCTGTTTCAATTGACTTTCTGATACTCATGGCGGTAGCTTAAAATTAATTTCAATATTCCAACAGATATTATTAACCCATAACAAATAAATATTCCGGACCATTCTATATATGGAACGTAATAATTTTTCGCCTGTAAGAACACCTCCTGTTCTTTTATTATAACTGCAACAATAATACCTATCAAAGCACAAGCAAGATAACTAGTCATAATAAAAACCTTCCCAGGCATTATCCACCACCTTTCTTTACTGATCAATATAACAGCCATAATCCATGGAGCACCGATGGCCAACAATCTGATTTCATTTAATCTCCCAAACAAAACCGTAGTAAATACTACACTTAGCAGGACTATTAAACTAGATAAATTTAACCATTCAGATGTCGTTTTAATCTTTAAGGTATTGATTTTTACCATCATAAAATAATAAGCCCATAGAATATGAAAACATATAATAGGGAAGGCAATACTTGAAACCTTGTGATTCAAATTATATAAGAAGCCTGTATCTATTTGATTATCTAAGTTATTTCCGCCTTCAGACAAAGACACTCGAATTGCAATGAAAACAATGAATGAAAGAACAAGTGGGAAAACTCTTTTGAAAAGTGAAATCCGGGGATAAAACAATATAACTAAAGGTAATACCATAGTAGTTTCACGTGTGGCTGTCGCTATGATAATAATAAATATTAAAAGTGTATACCTGTTTTTTATCAAAGCTACCAGGCCAAAACAAATCAACGAGTAGGCTAAAGTGTCCTCCCTTGTATGAACCGGAATGCTATAAGCCATTAAATAAAATGGAGATAGTAAAATAATTACAGCGGCAAAAAAGGAAGTTTTTTTATCTTTTGTAATTGTAAAAAAGAGTGAGTAATAGGCCAGTATTGACACTATATAAAAAAGCAGGGAGTATGAAAGGTATGTAAAATAAAATACCTCGGCTGATTCAGGATTAATGCTTTCAGAAGTATATTTTATTATTTGCTGAAATACAACCCTGAATTTAAAGGGTTCTACATTGGTAATCCTCGCTTCAGTAAGCGACTCAGGGCTGGTCATTAATTCAATCGACAAAGTTTCTATTGAATTAAGATATCCACCCAGGTAGAGGTTATTGATTAAGAATATTAATGCAGCGAATAATATTAGCAGAAAAGCTCTTTTATGCATAATGATATTATTACGAACCAACAAGCATACGACTATATCCTTTAAATGGTATTTTCACCAATTTAGTAGCCAAACCACTTAACAAAACAATTAATCCAAAGTATGTTAATGAATATAGTGTAAGTAGAACCGGACTAGCTGGAGCATATTTTAATACAATCGGTTTTGTTGCCAGAATAAAATAAAAATGGATAAAATAAATACCAAAGCTCAAATCGGCCAGAATATTTAATACCGGCATTTCATTTTTATTTCTATATAAGATAAAAAGCAATAACCAGGAAAGCGCAAGTTTTTGAAGAAAAAATTGCTGTTCTGTCCAGATTTTAATTGTTATACTAGTGATCAATAAAACGATAAATGTCATCCATGGTAGAAAGGGATTTTTTTTTGTGAAATTAAATATTTCATCCCTCTTCATGCATGTTACAGCACCAATCCAGAATACACCTAAATAATGAATCAAATTCCCAACAATATCGGTAGTTTCAACCCTGGTAAAGATCAATGAAATTGTTGTAAACAATATTGTTGGTATTAAAACAACTTTCTTTTTTATGAGCCAATGAAACAAGGGGCTAATAATATAAAAGCACGCTATCATTGGAATAAACCAGTATGGAAGCAAGTGTGTACCTGTAAAGAGATAGTAAAAAGCCTGACTGATCCCGCTGTAATCTACAATTTCCGGAAAAGCAATGATCACCCTGGGAGGGATGTCCTGAAAGATAACCCTGTAAAACAAAATGGGTAGTGAGCAAACTATATAGGGTAAAATAACATACCTGGCTTTTTTGCTCAAATAAACGCTGTAATTGTATTTATATGAAAGGTATTCAAATAGAAACCCCGCGATGAATACGAAGAGTAATGTTCCTCGTCCGATTATTGCATTAACAATAAACCAACCATTAGGAAATTGATCCCAGTTAAAGATTCCAAAACAATGGATTATTACTATTAATAAAATAGCTAAACCTCTGAACTGATGGATATAATTTAAAAATCTCTTCTTCTCCACAGTAAATAAAAAACTCCTGCATATTCGTGCAGGAGTTACTCTATATTTAAGTTTTTTATTGAATAATTACTTTTTGCTTGTATATGGTATCCCGGTAAACAACTTGTAGAAAATACATTCCTGCAGCTAACTCTTGTTTGTGAATCAGGGTCTGTCCGGAGTTGGTTAATAAATTATCAGTTTTAGTTGTTCCTGATCTCACAGGATTACCGTAGGTATCAAATACTGTATAGGTTATGTCATCTCCGTGTACGATTCCCTCACCCTGGACTTTTAATGTACCTTGTACAAGTGGGTTAGGGAAAACTTTGAATTTAATAGGGAGATTATTTCTTAACACACTTACAATTTGTGAATAATCGAAATCTCCATTGAAATCTATTTGTTTAATCCTATAGTAATTTCTAGGTCTTACATCTTCATCGATAAATGAATAATTTATTAAATCATTAGAGTTTCCGTTACCGTCTACTGTACCGATCTCTTTAAAGTCTTTACCATTTGTAGATTTTTCGATAACAAAATAATCATTATCAATTTCAAGGGCTGTACCCCATTCGATTGTGATATCACTACCTTCATTGGTTAGTTCCGCTCTAACATAGGCAAATTCAACTGGTAAAGGAACCTCTGACCCTGTTGTCGCAGAAGCAATATTACTAAGAGGACTTTCCAGGCCACTTTCGTCTACAGCACGCACACGGAAATCGTAATTTGTATCAGGAGTAAGGCCAGTCACTAAAGCAGCAGTAGAAGGAGTTGATCCCATAATTTCCATGCCCGACTCCTCACCTGATCCGGATGTTCTGGAAGCAATTCCAACCAAATTACCATTAGCTAAAATTTCATAATGACTTACTCCAAAATCATCTGTAGAAGCATTCCAAGACAATCCGACATTTGTACTGCTTACAGTCATTACAGTAAGTCCCGTCGGCACTGTTGGAGCAGTGTTGTCCTGAGATACAGTGATTGATGCCTGATTAGATGGAGTAGACGTGTTTTCATTTGAAATTGCCCGCACGACATAATAATAAGTTTCACCCGGAGTAGCTGTATCATCAATGAAAACTTCAGCATTAGCTACAGTTGTACTTAATATCTCATAACCTGACCCCGAGGTAGTACTTCTGTAAACTTCAAAACCCGTTTCATTTGAAGATTGATCGTTCCAGGTTAATCTCACCTCATAGTTACCTATGTTACTCGCATTTAAAGATGTAGGAGTGTTTGGTGGTGTTGGTAATCGACCTGGTCCAAGGAATAGTTTACTTGCAGGAATTATCATATTCGAGAAAGAAGGACCATTGTAACTTACTTGTAAAGTTTCACCTCCTTGATTTTCGAAAAATCTCACATGCAATTTATATCTACCTTCATTTAAGTAATAACTTTGACTGGTCACAGTAACAGGGCCATGAGGGAAGTCGTTGTTAACTGCAAGAGTAGAATCATTGTCATTCAGTGGATCTAATTTTATATAAAGTTTTGATCCATCATCAGAACGGGTGCTGAATGTATAATTTCCGGGATCATCAATTTCGAGATAGGTTTCATAAATAAACCCAAACCTGAAAAGTCTTTCTGCCGGATCATAAGTAAATGATGGCATTACTCCTGATTTTGAGAAAAACAATTCATCATCTGTGAACGAACTTAGTTCGTCTACCGAATTAATATTATCCCAAAACTCATAATAATCAAATCTAACTCCATTAGGAGTAGTGACAGCTGTTACCTGGTTACTATGATCAGATTCATTGCCAGCGGCATCAACAGCTACTACAGTATATCTATATATTGTATTTGCAGTGAGACCTGAAATGATATAATTGTTTCTGTTCACCTGAACAAGTTCACTTCCGTTTTGGAATAATTTATAATTGACAATTTGTGAATTATCCTCTGGTACATCCCATTCAATAGAAATCGAAGTTTCGGTTACTCCAACTAAACTTAAGTTTGGAGGCTCCGGAACTATGTTATCGTTTAGTGTAGTAAGGCTTATTGTATTTGTAAAGTTATCACTGTAACCCTGATTGTTAATTGCACGAACTCTGTAATAATAAGTAGTTGATGGATTTAGTGTCGTATCTTCATAATATTCTACGTTGGCATTAACTCTTGCAACCATGGTAAAAGGGCCGGAAGAGGATGTAGATCGGTAAACTTCGAAGATGGTTTCATTATCAGATTTATCTTCCCAGAAAAGGTTAATTTCTGTTTCAGAACTAACTACACCGGACAAGTTTTCAGGTGAAGCAGGTACATTTGGACCCTGTCCCCTGGTAACTACCATTGGATCAGACGGTAAGCTGACGCACTCTCCCGGGGCAATTACTTCAAGTGTATAGGAACCAATCGTTGAAACTGTAATTTCCTGGGTAGTAGCACCGGTAGACCATAAATAAGAATCCATTCCATCAGGGCCTCTTAAAGTTACATTACTTCCACTTGGAGGGAGAGCAGTAGTGCTAAGAGGCGTAATTTCAGGTGTCGCAGTACGGTCTTCTCGAAGATAAACAGTTACCGGACGTGACCATTTACTCCATTCAGTACTATTTCCAATATTTCTTTGGAAGCGCACCTGATATTGGCCAGGTATATCTGTTGTTATATTGTTTGTAGTTGGATTAATTGATTGACCATCTCTCTTCCACTCATACGCTAAAAAGTTCGGATCAACACCCATAGTTATAGTTGACCCCGGACATAATGCAGTATCACCAAATATGGTAATATTTGTTTTATCCTGCTTAAACATCCACTCCATCCAATAAGGATCATTATAAGTATCAATCCAGGCATTGTGGCCTCTGTTTGGATATTCGGTATAAATTCTAGGATTACCTTCATATTTTTTCTCCTGTCCGCCAAATTGTCTCAAAGCATCCATCACCTCATGTGATACGGACGGAAGTGGGTTGCCATCCTGTCCACCCTGGGTTAGCCATATCGGAATATAAGCTAATTCATCTGCCTGACTCACATCTCCAGGAGCAGACATTGGTGAAGAAGCGGCAATAAGATCTGGTCTTTTCATAGTTATATACCACGACCCTGAACCTCCCGAAGAAAGACCGTGTACATAAATTCTATCCGGATCAACCTGCCCTAGGGCTATTAAGTGATCGATAAGCTCGATCGTCATTTCCATTTCCTGGGTTGGATTATTTTCAACATTATCAAAATCGAGATAACCAGCAGTAAATCCCGATCCGTTGACCCAATATCCATAAGCCTCCTGAGGGAAAAGTACAAATCCAGGATATTCTCCACTTGTTACCCAATCACGATGTTCCCGACCACTCCAAACCATCGAATGATCATTGTTTCTCCATCTGCGGCCATCTGCTTCCCATGCATCTATTGCGGATTGGGTAGTCTGGTCACAACGTTGACCTGGATCAGCATAATATGATTTTTGTCCACGTTCTCCTCGTCCATGAAACATTACAATTAAAGGCCATTTCTTCGTAGAGGAAGCTGTCCAATCGTTTGGATGGATCATTCTGAAATCCATGACTTGTTGGTAATTACCCCTTCTAAACATATAGGGGATATATCTGCGAGAATCCCAGGGAGTCATGTTATCAAAATCTGTGACGATTGTATCTCTATCAGCAGCATTGCCTCCTAAGTTGCTATATAAGAAGCCGTTAGGGCCTATTCGAGAGCCGTTAAAGTCATCAGGACATACATCACCGGCATCCTGAGCAATTCCTGCAAAGAAAGCCATCAGTATAATAATGGACGATAGTAATACCTTTTTCATAGAAAAAATAATTCTTAAAGTATGGTGGCCTGCGGAAATTGAATGAATGATTTAAAACCTTACATAAGTAATGTCGAATAACAAATGTACCTAAATCCTTTGTAAATGAAAAATAATATTAGAATAATTTAATTATCTAAATCAATAAAAAAATTAGTCTTATGCGTAGGTATATGGTAAACTATCGAATAGTTAAAATCCAGGCCTTTTTAAAATCGTCTCTGTTTATTTTGCGAATTTGATAGACCTTCTTTAATGCCTTATTAATATTCTCTTCCGAATAAAAAACATACGTATAATAGAGGCCGGCTTCAGGCCTGTAGCCCATCATCGTTTTAATTCCTGCGTCATTCAACTCTTTCGTATATCCTATGGCATTATTTTCTATTTCAAAAGAACCTACAACTATATAATGGCCCTTGTTCATTTTATATTTATTAGCCACCGCTTCGTCAGGGGTAATAACAGGTTCTGTATTTTCTGGTTCATCAATAAATTCCGGTTCATTAGTGTTTGTTGTATCTTCTAATTCTTCTACTGCAACAATTTCTTCGGTAATCTCCGGCTCTATATTTTCTTCAGGATCTTCTTCAATTACTGTAACGTCCTCTTCAAAAGCTACAGCTTCATCTTCAGTTTCTGTTATAGCTACCACAGGAGAAACTTCAGGGTCTTCCTTGTAATAGTAATTCTGATCTGTTAAGCCAATATTAAGGTTAAATTCTTGTGAACCATTATTAAATCCCTCAATATTGTTTGTAGGAAAATCATAGTGATAGGAAAATCGCGCTCTCTTTTTAAGTTGAATAGATATATGTACTAAAGGGCCGAAATTATTTCTGTATCCAGCTCCAGCTGAAATCACATCATAAAACGTGAAACTTGTAAATACTTCCCAACTATCTCCCAAAACTTCAGGTCTGTGTCTATAAAGGATGCCTGTTTTGTTAGTGAAGTTTGATTTCCTATCTAATTCTAAAACTACAGCAGCCTGGGAGGTAAAGTAATTTACTCCACCAAAAGAGACCGGATCTCTCGAGCCTTCATATGCATAGTCTCTTTCTATTAATTGTGGTGCACTAATTCCCAATTCAAGAAACCTGTTGAAATATACAATACCTGCTGTTGCACTCATATACCATGTATTGTCTATTCCGGGAGTAAAAACAGGATCATTGATATTTCCAGTATTAGAAGCCATTACATTTTCTTTTCCGGCACCCATCATTATTCCAAAATTGATCCATTGATTAGTCCCCATTTGTAGATGATATGAGGCTCCACCGCGTAAAGAAGTAGATCTTAATAAACCAATCTCTTCAAAAATGCCTTCTCCTCCTATTGTGATCTGTTTATTTACTGGAATCTGAATATTACCATATAATACTCTTGGTGCTCCTTCTATTTCCTGCCATTGCTGACGGTAAAATATATTTAATTCAGTCATCCCACCCATCCCCAGGTAGCCCGAATTATAATACATCGGATTAAATAACCAACTGGAAGATACCGGGTAGTCTTGAGCTTTAAGCTCTGTTTGGTTTAGAGAAAGAGCAACTATTATGACTATTATAAAACTTATTTTCTTGATCATGTGATTATCTTAATAGAGTTACACTACCTGTTTTTACAACAGTTCCATTAACACTTATGGTGAAAAAGTAAACTCCTTCCGGCAATTGTCGTCCACCTCCGTTTGCCGTGCCATTCCAGTTATTCTGGTAGTTATCTGCCTCGTAAACTATGTCTCCTGCTTTATCAAAAATAATAAGTAAGAGATCATTTGATAAATTTTCGTAATTTTCTAAAACCCAAAAATCAGCTATGCCATCATTGTTCGGAGAAAAATAATCTGGCGCCTTAATTCCTTCATATTCACTTGCATAAACATTGATGATAACTTCATCTTTACTGACCATTCCATCTTCATTTGCTGCGCTCAACTCAAAAACATATTCTCCTGCCAGGAGCTGTTCCAAATGTAATACGGAGGAATCCGGATAAAGAATTGTAGTAGGAGGACCGGATATTTGCCTCCAGCTAAAGCTGATTATTTCATCTTCATTTACCGGATCGAAAGCTGTACCAATAATATCAATATTTCTCTGAGGGAAAATTATTGTGGTATCAGGTCCGGCATCTATAATTGGGGGTATTTTTTCTCCTTCGGCAAGAACTGTAATTGCTACAGCATCTGTCCCGGTTGATCCTTCTGCATCTACAGCAACTAAAGTGAAATTATAATTGCCGGGTACTACGTTTGTAATATTTAGAGTTTCGGTGTTTATACCATCTAGGGTAACTTCTGGTCCAGCGGTTTGTTCCCAATTAATCAGATCTATAACGCCATCGTCTTCAACGATACCATTTATTACTATTTGTGATACCGGAACGACAAAGTATTGGTCTTTTCCGGCATCGACCCTGGGTGGTAGATTTATTGATTCGGATAATACGCTAATATTTATTCTGTCAGAAGCTTTATCTCCATCATCATCAGTTGCAGTTAACTCCAGTATATAAGTTCCTTCTTCAAGGTCGGATATAGTAGGATTTAGTTGATCAGGCTCTGAAATTGTCACAAAAGGACCACTAATTTTTCCCAGGATACGAAACTAACCTCTCCATCTTCATCTGTTGCGGAACCTGATAATTCTATGGAATTTTGAGGAAGCTTAATTGAGATATCTTCTCCAGCATTTACATTTGGTGGTTTATTAGCTAATTCCAATAGAACCGTAACAGTGATCTGAGCATTATCTTCAGCACCATCATCATCCACGACCTTAAAATTGAAAACAAATTCTCCTTCAACAAGGTCAGAAATCGTCACAGTATTGGTAGAATCATTTTCTAAACTAGTTGTCGCAGGTCCTGATATTTGAGTCCATACTCTTGTAACAATACTGCCATCATTATCTGTAGCATTTGCTGATAATTGGATAGTAGTTTCAGGTAAATATATAGTTCTATTTTCTTCTAAAGTAATGACAGGAGGTTGGTTGACTTCCTCAGGAAGGACAATCACTTTCATTTGATCAGTAGAAGAAGCTCCATCATCATCTGTGACTTGTAACCTAAAAGTATAATCTCCTTCCAGCATATCTGTAACAGTCAATGTCGCTGAATTCGCATTATTGAGTGTTGCAGAAGGACCACTAATTTTGCTCCATCGATAAGAAGAGATGGTGCCATCGGGATCATTTCCCGAACCTGAAATGGTTACTGTATTTACTGGAAGCGTGATTGTTTTATTCGGGCCAGCATTTGCGACCGGTGTTTGATTGGTATTTTCAGGGTTTACAGTAACAATTACATTATCAGAGGCTTCCGCACCATCATCGTCAGTTACGGAAATTCTAAATGTATATTTACCCTCTACCATATTTGATACTTCCAGTCTTGCTCTACCTGTTCCATTTAAATTTGCTGCAGGTCCTGAAACTTTCTGCCATAAATAATTTGTAATTTCACCATCATTATCAGAAGCTGTAGCATTTAAAACGATACTATTTTGAGGTAAGGTTATTGTTCTGTTACTTCCTGCATTTACAGTCGGAGCCTCGTTTACCTCTGCAGGTAAAACTTCAATTCTGACATTGTCTGAATCTTCTGCGCCAAGATTGTCGGTAACCGTTAATCGAATTACATAGGTGCCTTCCACAAGGTTAGTTAAAGTGACCGAAGCTGAATTTTGATTTCTAAATTCAAATGTGGGGCCAGAGACTTTCGTCCATTGATAACTAACAATTGATCCATCGGCATCATTACCTGAACCATTAATTACGATTCTGTTGGTTGGTAATTTGATTGTTTGATCCGGGCCTGCATTAGCTACCGGAGTTTTATTTTCTGCTTTAACTTCAATAATTATATCATCAGAAGCTGTGGCTCCATCATTATCTGCAACTGTTACTCTAAATCGATAAGTTCCTTCAACCAGATTTTCGACTGTTACAGTTGATTGATTTATATTTCGAAGTGATGCTTGAGGCCCTGAAACTTTTGCCCAAAAGTAAGATATGATATTACCATCTTCATCACGGGCATTACTATTGATCGTCGTACTGTTTGTCGGTAGATAGATGATCTTATTATTTTCAGTAGAAACTGTTGGCCGGATATTAGCTATTTCCGGTAAAACAGTAACGATCACTTCATCAGTACTCTGTGCATCATCATTATCTGTTACCGTCAATGAGAAAGTATATGTACCTTCAAGCAGGTTGGTAACTTTAAGGTTTTTTGCAGTAGGATTTACTAGTGTTGCAGATGGTCCTGAGATTTTCACCCATTGGTAGTTTTCAATAGTTCCATCATCATCCCTGGTACTGGGGGTGAATGTTAAACTATCTAAAGGCAATGTTATTGATCTGTCATTTCCAATATTTACAAAAGGAGGGATGTTTGCAGCACTTACCGTTACCCTTACACGATCAGTAGCAGTGGCTCCACTGTTGTCTTCTACTGAAACTTCAAATGTATATATCCCTTCAATCAAATCACTTAATTCCAGAGTTGAAGTGTTTTGTCCTGAGATCGTAACTGATGGGCCTTCAATTTTTGCCCAGGAATATGAAACTATTTCTCCATCAGGATCAGTCGCATTTGCGGTCAGGGATGCAGTATTATTTGGCAAGGTTCTGAATATATCAGCACCTGCGTTTACAGTAGGAACTTTATTTGTTTCTTCAGGGTAAACAGTTACTTTAACTCTGTCAGATGCTTCAGCACCCATATCATCAATAACATTTACCTCAAATTCATAAGATCCTTCCACAAGGTTAGTCAATATCAGTGATGAGGTATTTGCACCATTAATTGTTGCTGATGGGCCTGAAATTTTTCTCCAGGAAATTGAGGCTATTTCACCGTCAGGATCATTTATTGTGGCATCAATGTTTATGTTATTATCCGGTAGCTGAACCTGAAGATCAGGTCCGGCATCAACATCAGGTGGTGAATTAGTGGGAGGATTTTTCACCACTACATTTACCACGTCAGAGGCTGTAGCCCCTTGATCATCTTCCACCACTACTCTAAAAGAATAAGTACCGGCGATAAGATTATTTACTGTTACTTCTGATGTTTCGTAATTTGCAAGGCCTACAGTATTTGGACCTTCGATCTGACCCCAGAAATAACTTACAATCGAACCATCATTATCAGAGGCAGTGGCATTTAAGACAACCGTATTTGTTGGTAAAGTTACGGTTTTATCCTGGCCTGCATTCACCACAGGGTTTTGATTTGAACTGGAAACAATGATTATTGCTTTATCACTAGCTGAGGCTCCATCATTATCTGTTACAATAAGATTAAACTCATAAATTCCCTCAACCATATCTTCAACAGTCAGGTTTGGACTTGATACGTTAATGAGGGTAGCAGATGGACCTGATATTTTTTGCCATTCAAATGAAACAATTCTACCATCAGGATCTGAACCTTGTCCATATAATGTCACTGTATTAGTTGGTAAAGATACCTCCTTGTCTGGTCCTGCATTGGCAGATGGCTTTTGATTTATTTGTTCTTCATTTATAGTAACTAAAACCCTGTCACTAGCTGTAGCACCATCATTATCGGTTACCGTGAGTCTGAATTCAAAATTTCCAGCCACCAGATTTGTCAGGGATAATTTGGGTTTATCCTGACCTGTTAATGTTATATTCGGACCAGAAATTTTATCCCACTGGTAAGAAACGATAGTTCCGTCAGGATCACTTCCAGAACCTTCAATTATAATATTTTCTGCCGGCAGATTTAAATTGATGTCAGGACCGGCATTTGCAGTTGGTGGCTTGTTAACCTCTTCAGATATTACAGTTATAATGATTTCATCGGAAGCAGAAGCTCCTTTATCATCAGTAACTTTACATCTAAAAGTATATTGACCTTCGACTAACTGCTTAGCTGTTAATGTAGCAGTATTAACACCTTCCAGTAAAGCATTTGGTCCACTAACTTTAGTCCAAAGGTAAGTTGTGACTCTTCCATCGGGATCTGAAGCATTTGCATTGATAGTGACGCTATTAGTCGGTAATGTAATCGTACGATCGTTCCCTAAATTTACTTTTGGAGGCGAATTAGGAGGACTTCCAAGTCTTTGGGCTAATAACCAGGCCCACATATTATCATCATTATATGCTGGTGTCCATGCATCATGCCCACGACCTTCATACACAGTTAAAAGGGGTTCAGGATTGGGTGTACCGCAATTATAGATCCTTGCAATTCCTTTTTCCGTCCCGGTATTTGGTGATCCTGGTCCATCATACTCTCCTGTAAATGCCCAAGTTGGCAGACTTTGCAAGTTACAACCATCTCCGGTTAACCAGCCGGCAATTGGTACAATAGCAGCCAGCTTACTAGAATGATTTCCATACGCGGCATAATCCCAGGTACCGTTTCCTCCCATACTTAATCCGGTGACATAAACCCTGCTCTTGTCAACTTTATAATTATTGATCATCCAGTTAAGCAACTCATCCACAAATAAAGGGGTCCAATCCCATGGGTATCTAGCCTGAGGTGAAATACATATGAAGGGGAAGTTTTTTCCATTTCTGATTAATCTGGGAGGACCAGCTACAAGGACCCTATTTAAATCAGTACCTTTTTCACCTACTCCATGTAGAAATAAAACAATTGGAAAAGTTTTGCCTGCATCGTTATAATCTTCCGGTAAATATTCCCAATATCCGAAAGATTCTCCGGGAGCCACTACCTGCGAAGTCCAGGATTGTGCGGTTTGCCTATCAGCTGGTGAGGTTTGAGCTTTTGCTGTGGTACACAAATATATTAACAAAAGACAAAATAGTGCCTTTGCATTACAGTTGGTATTGGTTAACATGATTTATAGCCGGTATTTAAGGATTATTGCTTAACCCGCTTCTAAAATAGTGAATATTAATTATTAATTAAAGCCAAATTAAGTTTAATTATTCCAACACTTTATTTAATAATTCTTTTAGCATTCTTTAAAATATCAGTTAGAGGAAGACTATTTAAAGTTCCTCCCAGTAGCCCTTTGTACTTTTCATCAGTAAAGTAGACTTTGTCATTTAAATAAGAAATACCTTCTTTCTGGCTAAAGCTTTTCCAAGGTAATTTTGTTACCATATCTTCATTTATTGGTCCACCATTCCAACCAGAAATAACATATAAGTTAGCATAAGAAAGGAGTAATAGAATATTGCTATTTTCAAGATAAGTAGCTCCTGTAATAAATGTTTCAAGCATCTTGCCCTCACCAATAGAAAAGGAACCTAAAAACTTAGCAGTATGATTTCCGGCAGTCTTAGGTAATGAATAATAGTTTACTATACCAGTATAAGGCTCTGTTCTGTTTTTTGTAAAAATATAAAGACTATCTCCCAAAGGTATTACTGCCTCCATATCATAATTCATTTCGTCTTTTTCAGGGGGAAAAGCATTTTGATCGGGGACGATAAATGAAATTAATTCAGAAGGAACACGTCTTAAGTTTCTGTCAAATCGATAATTGATTTTATAGATTTGAAAATTCTTCCTCAAATTTTTATTGTTTCCGATATCACAGATGAAAAAGTGAGATCCATCAAATGCTAATTCCTCCCAGTCATTATTAGATGCCCCGGTAATCTTATAAAAATCGATGATTTTTCCTGTTGTATCAAAACTATATAAATAGGGTGGGTTGCCACTATCTGTTATTGTCCAAAATTCATTTTGACTAATTGCAACTAATCCTGAATTTTCATCCAAATGAGAATGCAGATCAGTTATTTTATGATAGTTTAGTACGTTATCTGCTGAGTTTTCAACATTATTTTTTATTTCGATATTTTCTTCAAACTTCCTAAATGGTTTTTCGCTGTTTAATAGGAGTGAGTAAAATTTTTCGGACGAATATGTTTGGCTCCACGCATCATGACCGGTGTTTTCCAATAAAAAAGCTGAGCCTTTCCTTTACAGGCTTTAATGGCGTTAACCATGTTTTCTGAACCGGTATTTCTGCCTTTTTTATGGTCTAGTTCTCCATGAAATGCAAAAATGGGCAATTCTTTTAATTTACATGCTTGTTTAGGATCTCCCCATCCTGCAATAGGAGCAGCTGCAGAAACTTTATTCGGATGTTTTGTGATGTATTTGAAAACACCATTTCCCCCATGCTAATTCCTGTGAGAAAGATCTTTTGTTTATCAAATTTTTTAGTTTTAACCAGGTGTGAAATTAACGCATCAACTACATCCTCATGCCAGTCGATTGGTCTATAGGTCTGAGGAGTAATTATCATAAACTCATCCTGAATTTTTAATTTTTCACCTAAAACGAAAGGGCTATTTGATAGCGCTTTGTTGATATCATTGCCTCTACCCTCGACGCCATGTAAATAAATTAGTAGAGGAGGCTTTTCTATTGTGGGTTGATTGTAAGCATATTTTAATTCATAGTTTATGGAGTCGGTGACAAAATTAAATTTATCAAATTTTAATTCTTGTCCATAAACACTGACATTCAGCACTATGAATAAGAAATTAACTAAAAACTTCATCATGCTTATTTTTGATGTGTTTAATGATCTTTGCAGGAACACCAGCAGCAACAGTGAAAGGAGGAACATCTTTAGTAACAACTGCACCGGCAGCAATTACTGCCCCTTTTCCTATTCTTACACCCTTGAGAATAATTGCTTTACTGGCTATCCAAACATCGTCTTCAATTATTACCGGTAATTGAAGACCTTTTTCGAAGTGGTTACGGATATCGTGAAAATCATCATCTAATATTAAAACATAAGGAGAAATTCTTACATTTTCTCCTATTTCAACTAATCCAGTGACAGAAATGTGACAGCCATTAATTCTTGAATTTTGTCCAACAATGAGTTTAGCATTATTATGAACGAATATTTTGGCAGTTTCAATAACTGACCATACACGAACTCTATCACCTAAAATTATTGAACCTTTGTTTTTAATTTTAGGTTTGCCATTGACTGACACTAACCGCCCTGTAGCGCATTTTCTTAAATAATAAGAAGCCATAACAGAGCGATAGATGCCGCTTAAGAAATAACCTGCAAGTTTTAATTTGATCGAGATATTTGACTTATCAGGGTATTCCTTTCTTAGCTCATTTTCTTTACTTTTTAGTATTTCGGATATATTTTCCCACATTTGAGGCCTGTTTCAAATGATCAAAGTTGTTTAATTAATTGGTTGTTGGTTGTTTCTGGTTTTAAATGATCGGTAGGATGAGTTTTTTTCATAAATAGCCCTTTAACCGCTCCTTTAACTATTGCATTTGCATGTTTAAATTCAAATTTTGAAAGTTCCTGTATAAGGTTTTTTGGCAGTGCTATAAATAAGAAAAACGAAGCTCCGAAGATCCAACGCCACCCATGATTATTCCTTCTCATGAACAATAACCGGTTACGTGTAAGATAATAAGTTTTGAGTGGATTTCCTTTACCTACAGTGACAGATTCCTTATGAGTAACTTCAGATAATCCAATATAGAATATTTTATAGCCCTTTCTTTTTGCCTTTTCACACCAATCATGTTCTTCATAGTACAAAAAGAAGATTTCCGGCATTAAACCTATATCATCTACAACCTTTTTTGGGATCAACAATGCGCATCCATGTGCAAGGTTAGTTTCATATATGGTATCGTATTGCCCTTCATCTTTTTCCAGATGACCGATTGATCTGCCACGACCTGTAAGGGGATGGATAGCAGTTGCTCCTGCATATTGAATTAAGTTATCCCCTTCCTGAAATTTTATCTTGGGAGTCGCCATTCCGAGATTAGCGATCGAAGTGGCATTATTGATTAGTGGTTCTAAAAATCCGGGTTTTAAAACTGTATCATTATTTAACAATAGGATAAATTCCCCTGAAGCTTTGGAAATACCCAGGTTATTGCCTCCTGCAAAACCGAGATTTTCATCGCTGTTCAAAAATATAATTTCAGGATAATCAACCTTGATTGAATTTGATAATTTTGGGTCACTTCCATTGTCGACAACAATAGTCTCGAGATTAGGATAAGTGAGTCCTCTAATATAATCAAGAAATTCACGTGTCATCAATTCCTGATTGTAATTGACCGTGATAATACTGACTTTAGGAAAATTTCGCATAAAAAAATTAGACGTTATCTTTTTGCAGTAACGCTGGTATAGTTTTTAACATAATACCAATATCAAAAAGTAAAGAAGATTTTTTTGCATAGGCAACATCAAGAAGCATCCGTTCTTTTTCAGACATATCAGCTTTTCCCCTTTTGGTCACCTGCCAAAGGCCGGTAATTCCGGCAGGAGCGTCAAATCGCTTTGCCCAAATATCTATTGTCAATTGCTCTGCTTCATAGAGTGGCAACGGTCTGTTACCAACTAATGACATGTCTCCTTTCAATACATTAAATAACTGAGGAAGCTCATCTAAACTTGAGTTCCTCAAAAACTTACCAAATTTTGTAATTCTGGGATCATTACTAATTTTAACAAACGATCCTCCGTCATTATATTGGTTTAGGTGCTTTAATTTTTCAAGTTCTTTATCAGCTCCAACCCTCATAGATCTGAATTTGTAAAAATCAAAAATCTGATAGCCGGATCCTGCTCTTTTGGATATATAAAATATAGGTCCTTTAGATTCGAGTTTAATAATTAAGGCAACCAGAAATAGTATTGGGCTGATCATTAGAATTATAAATCCGGAAACTAAAATATCAAAAGAGCGCTTACCTAATGGAATATTAGGTTTTTTATGAAAAGTGATTGAACCCTTTTCTTCTTCGGTTTCTAATAAAAGAGATTTATATTCTTTGAGAAACTGGATGCGATAAACGAGATCTTCAACTTTTACTTCTGAGTCGTAATAATCGTCTACTCCAAATTTAAGAGCCTTTTCTTTATCTTTGTCATTAGGTTCTGATGATAAAAGAATAAATGGAAGGTGCTTGAAGTAGTTATTTACTTTTAGGCGATTAAATAGGGAAAAGGCAGCATCATCAGGTAAATCAGCATCACATATTATAGCAGTTGGTAATTTATGGCCCTGAATCAATTGCTCCTCCAACCATTTAAATGCTTTTGAAGGTTCATTTAGAGCCAAACCGTCATAAGCATAATTCACCATTTGCTGGCAAATAGCAATACCATTAAATCCTATGTATAAGATTATATTCCTTTTTTTTGTCTTAGGACTTATAAATGATTCGTTTGAGGGTAAAGTCTGATTAGTTAAAGAATCATTAATAGTAAAACTATGCATAGTTGCCTATTTTATTATTACCAGTTAGCTCGTGAATTTCTTTAATAAATACTTCCGGATTAAAAGGTTTTTGATAGAAGCTAATGGCTCCGGCTGCCAAAGCTTTTTCCTTTTCTTTTTCATTATCATAACCTGATAACATCACAACAGGGATTTCTTTGAATAGTCCACTTTTTTTCAAGTTCTCTACAAAGACCCCTCCGCTCAATTGCGGCATATTGACGTCAGAAATAATCAAATCGGGCTTATTGCCTGTATTCAGCCATTTCAGGGCTTTAAGCCCACTCGTTTGCGTGAAAACATCAAAATCTTTACCCAACAGCTTTTCCAACAACCAGCATATACTTTTATCGTCGTCAATTACAAGTATTTTTTCTTATTGCTATTCATAAAAAATTCTCTGTTTGCCTAAAGTCTAATTCTTCTAAAACAATAAATAGTTAAATTTTTAGCCTGTCTTATAATTGATCGGATGTTAAAAATATAAAAAAGGCCAGACAAAAACTAAGCATAATGCAAAATTATTTCAAAATAATTATAAAACAACCTTGTATTACCGATTAGTAAATTGTAATAATTTGAGGAATAAATATAAATCTTCGGTAATGAATGTTATTATTTATAGAATAAAATTGAATAAATCTATTTTAGGCACTTAGTGATAAGAATATGATATTATTCAGACCTTATAAAGGGAGGAAATTTCGAAAATTTAATTTTTAACGAGGGAAAGTGCTTTTCTGATATTCTTGATGCTGATCAACGGATTAGACGGATTGATATCGATCAACAATTCTTCTGCAAGATCTTCATCTCCAATATTATTATTGTTACTGATATTAAATAATTGATGATCATAAAAATCAGCAGCATCTCTATATAAATGAAAAATAACTCCACCTATTTTTCTTTTTGTCGTAAACCCATTTTTTATTTGCATCTTTACAACTTTATTTTTCAAACTTCTACAATAACGATGAATAAATACTCTTTAAGGTTGCATGTACGGATCAGCTTTTTATTCATAGGAATCATATTCTCCTCTTGTAATGAGCCTGTTCCTCCAGAATATACCGGGATTGAAAATATTGTTGTTGAGGAAATCAATTCTGAATCGGCAAGATTAACCGGTGATGTAATACTGATGAGTGAAGAAAAGATTTCATGGAATATCAGAGATGTTGATATAGATGTTTTTCAGGATAATAGAACGGTAGGAAACTTAAAAATTACCGATAAATCTAAAATCGAGTTCGGTGAGAATACGGTTCCAGTAATCCTGAACATTAATTTGAAAGAAGTAGGAAAACTAAACAGCTTATTAAGTTTATTGGTTTCAAAATCAATCACAGTAAGTCTTAAAGGGAATATTAAGGTAGGCAAGTTTGTATATAATAAGGTATTGCCAGTTGATGAGATAATAGAATTTCAACTAGAAAAATAAGATATAAATGAATGTTCAGATCGTTCAAACAGCAAATGATATTAAAGAATGGCTTTCTTTTCCTTTAAAATTATATCATGGAGATGATAATTATATTCATCCATTAAATAATGATGTTGAAGAGGTTTTTGACCCGAACAGGAATAAACTTTTAAAAGGGGGAGAGGCAATACGCTTTCTATTAAAATCGAATGGTGAAGTAGTTGGACGAGTTGCAGCATTTTATAATGACAGGCTGGCCAAAAAAGGTAATAAGCAACCAACGGGAGGATTTGGCTTTTTTGAATGCATAGATGATGAAAAAGTCGCTTTTAAGTTGTTTGATATTTCTAAAGAATGGCTAAAAGAAAAAGGGATGGAAGCTATGGACGGTCCGATCAATTTTGGTGACAGGGATCGGTTCTGGGGTTTGCTGACAGATGGATTCTATCCTCCAAATTATGGTATGTTATATCATAAGAAGTATTATCAAAAATTCTTTGATGATTATGGATTTAATGTATATTTCAATCAATATACTTATTACCGAATAGTTAAAGGCAAGAGCTTTGATGATAAGTTTTACAAAAAAGCCAAGCTGAATATCAATAATCCGGATTATACTTTCAAGTATCCTGATAAGGATGAAATGGATAAAGTGCCGGAATACTTTTTGACAGTATATAATAAAGCCTGGGCCGGACACAGCGGTGTGAAACCAATGGATATTCGCCAGGCAAAAATGATATTTAAAAAGCTTAAACCAATTCTTGATCGCAAGTTATTATATTTTGGTTTTTATAAAGGAGAGCCAATCTCATTTTATATAAGTGTACCGGATATAAACCAAATATTCAGAAAGTTCAATGGTAAATTTGGTCTTTTACAAAAATTACAATTCCTCTACTACCGATGGAAAGGGATAATTGATAAATCTTTGGGTTTGGTATTTGGAGTTGTGCCAGAGCACCAAGGTAAAGGCATTGAGGCGGCTATGACTGTATCATATTCAGAATTGGCATTTTCAGAAGAGTATGAATATATAACAACCGAAATGAACTGGATTGGAGACTTTAATCCTAAGATGATGCGAGTTGTGGAACAAATTGGAGGAGAAATTTTAAAAACGCATAAAACTTACAGGTATCTTTTTGATCAGAATGCTGAATTTGAAAGGATGCCATACAATTAATAATATAAAATTATGTCTAAGAAGTACGATGTATTCGGCATGGGGAACGCCCTTGTTGATTTTGAGTTTGAAGTTGATGATACTTTCTTTGTTGATAATGGAATTCAAAAAGGACTAATGACATTAGTTGATGAGGAACGACAAAACTTTTTGATGAATGTTCTTCATAATATACCTGCCAAAAAACAATGCGGGGGTTCTGCAGCTAACACTGTTATTGCATTGAGTCAATTTGGTGGCAAAGGTTATTATTCTTGTAAGGTGGCAGGAGATGAAACGGGTAATTTTTACGCGGAAGATTTAAATGAGAACGGAGTAGATTCTAATCTTGATCACCAGGAACAACCAGATGGTATTACCGGAAAATGCCTGGTAATGATATCTCCCGATGCTGAACGAACGATGAACACATTTCTTGGCATCACCGCCGAGTACGATTCTTCAAGAATAAATGAAGAAGCATTAGCTAATTCTGAATACCTCTATATTGAGGGATATTTAATTACCGGACCAGATAGCAGGAAAGCCATCAAGCACGCTATGAGCCTTGCAAGAAAGCATGACACTAAAATAGCTATTACATTTTCTGATCCTGGTATAATTGCTGGTTTTAAAGATTTTTTTATGGAGCTTTTAGACGAGCCAGTTGATATGCTTTTCTGTAACGAAGCTGAAGCATTAAGTTTTACAAGTACTGATAATATTATTGAGGCCAGGGAAGCTCTTAAACCTTTCGCTAAAAACTTCGCAATAACACAGGGTAAAAACGGAGCTATCATTTATGATGGATTAACCTATATTGATATTGAACCTTACCCTGTTGATGCAATAAATACAAATGGTGCCGGGGATATGTTTGCCGGAGCATTTTTGTATGGTTTAACACAAAACCATGGATTTGCTCAATCTGGTATATTTGCTACATATGCTTCTTCTCAAATAGTTACTGTGATGGGACCAAGACTTGAAATGAGTCACGCCAGAGAAGTATCCAGAAAAATTACAGAATTATAAAAATAAAGGCCGGGAACACCGGCCTTTTATTATTAAAATTCTTTTTTCAGCCATTTTTTAAACATTTCTTTTTGGTCTTTACTGACAGAATCATTTTTTTCAATTTTATACCAATCATAATAGGTTTTACCATCGCTGGTCAGTGAGGTCTCATATTCAATGCCGAACCTTTCATATTTTAGGGTTAGTGAATCCTGATCTTTGTCAGAACTTAAATATTCAGCTAAGTCTTTGCTTTTATTTTCTATACTGATGATTTTATCACCGATCATTAATTGCGATTCTGCAGGACTTCCCGGCGCAATTGCAATTATTTTACCCGAATTATCAGGTGATAATCTAAACCCGAACTTTCTTTCGTTGAGCAATTGAGAATGTTGTTGTTTCAATTTACATCCAACATGTGATAGAAGTGGATTTAGTATGTTTTCTATAGGAATTGTCTGGTGATATAGGGTATAAAATTCCTGAGACACATTTTTGGCATTGACATTGTTCAATATCTGTAAAATATCATTTTCTGAATATCCTAACGATGTTTTGCCAAACGCTCTCCATAATTCTCTCACAGCATTATCAAGACTTTTTTCACCTTTAGTATTTCTTAAGATCAATAAGTCTAACGCTAAAGCCGAAAGACATCCTTTTACATAAATGGATACTTTTCTTCCCGGAGCTCTGTTCCTGTATCCATCTACCCAAAGATCGAATGAAGAATCACTTAATGAACTGTGTTTTCTTCCTTCATTTTGAAAATGTCGTTTACACATTTTGTTAATTTCTTCCAGAAATTGTTCAGTAGAAAAAACATCAGAAGTAGCAAGAATTTTATCACCATAGTATGTAGTAAATCCTTCAGTAATGTATCCGGTCTTATGGTAGTTTTCTTTCGAAAGGTCATATGGCATCATTTCTACCGGTCGGATTCGGCAAACATTCCATGCGTGGAAAAGCTCATGGGAACTAACGCCTAGCAGGTCATTATATTTCGTGCTTTCAATTTCTTTTTCCGGACCTAATATGATTATGGTCGAGACATTATGTTCGACACCATGGTATGCCTGGAATGGTAATCCCAGGATCAGGAAAGTATATTCTTTAAAAGGAAATTCTCCAAAAAGGTCGAGATGTTCTCTGGTAAACTTTTCAAAATCATTTTTCCAGTTTTCAGGATTTGAATTTTCTCCGCAAAAAGCAATTTTGAATTTTGTTTCATCCACATAATACTCAGAAAAAGATATCTTTTCAGAAGCAAAAAGAGGTGAGTCTATTAATTCATAATAATTTTTTGCAATTAATCTCTTATCAGTGACCTTTAAGCTAGTTGCAATTTTGAAAGATACTGGGATGTTTAGGTGTACTTCAATTTCTTCTTCTTCTAATCCTGAAACTCTAAATGCAAAATTTATAAAATTGAGATATATTAGTTCAGGAGTCAACCAGCTACCGCCACCGTCCGGCTGAGCGGCATAAAATTCATACTTTATTTCTAACTCTTCAGGAGTATGATCTATTTCCCAGGTATTTTTATCAGATTTATTAATTGATAAATCTTCTCCATCTTTATCAAAGGCTTTTACATTTCTTATATAAGACGCGTATTCAGCCATTTCATATCTTCCGGGTCTCCAGCCTGCTAAAGACAAATTCAGATGTTTTGAACTATTGTCGCTTATTTTTAATGAAATACTTAACCAGTGGTTTAGAGGTTGCTCAGAGGAAATATTGTATCTTTGCATGTAGAGTTTTTTTATTTTATAAGCAATATACATTTGTAATTATAAAAAAGAAACTTATCTTTGCAGCCCAAATTAATAAAAAGATACAATGAAACGCACATTTCAACCGTCCAGACGAAAGAGAACCAACAAGCACGGATTCCGTTCTAGAATGGCATCTACTAGTGGTAGAGCTGTGTTGGCAAAGAGAAGATCAAAAGGAAGAAAGAAGTTATCCGTATCAGACGAGAAGACTCATAAATAATGATTTAAAGTGAGCCTAAGCTCATTTTAGGTTTAGTCGATATATGACTGATCGACGTTACACTTTATCAAAGAATGAACGTCTTTGCGGTAAAAAGAATATACAGGAACTTTTTAACGAGGGTTCCTCTTTTTATTTTTTTCCTTTCAAAGTCTATTACAGTTTTAACAAAAATAAAACTGAAGGGGATCATTGTGCCTTATTTACAGTGCCAAAGAGGCTTTTTTCTAAAGCAGTAGATAGAAACCTACTAAAAAGAAAAATTAAGGAAGCCTATAGACTGAATAAACCACAGTTTTATAACATCCCCACATCCAGACCGATCAATATTGCGTATATTTATACTGCCAGGAAAATGTTAAATTATTCTGACATTGAATCTTCAATGATTCGATGTCAAAAAAAACTGGCTGATAATATCTTAAATGCGCAGAACGATGAAGAAAAAAATTAAATATTTCCTCCTTTCCTGTCTGGTGATTTCAATTGGGTTTTTCTCATTTACCCCAACTAACACTTATTTCGAGATTCAGAAGAACCTCGACATTTTTGCTACTTTATATAAGGAGCTAAATACCTATTACGTAGACGAAGTCACTCCGGGGACAACCATAAAAGTTGGGATCGATGCAATGTTGTCTTCTTTAGATCCCTATACTAATTATATTCCGGAAGAAGCAATAGAAGAATACAGAACTCAAACCACCGGTCAGTACGGTGGAATAGGGGCTATTGTTGGAAATCGGGATGGCAAGAGCATTATTGTAATGCCTTTTGAAAACTCGCCCGCAAAAGAAGCCGGACTCAAAGCCGGAGATGTGATCACCAAAGTCAATGGAATTAGTATTGATAACAAAAAGCAAGATCAGGTGAGTACTTTGTTAAAGGGGGAAATTGGTAAAATGATTACACTTACAGTTGAAAGATATGGAAGTGATAAACCAATTGAAATAGAAGTTGAAAGGCAGAGGATCACAGTAGAAAACGTTCCATATTTCGGAATGGTAGATAACAGTGTTGGTTATGTCAAATTAACAGACTTTACCG
>NZ_CP028923.1:795000-1052500 GCF_005166025.1 Mangrovivirga cuniculi
CGCTTACAAGCGGTCGGAGTCCGTCAGCTGACGGATGACGGCGTGCCTTTTGCATAATGAGCCTACGAGTTACTCTTCGTTAGCAAGGTTAAGGGTTTAAGGCCCGCAGCCGGAGCGAAAGCGAGTCTGAACAGGGCGAGTAGTTAGCGGAGGTAGGCGCGAAACCCATGTGATCTACCCATGTCCAGGGTGAAGTTTCGGTAAAACGGAATGGAGGCCCGAACCGGTAAACGTTGAAAAGTTTTCGGATGAGGTGTGGGTAGGGGTGAAAGGCCAATCAAACTGGGAAATAGCTCGTACTCCCCGAAATGTTTTTAGGAACAGCGTGAGTGGAGTCTGACAGAGGTAGAGCTACCAATAGGACTAGGGGGAGTCAAATCCTACCAAATCCTGATGAACTCCGAATGCTGTCAGATGCTCACTTGCAGTGAGGGTTAGGGTGCTAAGGTCCTAATCCGAGAGGGAAAGAACCCAGATCCGCAGCTAAGGTCCCAAAATGTATACTAAGTTGAACTAAGGTAGTCCGATTGCTTAGACAGCCAGGAGGTTAGCTTGGAAGCAGCTATTCCTTTAAAGAGTGCGTAACAGCTCACTGGTCGAGCGATAGGGCATCGATAATAATCGGGCATAAAGTATACTACCGAAGCTCGGGATCCGTCAACTGACGGATGGTAGGGGAGCATTCTATTGGCGGTGAAGGTGTGATGTGAGTCATGCTGGAGCGGATAGAAAAGCAAATGTAGGCATAAGTAACGATAAGACGGGCGAGAAACCCGTCCACCGCAAAGCTAAGGATTCCATGGCAATGCTAATCAGCCATGGGTTAGTCAGGACCTAAGGCGAACCCGAGAGGGGTAGTCGATGGCAAATCGGTTAATATTCCGATACCTGCGTATAGAGTGATGGGGAGACGGAGTAGTGACAGGTCCGCGTGCTGACGGAATAGCACGTTAAAGCATGTAGGTAATGTTGGTGTAGGCAAATCCGCACCGATAGCTGAATGTGATAGTACTGCAATCCTTCGTGAGCGCAGATAGTGACCGTAATCAGACTTCCAAGAAAAACCTCTAAGCATATGTATACGCAGCCTGTACCGTAAACCGACACAGGTAGCTGAGGAGAGTATCCTAAGGTGCTCGAGTGATTCGTGGCTAAGGAACTAGGCAAAATGACCCTGTAACTTCGGGAGAAGGGGTGCTTCCTCACCTTCGGGTGAGAAGCCGCAGTGAAGAGGCCCAGGCGACTGTTTAACAAAAACACATGGCTCTGCGACACCGAAAGGTTAAGTATAGGGCCTGACACCTGCCCGGTGCCGGAAGGTTAAGGGGGGACGTTAGCTTCGGCGAAGCGTTGAACTGAAGCCCCGGTAAACGGCGGCCGTAACTATAACGGTCCTAAGGTAGCGAAATTCCTTGTCGGGTAAGTTCCGACCTGCACGAATGGTGTAACGATCTGGGCACTGTCTCGGCCACGAGCTCGGTGAAATTGTAGTAACGGTGAAGATGCCGTTTACCCGCAGTGGGACGGAAAGACCCCATGAACCTTTACTATAGCTTCACATTGGTATTGTGTAAACGATGTGTAGGATAGCCGGGAGGCTTTGAAGCTGCGTCGCCAGGCGTGGTGGAGCCGTTGTTGAAATACCGGCCTTTGTTTACGTGATATCTAACCCGTTAGACGGGGACAGTGTGTGGTGGGTAGTTTGACTGGGGTGGTCGCCTCCAAAAAAGTATCGGAGGCTTCCAAAGGTACCCTCAGCACGGTTGGTAATCGTGCGTAGAGCGCAATAGCATAAGGGTGCTTGACTGTGAGACCTACAAGTCGATCAGGAACGAAAGTTGGGTATAGTGATCCGGTGGTTCCGCATGGAAGGGCCATCGCTCAAAGGATAAAAGGTACTCTGGGGATAACAGGCTGATCTCCCCCAAGAGCTCACATCGACGGGGAGGTTTGGCACCTCGATGTCGGCTCGTCACATCCTGGGGCTGGAGAAGGTCCCAAGGGTTGGGCTGTTCGCCCATTAAAGTGGCACGCGAGCTGGGTTCAGAACGTCGTGAGACAGTTCGGTCCCTATCTACTGTGGGCGTTAGAAGCTTGAGAGGACCTGACCTTAGTACGAGAGGACCGGGTTGGACGAACCTCTGGTGTATCGGTTGTGGCGCCAGCTGCAGTGCCGAGTAGCTATGTTCGGAAGAGATAAGCGCTGAAAGCATCTAAGCGCGAAACTCCCCTCAAGATGAGGCTTCTTTTAAAGGACGTCAGAGACGATGACGTTGATAGGCTGCAGGTGTAAAGTTAGAGATAGCATAGCCGAGCAGTACTAATTACCTGTAACTTTCCAGGGATCTCCTAAGGATCCAATCTTAATGTACTTATGATTATTTTTAATCTGAAGTTTACTTGTGTGTTTGATATGTCAAAAGATATTGGTGTCAGTAAAAGAACTGACCAAGAGTTTATGGTGACTATAGCGAGGGGGATCACCTTTCCCCATTTCGAACAAAGAAGTTAAGCCCCTCAGCGCTGATGGTACTGCAGTTAAATGTGGGAGAGTAGGTCATCGCCATTTTATTATTTAGAACCCTGACAACGAAAGTAGTCAGGGTTTTTTTATTATAGTTCAAAGAAAGACCAGACCCTGACATTTATCGTCATGGGTCATCGCCATTTTATTATCAATGCCTCATCGATTTTCGGTGAGGCTTTTTTTATGCCCGATCCCTACAACGATTACTACCTCTCCACTCTTCGCTCTATGTTCTCCTACCTTCATTCACTCTCACACTGTTCTCCTTCCTTCTTTCACTCTATCTCTTTATATACTATTTCAACTGCCTAATTAAAACCTAATAGGTTATCATGATTATTATTATTTTCTTAATTAAAATTTATCTTCATATATTAGCAACCTCATATTTTTTAGAATCATATTATGCTTGGATTATTTTTAATATTTTTTATCGGAAAACGATTTTATCAATTATCTGAAAGTTTTAACAAATCTAAATGGCTTTTTGCCATACTCGGGATTGCATCCTATTATATTGCAAATTTTCTTGCTGGATTAATTTTCGCAGTGATGGATGATGTTTTTGGATGGGGATTTCTTTATGAAACATCAGAATTTGCTATTTCACTTTTTTTACTGCCTTTCGGTATATTAGGTTGTTATGGGTTTTATAAACTACTTGAACATATATGGTCTAAAGAACCAAAAAGTCCTGATACCATAGACGGTGACTATTTTGTAGCTAAATAGTAATTACTTAATTAATTTTTGTAATTTAAGAGGTTTAGTTGGCAGGGTAAAATTCAGATTTTGATTTTGAGTTTTTCTTAATTTCGTCTTTTTTAAAGAGCATAGGCCTCCAATTTCCCTGTACATAAAGTTCACTTTGATCGTCGTACCATTCACTGTTAAATACGCCTGACTGACCTGTAGGTAAAACGTTTAATGAGCTATTAACATCTGATAAATCAACTATTTTCCTCATTGATGGACCTGCGTGAACTTTATAAGGACGGTTTTGATATTTAAATAAGTAATTGTTTAAAGCTTCGTTGGTAGAACCAACTTCAAAAGGGCCTACATTAAATATTATGTTTAGTGGTTTCTGACTACCAACAGGGTGTTCATGGGTAAGAATATGGTCACTTGCCCAATTAGAAAAATCATTGGAGTTTATAGCCTTTATTACTTTTTTCATGATGTGCTCTACAGACTCTTTATTTTCGGTAGATACATTATCAATCCAAACAGAATTTTTCTCTTTAACTAATTTCTCAAGTGTTCTTTTATAAAGGTGAGTTTGTAAAAAGGTATTATAAAGCTCTTCTCCTAATTCATCCTTAAATACTTCCTCAGAAAATTTTTCTATTCCGAATTGAATTTTAGCAGAAACATCCGAATCACGATTGAAATTTCCATTAAAATCTTCGAGTCCTTTTTTCAAAGTGCCTATTGCATACTCAGACATCCATTGACTAAAGTAAAGGGATGTTTCGTTGTAATTATCCAATTGCATTTTTTGAAAGTATCCGATGTCAAGATCATCTTTACCTTCAATCATTTCGATAATACGATTGGCCCTGTCATCCGGTAAATAATAACCAGGGATTTTAATTGAATCTACCAGTGACTCTGATTGGTTGTTAGCAGAATATACAAATCCGGTTTCAGGGTTTAATGACTTTGGATTGACAGAGAAAGGGTAGTATTCTGTAATATCATCCTTGCCTGTAACACCATCAAGGAAAAATTTAGAATTACTCTGTTTTGATCTATCCGGGAGTTTAGCAGCTGCATACCAGGCAATGTTTCCTGTAGTGTCTGCGTACATTACATTCAGCCCTGGAGCATGAACAAGTTTTATAGCATCTTCAATTTCGTTAACGGATTTTGAATGAGAAAATTTATAGCATGCTTCCATCAATTGGTCATCGAATTTCAGATAAACCCACCATAAACTAACCGGATCCTCATATTTTCTTAATTCATCTACAACATCATTAATAACCACACCATGAACAGTTTTTCGATAATTTTTATTAACCGGCTCTTCATCTTTTATCTTGAATTCCTCATTAATTATTTCGTATTCAATTTCTTCATTGCGGTATTGATAGGATTTATCTGAAACGCTTTTTCCCAGGTAAAGATCCATATCATCATTCTCAAACATGGTAAACCCCCAGGAATGGTGTTCAGTATGGCCGATGATTCCAAAAGGAACTCCGGGAAGGTGACTTCCATAAAAATTAAATTCCGGAGTAATAATATGTGCTTCATACCAGATTGCCGGCTGGGAAAAACTAATATGTGGATCATTAGCAAATAATGGATAACCAGACTTTGTTTTTGTTCCTGATGCAATCCATGAGTTAGATCCTATCAAATCAGGCATATTCAATGAATTTATTTGTTCATTTATCGATATGGCCATAGCCTGAATATCCTTACCTTTATAGGTAGGGGAAGACGGAATTGTTGTAGCAGATGTATCAAAATCAATTGCTAAGTCTGATAAATATTCAGAACCGTATTCAGTCTTAATAAATTGTAATGTTGGTTCTGTCCGTATAGCCATAGCGAAAGAATAAGACATATATCCAGTTACATAATAGATATCATCCAAAGCAAAAGGCTTAGGCTCTGTACCTAGTAAATAATACTCAATTGGTTTATTTTCTTTAAGATATTCATTTACCCCATCTACATAAGCTTTCATTCCCTTGGTCCACGGAGAATTTTCATTAAGTTGGTTAATGCTTTTTTGTGCATGGTTTTTGATCTGTAAAGCCCTCAAAAACTTGTCATTTTTAAGCATATCCTTACCAAATAACTCCGACAAAGTACCACTTCCTATTCTTCTAAATAAATCCATTTGGAAAAAGCGGTCTTTAGCCTGTATATATCCAAGAGCACGATATGCATCAGTTTCATTAGAGGCAAGAATGTGAGGGACCCCGTATTGATCATAAAATACTTCTACTGAATCCTGAAGATCTGTAAGAGGCCTGTTTTCATCATAATCCGGCTTAAAAGATAATGACCATACAAAACCAATTATTAGAAGGACAACAACTACAGTGATCAGACCTAAAAATATCCGGGTAATAGACTTTTTCATTTACACAAACGATTTAATACAATAGAAATCAAGATAATAAGATTATTAAATTTTTAAACACTTAGCGAATTATAAATCGTTAACTTTTGATATTGGGTCATGATGCCCTATTTTTGTCAGCAAAATTTTACCATAGCAGATATGAGTGTACTAGTAAATAAAGATTCAAAAGTTATAGTTCAGGGCTTTACAGGTTCTGAAGGTTCTTTTCATGCTGAGCAAATGATTGATTACGGTACCAATGTAGTTGGTGGTGTTACACCTGGCAAAGGTGGGCAATCACATCTTGGCAAACCTGTTTTCAATTCTGTTTCAGATGCAGTTAAAGAAACTGGAGCAGATGTATCAATTATATTTGTTCCTCCTGCATTTGCTGCCGATGCAATTATGGAAGCTGCAGATGCAGGCATAAAAGTGATCATTACTATTACTGAAGGTATTCCGGTAAAAGATATGATCACAGTAAAAGAATATATTACTGATAAGGATGTTGTATTGATCGGGCCAAACTGTCCTGGAGTTATTACTCCCGGAGAGGCTAAAGTTGGTATTATGCCTGGATTCGTTTTCAAGAAAGGAAAAATCGGAATCGTTTCTAAGTCTGGTACTTTAACTTACGAAGCTGCAGATCAAATTGTAAAAGCTGATCTTGGGATTTCAACTGCAATTGGAATTGGTGGTGATCCAATCATTGGTACTCCAACCAAAGATGCAGTTAAGATGTTAATGGAAGATCCTGATACTGATGCTATCGTAATGATCGGAGAGATCGGCGGTAACTATGAAGCTGAAGCTGCAAAATACATTAAAGAAACTGGTAATAAGAAACCAGTTGTTGGTTTCATCGCAGGTCAGACAGCACCTCCGGGTAGAAGAATGGGACATGCCGGAGCGATCATTGGCGGTAAGGATGATACAGCTGAAGCAAAAATGAAAATCATGTCAGAGTGTGGAATTCACGTTGTGAAATCTCCTGCTGATATTGGTGAAACAATGAAAAATGCATTAGCCTAAGACTATAATATATATAGTTAAAAAGGCTTGTGATTTACATCGCAAGCCTTTTTTTATTTTACTTCCTAATATATAATTAGTTCAGAGCTTCTTTAGTAAATATATAGAACTGACCGGTAGCCACATCAAGTTTAGCATCCTTGTTATCTAACTTCAATTTTTGCCATTCAGTTGTCGGATGAATCCTGGTTTTTTCATTTTCGATAAGTATATCCACAGGCATATCAAATCCGTCAACTGTTCTTGTCCAGCGATACTCGTATTTCTTTCCCTTCCTTTTCCATTCCAGCACCGGGATATCTGTAGTAGTAAGATATTGATCAAATACAGTGCCCAGGTCGATACCTAAATGCTTTTCGAAATAAGATTGAACTATCTGTCTGTTAACGATGGTTTTTTTATGATCAAGAGTATAATTTCTAAATGTATCCCACCATAATTCATCATTAGCAACAATATGACGAATAGTATTAAGCATCAATGCTCCTTTAGGGTACATATCTGATGAACCTTCTTTATTTACACCATAAGGACCAATTATTGGGATGTCATTTTGAACGTTTCTTTTCATGCCATTTAAATAAGTCATTGCATCCTCATAACCCCATCGACATTCTATGTAAATAGCTTCTGTATAGGTTGTAAATGCCTCATGAATCCACATATCAGCGATGTCAGCTGCTGTAATACTGTTGCCAAACCATTCATGGCCTGTTTCATGGATTATAATAAAATCCCATTTCAAGCCTACACCAGTTCCAGAAAGGTCATTACCCAAATACCCTTTTTGATATTTATTTCCATAGGCTATTGCACTTTGATGTTCCATTCCCAGGTAAGGAGTCTCTACAAGTTTATAACCGTCTTCTTTGAAAGGATAAAAGCCCATTTTTTCTTCAAAGCAGGCCATCATCGGATTTACTTCTTTAAATTGTACTTTAGCTTTCTCTAGATTTTCCGGAAGCACCCAGTAATCCAGATCAAGGTCCTTATATGTATCGTGGAAATGCACGTAATCTGCGATATTCACTGATACATCATAATTATTGATCGGATTATTTATATACCAATTCCATCTGTTATATCCATTATCAAGAGTATCAATACCCCTTAATCTGCCGTTTGATATATTCTTTAAATTATTTGGAACAGCAACACTGATCAACATGCTGTCTGGTTCATCACTTTGATGATCTTTGTTTGGCCACCATGAAGATGCTCCAAATCCCTGGCAGGCAACTGCAATAAAATGATCACCTGATGGAGTCTGATCAAAAACAAAACCACCATCCCATGGGGCTCTTTTTGCAATTGTAGGCTTGCCGGAATAATAAAACCGAATAGTTTTGATATCATTTTTTGGCAGTTCTTCTCCCAGATCAATAAAAACAGCATTGAATTCTCTTTCATAATCAAGATGCTTATCTTTAAATTTGATGCTGTCTACATTGAGATTATCAAACAGGTCAATTTGAATTTTACTAGTCGGTTCATCAATTTGAAAGGTGATATCGTTATAACCCTGAATACTTTTCTCATCGGGGTCAATAGAAATATTCAAATGATAGTATTTCACATCAAAACTGGTTCGTTCCGGTCGCATACTGCCTCTAAGACTGTCTGCACGGGTGGCATTACTATTTTTATGTAAAAGCTGAGCATCGGCCGAAAATATTGCCAGATAAATGAACGCTAATAAAAAAATGTTTTCTTCATGAAATGGGTCGTTATGTTATAATATCAAGATGTAAATTAATTAAAAATAAAAAAAGCCGGTATCATACCGGCTTTTAATAAGATTATAGTGATTTTTTACTTAGCGTAATTAACAGATCTCATTTCTCTAATAACAGTAACCTTTATCTGTCCGGGGTATTGCATATCTTTTTCAATCTTTTGTGAGATATCAAATGATAAGCTTCCTGCATCATCGTCTCCTACGCTTTCTGCATCAACAATAACACGAAGTTCTCTACCAGCCTGGATAGCGTAGCACTTTTGAACTCCGTTAAAGCTTAATGCCAGTTCTTCAAGCTCTTTTAGTCGTTTAATATAAGACTCCATGATCTCACGTCTTGCTCCTGGTCTGGAACCGCTAATCGCATCACATGCCTGGATAATAGGTGAAATAAGAGAAGTCATTTCTACCTCATCGTGGTGAGCAGCGATAGCATTTACCACCTCAGGATGTTCTTTATATTTCTTAGCAAGTTCACCACCTAATATTGCGTGAGGAAGTTCCGGTTCTTCAGGCCATACCTTACCGATATCGTGCAGAAGCCCTGCTCTTTTAGCTAGCTTGGCATTTAGACCGAGTTCAGAGGCCATTGTAGCACAAAGTTTAGCTACCTCTCTTGAGTGTTGAAGAAGGTTTTGTCCGTAACTAGATCTGAATCTCATTCTACCCACGAGTTTGATCAATTCCGGATTAACACCGTGTATTCCAAGATCGATTACCGTTCTTTCCCCGATTTCTACGATCTCTTCTTCTATATGCTTTGTAGTTTTGCTTACTACTTCTTCGATACGTGCAGGGTGGATTCTACCATCCTGAACAAGTCTGTGCAATGAAAGTCTTGCAATTTCCCTTCTAACAGGATCAAATCCTGAAATGATAATTGCTTCAGGAGTATCATCAACAATAATCTCAACCCCGGTTGCTGCTTCAAGGGCGCGGATATTTCTACCTTCGCGTCCGATGATCTTACCCTTTATATCATCACTTTCTATATTGAAAACACTTACGCAGTTTTCAATTGCATGCTCAGTAGCTGTACGCTGGATAGACTCAACAACAATCTTTTTAGACTCTTTAGAAGCAGTGAGCTTAGCTTCCTCAATTATATCTTTGATATAAGAATTAGCTTTAGTTTCAGCTTCGTCACGCAGGGCTTCAACAAGTTGCTCCCGTGCTTCGTCGGCGGTTAGGTTTGCTGCTTTTTCAAGAATAGCCACCTGCTGCTGACGGGTTTTTTCCAACTCATCTTTTCTTTTCTGACAAACTCTAATTGTTCTTCAAGGTTTTGTTTGGTTCTGTCCAGATCATCCTCTTTTCTTTTCGCTTGCTCGATCTGCTTTGAAAGGGTAGACTCCCTTTGCTTCAGCTTATTCTCATTGGTGATGATTTGGTTTTTCTTTTTATTTACTTCCTCTTCAAAGGATTCTTTCATTTTAAGAAATTTCTCCTTTGCTTCAAGAATTTTTTCTTTCTTGATCCTTTCTCCTTCAGACTTAGCCTCATTTAATTTGGCAAGTGCTACTTCTTCAGCTTCTTTTACTTTCTTATTATTGGATCCTTTCAATAAGAAGCTTGCGATGGCAAATCCGATAATTAGCCCGGCCACCGCGGCAATAATGGTTATTACCAATGGGTCCATAGTTTTTAACAGGTTTTATAGTTTACAGCCTGTATTCTGAAAAAGGGAAGAGCTGATAAGTGGATAAATGTAATTATATATCTGTAGTGCTTAGTGTTTCATCTAAGGCTTTATTCAGGTTTTGGATTCTTAGCAGGGCTGATTCTGTGACCTGTCCGGTCGAAGCTTCAACTTTAAGCTTATCAGCCATCACATCAAACGCAACCATAGCCAGTAGGTCTTGCATATCATCTAACCCAAAACGGTCTCTATAGGCTTTTAATTTTTCATGTAATAGCTTTCCAGCTTTTCGAATACGCTGTTCATCATCAGGGTGAACCCTCATTGGATACTCCCTGTTTCCAATTTTTATTTTTATGGATAACAGCTCTGCCATTATTGTTCAAAGTCGCTCAACGTTTCAATACATTTGTCGAGCTCAGATATATATTGATCTAATTTGCTTTTCAACTCAGTAGTATCAGTCCCTTCAGACAGAATACCGTCTACAATACTACTAATTTTTAATTTATTTTTATAGGCATCCAGTTCATCGTTTTTACTTTCGATTTGCCTTTTCAGGGATGCGTTATCTTTTCGAAGATCATGCAACTCATCTTCCTGCTTATTATAGGCAGCCTGCAGCAATTTAATCTTTCGCTCCAGTGAGTTTAAGGCATATTCTACGTCTTCCTGCACCATTGGCATTTAAAAAGTAACGGATTGAACAGAATACTAATCTTTAATATACAGACTTATTAAATAAATACACAGTAACAAAGAATTATTTTCTGATATAGGCATTGTTGTGCTTTTCAAATGCCTTGATCAATCTTTGCATACTCTGATCTATCATTTTGTCTGTCAATGTTTTGTCTTTATTTTCAAGAACAAAACTTAAGGCATAAGCCTTTTTTCCTTCTTCAATTTTATCACCTTCATAAACATCAAATACATTGATTCTTTTCAGCATTTTTCTTTCAGCTTTGAAGGCGGTTTCTTTCAGATCATCAAAAGAAATATTTTTATCGATCACTAAAGAAAGGTCTCTACGTACTTCAGGGAATTTTGAGATCTCGTCGTATACTACGCTATTATCTTTTTTATCGATCATTTTATCCCAGTCGAACTCAGCATACCACACCGGCATTCTGACTTCATTGATAGCAGTAAGGTCATTTTTTACCAAACCGAGTTTTACCAGTGGCGTTTTGTTAGAATATAGTGTAAGGCCATCTGCTAAAACACCGTCTGAAGTTCTTTCATTTGTGATATTATCAAAATTGAACTTTTTTAGAAGTGTTAAAACCTTTCCGTACAGGTAGTGGAAATCAGCTTCTATTGCTTTACTTTGCCAGTTTTCTTCTACAGCATCACCTGTAACGAATAAAGCTAATTTATATCCTTCCTTATAGTTGTCACCTTTCTTTTGATAAGTTTTACCTAGTTCGAAAAACTTAAGGTTACTCTGCTTCCTGTTTTGGTTTCTTGCAATTGCTTCAAGTCCTCCAAAAAGCATAGTCTGTCTCATTACCCCAGATCTTCGCTAAGCTTATTCAGTATTACGACATCTTCTTCACTGTTTAGATCTTCTACTGCCTCAGAGTACTGTGGTTTTGTTAAGGAGTTAGACATGATCTCATGAAATCCAAGCCCTGCAAGATAATGAGCAGTTGTCGTGTAAATTTTACCCGGATCTTTCTCATCAAAACTGCTTAAATAATCAGCACTAAGAGTTTCTCCAAGTGGAATATTATTTAATCCATAAATTCGGATGATCTCTTCGATCACATCAGCCTCACGAGTAACATCAACCCGATACGTAGGAACTGTTGAAATAAAGCCTTCGTCAGTTTCGTTTGACACTTCAATCTCGAGCCTTTGTAAAATTTCTTTTATTTTTTGCTTTTCAATCTTGATACCGATTAACCTGTCAATATTGTTATATTTCATATTAACTTTGACTGGCTCAACAGGCGTATCATAAATATCAATCACTTCGCCTTTAATTTCTCCTCCAGCAAGTTCTTTGATTAAGAGAGCAGCCCTTTTAAGTGCGTATAAGCAAATATTAGGATCAGTTCCTCTTTCATATCTGAAACTAGCATCTGTTTTCAATAAATGACGCTGACTGGTAGATCGGATGTAATCAGGGTTGAAATAAGCGCTTTCAAGAAAAACATCTGTTGTTTTTTCAGTCACACCGCTTTTTTCTCCACCAAATACTCCTGCGATACACATTCCGTCATCATTGCCATTACAAATCATCAGGTCTTTCTCATGAAGCTTTCTTTCTTCTCCATCTAAAGTGGTGAAAACAGTATTTTTAGGTAAAGTTTTAACCCGGACTTCATTGTTATCGATAGCGGTAACATCAAAAGCATGCAATGGTTGTCCTATTTCATGAAGAACGAAATTGGTGATATCTACAATATTATTTTTAGGAGTGAGTCCGATAGCCCGCAATTTATTTTGCAACCATTCAGGAGATGCACCTACTTTTACGCCTTCGATCGTAACACCAGAATATCGAGGACATGCTTCCTTATTTTCCACAACCACTTTTACAGGTGGCGTGGTATTGGTAGTTGAAAACGAATCGATGCTTGGCCATTCTACTTTATTGCCTGTAACAGCATGTACATCCCTGGCAACACCTATGTGAGATGTAGCATCAGATCTGTTTGGCGTTAATCCGATTTCAATGACTTGATCAGACTCAATATTCAAATATTTTGCGGCAGGAGTACCTGCAGGAAGGTCAGTATTTAAAATCATTATCCCTTCGTGAGAAGTGCCAATTCCTAATTCATCTTCGGCACAGATCATACCAAAAGAGGCTTCACCCCGGATCTTGGCTTTTTTAATTTTGAATGGTTCACCACCTTCGGGATACAAAGTAGTTCCAACAGTAGCTACCAGCACTTTTTGTCCGGAATCTACATTTGGTGCTCCACAAACTATATGTGAAGGTTCTTCTTCTCCGATGTCAACAGTGGTGATTTTTAGTTTATTAGCATTCGGGTGTTTTTCACAGGTTAACACTTCACCTACTACTACACCTTCAAGTCCGCCTTTAATGGTTTCAAATTTCTCTATGCCTTCAACTTCAAGTCCTGTTTGAGTTAACAGTTCTTCAAGTTCGTCAATTTTCAAATTATTTACATCTATATAATCTTTCAGCCAGCTAAGCGAAATTTTCATATTTAGTTCTATTCTGATTTTAAAAACCCAAAATTAATCAATATCCTTTGTGAACCCATATAAAAAATGAATCATATCAGATTAAGAAGCATCTTTTTCACCTGCTTTTACCGGGATGTTGATATAATTGCCTTTGGGAGGTATTGGACAGCTGTAATCGTGAACATAAGCACAGTAAGGATAATATGCTTTATTAAAGTTTATGAAGATGTTCCCCGCCTCTTTGTAAGGAATTTCGAGATATCTGCCACCGCCATAGGTTGACAAGCCGTTAGTTTCATCAGTAAAAAGCAGATGGTATTCATCCGGATCTTGTTTCGTCAGGGTTAACAACATGACCTCGAAATTTTCTCCATCGATTTCAAAGGATGCCATAGCTGATTGAAAATAGGTAAGATCTTCGCCTGTAGTACTTGTTAGCTTTACAGGGTTTTGAGGCCTGATCGGGCTTAGTCGGGCTTTAATTTCATAATCAGGGTTGTAGTCAAAGTAATTTACCCCTTCAAATTCCACATCAGCTTCATTAAATGGAGAGGAGGAAGAATTTCTCAGGAATTCCTCTCTATCGGATTTCCATTTTTCCCAGGACTCCTCTTGATTTCCGGAAAGACTGTAAATAGTTATACCTATAACAGCAATAAAAGCGATGGCAATAATTATTTTAAGCTTCATTTTTTCAATTTATAATACTCCTTCATCTGCCATGCTAAAATAGCCATTATTGGTAATTATTAAGTGATCAAGTACTGGAACTTCCAGAAGAAGGCCGGCTTCTTTGATTTTTCTGGTAAGTTGAAGATCTGCCTGGCTGGGCTTTAGGTTCCCTGAGGGGTGGTTGTGTGAAAGAATAACTCCTGAAGCAGTATGATCAATAGCCATTTTGAAGACAATTTTGGGATCGACGACAGTTCCGGAAACACCTCCGCTACTTGTCTTTATTGATTTTATAACTCCATTTTGCCTGTTTAATAAAATAACCCAGAATTCTTCATGAGGTAAATCTCTCATTAACGGGCTGAGAATATTATAAGCATCAGTCGAGCAGGTTATTCTTGAAATGTTTTTTCCTTCAGGTTTTCTTCTTCTTCCCAGCTCAAGTGCGCTGACTATACTTATTGCTTTTGCCTCACCGATTCCTTTAAATCGCATTAATTCGGATACGGTCATTCTGGCTATTTTATTTAAGTCGTTGTCATTGTGATGAAGAATCTGTTTACAGAGATCGACTGCGGACATAGAGCGGGTTCCCGATCCGATTAGAATTGCTAATAACTCCGCATCACTAAGTGTTGATTTTCCTTTGGTTAATAATTTTTCACGCGGCCTGTCTTCTTCGGCCCAGCTTCTAATGTTTAGGTGTGTGTTCATCCTGACAAATAAAATACTGTCTAAGGTAAATGCCAAGGTAAACGTTTAATTAGCAGAATAAATCCAAAAGTGGAATCAAACTGATGAGTTTAATTCTTTTGTTTTGGTAAAAAATAAAGGCAGGTATAAAATTTACCTGCCTTAAATATTGATTATTTTCTTTTTGCAGTAAAGACCTGACCCTGGGCGCTAATATTTGCAGCTGTGAATTCATCTCCTTCTTTGATGAATTCAATAGATATAAATCCATCCAAGCTTTTAAATTCACTGTCACTTACTGGAATCAACCAGCTATTTACACCACCACGGGGCACCCTTATTTTTAGTTTTCCGTTTTCTTCTTCAATAAACATGGCAAGGGGCACCTGATCGATCATATATTCTCCGGATACCTTCATGTCTGGCCCAACGGATTTATAAATTTTCTCCATAGAAGGAGAGATGTTATTCTTTTGAGATTCGTCAGGAACTCCAAGGCTAACCAACGCATAATTTACTTCTTTAGCATTATCTATAGTGATAGTATATTTCTTATCATTTTTCCATACATCAGCCTTCTTGGTATAAGTTTTTGTAGAGCCATCATTATAATAAACATCAAGCTTTAAGGGTACAGGACGAGTCCCTTTATTTTCTACAGTTATTTCATTTCCCTTAAGATCAGTAATTGCCAGATCTGCATTTCCATAATTAAAAAACCATGGTTTAAAAAGCCAGGTTAGATCTTCTCCGGTTACATCCTCCATTGTGAATATAAAGTCATATGGGGTTGGTGATTTCTGAGCCCACCTATTAATATATTCACTATATGCTTTTTGAAACATTTCATCACCCAAATAATCATGCAACATTGCATAAAAGAACCCAGGTAGACTGTATGATGCGTAGCCGTAATTGGTTTGATCCATAAATTGAGTAGAAGTGATCAGAGGAAGATCTTCAATTGTTCCCATGGTACCACCACCTGTTGCCAGACCAACATAATTTGGGTCCTCGCTTTCTACGAAATATTTATTTATCACTAATTGAGTGATATACTGAGCCCAGCCTTCATCCATAGCTGCGAATCTTCTTTCATTTATTCTAACATACATAGGAAAATAGGTGTGGAACATTTCGTGTACCGTTACTCCCAATCCAGGACCGGCATTGTTAGCCATCATTGGAAACTCCATTCCCCCACCTCTTAATCCGATAAAAGTAGTAAAAGCAGGATATGGATAAGCAACTCCAGGCATGTCTTCAGAGAAATGCTTCATAGTTTTTTTCTGATAGTCCGTCACTTTTGAATATGCTTGGGCTTGTCCTTTAGGGAATACAGTACTTATTAAAACATTTCTATCTTCAACTTTTTGGTTTATCGCATCCCACTGGTAGTGATCACTAACACTAAAAGCAAAATCGCTTACTTCTTCTGCAACATAATGCCACGTACCTGATTTATTTTTATAATTCTGAAGATCGTCTTCAGTTATCACATGAACTACTTCTTCAGAAGTTTTGGCTTGCTTGTATTTTTCCAGAATATCATCCTGGAAAACTTCCTCGGGGTTTTGAAGCATTCCCGTTGCCCAGATATTGAAGTTCTCGGGCATAGTAAGTGTGACATCGTAATTTGCCAGGTTGTTATAAAATTCTGAAAGGATAGTGTAGTTCATGGTATCCCATCCGAAGATATCATCGTAAACGGAGATTTGCGGATACCAGTAGGCTACATGATAGCTAGTGCTGTCATAAACACCCGTTCTTCTTAAGGTATTAGGTATTGTATAATGCCACATGATTTCAAGTTCAACTGAAGATTCAGGAGCTAAAGGTTCACTAAGCCTGATATACATATTTGTACCACTACGAGACACCTGATCTCCATTTAAATCGACTTCCTCTTCTTCCACAGATAAAGATGAGATTTCTGTACCGTTACCAATGTCTTCAGGGTTAACAGATGATCTTCTGCTAGAACCTTCTTTGAATACATCATGATAAAGTCTTACTACGATAGTGTTTAATTCGTCAGGTGAATTGTTATGATAAGTAATCTTAGCTGCTCCGGTTAATAGTCTTGTCGCCGGATCGATATTCGCATTAATATTATAGTCCACTGTGTTATGCCAATAATTTTCACCAGGGGCTCCATTCTTACTCCTGGTTCCGGCTTCGTAAGCTTCTCTTATTTCTCTTGGAATATAATATTTTTCTTCCTGAGCATAGATTACACAGGATAGTAATACAAATAAGTAACTAAATATTATTTTTTCATGGTTGATATTATTAATACAATACGAATATAAATTAATAGGACCAGAATTCGAATCGAATAAATATGTTGATCACATATAATTCAATGAACGGTAGATAATAATGAAGAGCGAACTTTATTAACACCAAATACCGGGCGGTTTTTGGTGTTAAATGGATATCCTGTGGCATGGATAACAAAAAAAGCCTTACCCGATCTACAGGTAAAGCTTTAATATTTTAAGCTAAAACAGCTGGGAATTACGCCAGGCTGTTAACGTGTTTTCTCAACTTTGATTTCTGGTTAGCTGCTTTGTTATCGTGAATGATATTTTTCTTAGCTAACTTGTCAATCATTGAAGAAACCTTGTTGTATAGCTCTAGAGCTTCATTTTTATCAGACGTATTTCTCAAACGTTTTACAAACGTACGAGTAGTTTTATGCTGATAACGGTTTCTCAATCTTCTAGCAGCGCTTGAACGAATTCTCTTTAATGCCGACTTATGATTTGCCATTTATCTATACTTTTTCTTGTTTCAAATTTAGGAGTGCAAATGTACGAAAATATTTACAAACACAAAACATACCCTGTATTTTATCTGTAAAATTAATCGCCTTTTGCTCAACAGGTTACAAAGGTAGTAAATAATAGTGCCAATAATGAATTTTTCATCAATAGATTATTAGTGGGTATTCAAAAGGAATTGGCTTATTTTAGACCAATGAAGAAAATAAACTTTTTACGTGTATTTATTATTTTAACATTGATTTTGATCCCGGTAATTTCTTTTTCCTGGGGCTTTTTTGCACATCGGGAGATTAACAGAAGAGCGATCCTGACACTTCCTGCTGAGATGAGTAAATTCTATAAAAACTTCTCTCAGTATATCAGCGAACATTCGGTAGATCCTGACAAGAGGAGGCATTCAGTTCCTGACGAGGCGCCAAGGCATTATCTTGATGCAGATGTATATGGTGATTCAGCAGTATATAAGTTGCCCAGGTATTGGAAAGAAGCAGTGGACTCACTTTCTGAGGACACCTTGAAGGCTTATGGCGTATTGCCCTGGCATGTTCAAAGAGTTTGCTATCAATTGACGGATGCTTTTAAAGAAAAGAATGTAGAAAGGATAATACAGCTTTCTGCAGAAATGGGTCATTATATCGGAGATGCTCATGTTCCTTTGCATACTACAATAAATTACAATGGACAATTAACAGGTCAGGAAGGAATTCATTCATTCTGGGAAACCAGGCTACCAGAATTGTTTTTCAAAAATTATGTTTTAGTACCTCGAAAGGCTAAGTATATAGAAAATACTCAACTTGAAATCTGGAATGTTATAGCACATAGCCATAGCCTTGTTGATTCAGTTTTATCTTCTGAAGTTAAGGCTCGAAAGAATATCCCTGAATCTGAACAATACAGTGTTACAATAAGGAAAAATGTTGAAGTTAAGCGACCTTCGTATGAATTATCAGCAGAATACAATCGATTGTTAAATAACATGGTTGAAAAGCAAATGCTGCGATCCATAAATAAAATTGGTGATTTTTGGTTTACCTGCTGGGTAGATGCGGGACAACCGAATCTTGATAAGATGCTTAAGAAATATAATAAAAACGAAGAAAGCAAAAAGAAGAGGAATGATTAAACCCGTAGATTATTACAGGAGAAGGCGTGCTAAATTAATTTCAGATTTAGAAAGTTCAACGCTAGCAGTTTTTCACAGCAATGATCTGATGCCTACTAATGCTGATGGTAATTATCCGTTTGTTCAGGATTCCAATTTGTATTACCTCACGGGAATTTTACAGGACAGAACCACTCTGATTATTGATAAAAGAGGAGAAAATGTTAAGGAAATACTCTATATAAGATATTCTGATGAGCATACGAAAATATGGGAGGGAAGAAAGCTTTCCCAGTCTGAAGCCAGTGAAATATCCGGTGTGGAGGATGTGCGATGGGAGAAAGATCTTGAGGAGGATCTTGAAATGCTTTTATCCAATGCAGATTCAGTTTCTGCTTTGGAGGATTATCCACGACGAACAACTCCGGAAGTTTACAGCAAGAATAAGAGATTTGTTGAATACCTGAAAAAAGAATACCCCGGAAAAGGCATTAGTATTTTAAATGATCTTCTAAGAGAATTACGCTTTTCAAAAGATAATCTTGAATTAGGCTATCTTCAGGAAGCTTGTAATATTACCGCCAAAGGATTTGGAAAAGTCCTTGAAACAATACGGCCCGGAGTTACTGAAAATGAATTGCAGGGAGTTTATTATTCGGAATTTCTGAAGCATAATGCGGAAGGATTTGCTTATGAACCAATAATTGCTTCAGGAAGGGATGCTTGTGTATTACATTATGTGAGGAACAATAAAATCATCAAAGAGGAATCGCTCATATTAATGGATGTAGGAGCTAAATACAGACATTATAGTGCTGACCTAACCAGGACAGTTCCGGCAAGCGGGCGATTCACCTCAAGACAAAAGCAGATATACAATATGGTGCTGAAAGCTCAGCGTCATGCATTTTCCATTATAAGAGCCGGTAAGACACTCAAAGAGATTAATGCAGAGGTTGGGCTATATATTCAGGAGCTTTTACTAGAACATGGTCTTTTGACTATTGAGGACATCAATAATTCATCTAAAGAAGCCCCTGCCTACAGAAAATACTTTATGCATGGCACTTGTCACCATTTGGGTATAGATACCCATGATATACCATCGGGGACAGAACCTTTAAAAGAAAATGCTGTAATTACAGTTGAGCCTGGATTATATTTGATCGAAGAAGAGATTGGTATACGATTAGAAAATGATGTGGTAGTCAAAAAAGATGGTATCGTTGATCTTATGGCAGATATACCAATTGAAGCTGATCATATAGAAGAATTAATGTCGAAATGAAAAAACTTTTTATTCTAAACGCCCTGGTATTAACTGGCATTCTATTTACTGGCTGTGGTGATACTTATAGTATCGACAACGAAACGTGTACTTACGAAGTTTGTGATCCCAGAAGGGCATTTACTGAATCTGTATCAAACAGGAGGTTAAGAGCTCTGCTTAATGAAAGTAATAATTATGAATTCTACCTTTACAATTCTGAAGGCTCAGAAATAGTCGATACACTTAACATATGCAATCAATTAGCTGAAAGTGTAAATTATAATGGTGAATTATTTCTTGTTACAGCCAATATCAAAACTCAGTGTCAGGAAGATCAGTCTCCAAAAGGCACTGCTTATCTAGCGAGTATAGTATCTGAACCTTTTTGTGATGTGGACAGGGTTAATTCTGAAGAGTCTGCAGACCTGATCAATACTGAATGGCAATTAGTTGGAAAGATTGTCCTGGGTGGCGATATCAATTATCCACCTTGTGATTATATAGGGGCAACTCTAGAGTTGACTTCAACTACTTTTGGACAACTTTCCGGCGGTATGAATGAATTCAATGGAGCAGTAAATGAAAGCGGAAATACAATAACCTTTAATTTCGAGCAGCAAACTTCGATTGAAGGCTTTGAAATTTCAGTGCAATATGAAACATCATTAGTAGAGGAATATTTCACTAATGATGAATTATCATATATAAATAACAATAGTGAGCTGAAATTGTGGAAAGAGACCGGTGTGGCTACTGATACGCTATTATTTCAGGTTCTGCCTGAAGAGCAATAAAAAAAGCGCTTCGATTGAAGCGCTTTTATTTTATATTTCAGTAGGATAAAAATTATCCGATAGAAATTCTTTTGAATTCAGCAACAGTAAGGCCATCTTTCACACTATTAAGATATTGTGAAATAGACTGGCTGTTATCTTTAACGAAAGCCTGCTCAAGTAGAGTGTTTTCTTTAAAGAACTTATTTAGTTTACCCATAGCAATTTTTTCAACGATTTGCTCAGGTTTACCTTCAGCCTTAGCTTGTTCTTTACCAATTTCAATTTCTTTCTCTACAATAGCAGAGTCAACACCGTCTTTGTCAAGAGCAACCGGGTTCATAGCAGCAATTTGCATAGCAACATCTCTACCAGCTTCAGTTTGGTCTTCACCACCAGTGTTTTTAAGAGAAACTAATACACCCAGTTTGTTTCCAGCGTGTACATAAGGAACAACTTGCTCGCCTTCCATTTTTTCGTAAGCAAGGATATCGATTTTTTCACCGATCTTACCTACTAATTCAGTGATCTTTTCTTCGACAGTCTGATCACCAAGCTTAATTTGCTTAAGCTCATCAATGTTTGAAGGGTTGTTTTCAAAAGCAGCGTCAGTAATTTCTTTACCAAGATTAACGAATTCATCGTTCTTAGCTACGAAATCAGTTTCACAACCGATGGCAACAATAATACCTACAGTTTTGTCGTCGTTAGTTTTGGCAAAAACATACCCTTCATTGGTCTCACGGTCACTTCTTTTAGCAGAAACCTTTTGACCTTTTTTTCTTAAGATTTCGACAGCTTTGTCGAAGTCACCGTCAGCTTCAACCAATGCCTTTTTACAGTCCATCATACCGGCACCGGTCATTTGTCTTAATTTGTTAACTTCTTTTGCAGTAACAGCCATGATTATCTTGTTTTATAAGAGATCTAGATCGTATTAAAAAAAATTGAACACCGGAAGAAGATCTCCAATGTTCAATTTTATGATATTATACTATAGTGCCATTATTCTTTATCTGAAGCACCTTCTTTAACTTTTTCGCCTTTATCTGCGGCGCGCTTTTTATTTTCCTCTTCCTTCATCTTAGAGTCTTCCTTATCTTTCTTACGCTCCATTAATCCTTCTTCGATTACAGAAGCGATATGTCCCATAAGTAGCTCTACAGATTTGTAAGCATCGTCGTTTGCAGGTATTGCGTAGTCAACCAGAGTGGGATCTGAGTTAGTATCTACAAGTGCGAATACCGGAATGTTGAGCTTTTGCGCTTCTTTGATTGCAATATGCTCACGCTTTATATCTACTACAAATAATGCTGCAGGTAGACGGGTAAGGTCTGAAATACCACCTAAAACTCGCTCTAGTTTTTCTCTTTCACGAGTAATCATCAGTCGCTCTCTTTTTGCCAGGTTTAGATAAGCTTCTTCTTTCATCATTTTATCGATGCCTGACATTTTCTTAAGCGATTTTCTGATGGTTGCGAAGTTAGTAAGCATACCTCCCAACCAACGCTCAGTTACAAAAGGCATTTTAAGATTCTTTGCATTTTCTGCAACGATACCTTTTGCTTGCTTTTTAGTAGCAACGAACATAATTTTTCTTCCTGAGCGTGCAATGTTGCGCAGCGCGTGGGATGCTTCGTCAAGACTTGCTAAAGTCTTGTTGAGGTCTATAACGTGGATCCCGTTTTTCTCCATGAAAATGTATGGAGCCATTTTAGGATTCCACTTACTCTTTAAATGCCCGAAATGGACACCAGCATCCAATAAGTCTTTGTACTCTAGTTTTGCCATTGAGTAGTTTGATTAACAATAATTTTGATTTCTTAGTCCTGTTATCAGGATTAACGTTTCGAGAACTGGAATCTTCTTCTCGCTTTGCGACGGCCGTACTTCTTTCTTTCGACCATACGTGGATCCCTTGTAAGGAAACCTTCCTTCTTTAACGCAGGTCTGTGTTCCGGATTGATCTCGTTTAGTGCACGAGCAATCGCAAGGCGTAGTGCCTCAGCTTGTCCGGCGATTCCTCCTCCGTCTAATATAGCTTTAACATCGTAATTGTCATTTTCGTCTACTAGAGCGAAAGGCTGTTTTACGATAGTCTGAAGAATATCAGAAGGGAAGTACTCGTCAAGAGCTCTGTCGTTAACGGTGATTTCACCTTTACCGGGCGTCACGTAAATTCTCGCAACAGAAGTTTTACGTCTTCCTATGGTATTGATTACTTCCATTAATTATTAATTAAAGTTTAATTTCTTTCGGTTTTTGTGCTTCATGAGGATGCTCAGTTCCTGCATAAACATGAAGATTGTTAAATAACTGACGTCCAAGTCTGTTTTTTGGCAACATGCCTTTTACGGCCATTTCCAAAACTCTCTCAGGTCTTTTATTTAACAATTCCTGTGGAGTAGCAAAACGCTGTCCCCCGGATGTCCTGTGTGACGAACGTATTGTTTAGCAGTCATTTTCTTCCCTGTAAGGTTGATCTTTTCTGCATTAATAATAATAACGTTGTCTCCGCAGTCAACATGTGGAGTGAAATTAGGTTTGTGCTTTCCTCTGATCAGTTTTGCAACCTCGCTCGCAAAACGTCCCAATGTCTGTTGTTCAGCATCAACAATAACCCACTCTTTGTTAACTGTTTCTTTGTTTGCTGAAATGGTTTTATAACTCAATGTATCCACTTTTATAAAGCTTTAATTTTTCCAATACATAATCGGTCCCCTCTCAAAAAGGGACACAAAGATAGACGTATTAATTTTGAATTCCAACAATAGTAGACAAATATCAATGAAATTGTTTGATAATCACCTGTTTTTGTCTAATTGTTTGATTGCAACTGCGAAATCTTTAGGGTATGGAGCCTTAACATCGGTCATTTTACCTTTGGGATCCTCAAAAGAAATTTCATTTGCATGAAGTGCCAGTCTTTGGATTAATGGTTTTTCGATTTCATCTCGGCCAATATTGTAATTTCTTTTGACCTTACTTAAATAGAGCGGCCTGCCTCCATATGATTCGTCTCCGGTGATTGGTGCTTTTAGAAAGCTAAGATGAACCCTGATCTGGTGCATTCTTCCCGTAACGGGCCGGCAGGCAACTAAAGTATGGGTTTTATAGGCTTCTAGGGTATCAAAATAAGTTAGCGCTTCTTTTCCATCCTGAAAATCAACTACTACTATTCCTTTTTTCAAAGTTTTGATCGGGCCGGTGGCTTTGGTATTCTTAAATTCATGCAATCCATCTACTATGGCATGATAAATCTTATTGACTTTTCTCTTTTCAAAAGCAATTGACATATGCCTGTAAGTCTCAGGATTTTTTGCGATAACCAAACAACCCGAAGTTTCTTTATCCAGGCGGTGGCATATTTGTGAATCCGGCTGATATTCTTTTGCAAACTTAAGTATGCTTAGATTTGAAGTACGATCATCTAAGGTTGAAATACCCGGAGGTTTGTTAATGATATATAAATTATCATCTTCGAAAAGTACGGATTCACTTATATTAAACTTTTTCATTAGAAGTTTTTTTACCTTTGTTTCTTTGCGGTTGTTCGCTTTGCTTTGCCAAAGGTAATGTAAAGTAAAACAACGTGCCTTCACCTGGTTTACTTTCAAGCTGAACCTTGCTGTTATGTCCGTCAACTACATGCTTTACAATTGCCAGTCCAAGTCCGGTTCCTCCTTTTTTCTTCGTACGGCTTTTTTCTACCCTGTAAAACCTTTCGAATACTCTGTGGGCATGTTCATTTGATATACCAACGCCATTATCCTTTACGCCAATAAAGGCTTCTCCGTCTTGTTGCTTTAGTATTATCTTGGCCCACCCGCCTTCTTCAGTATATTTTATAGCATTGGAGGTCAGGTTTAACATTACCTGGTAAAGCCTGCGTTGATCTCCATAAATCATTAATCCAGGGTTCGTATCCTTCGAAAAATCTAGTGATATATTTTTTTTCTGGGCTTTATCTTCTAGTTCATCAATAATCTCCTGGCACATGTTATAGATGTCGAAGTTCTCATAATGCATTTTTATTTCTCCGGCCTCCATTTGTGACAGAGTCAGAAGATCATGGACAAGGTTATCTAAGGCATCCAGACTTTTTGCTGCTTTCTTTAGAAATTTAGTTCTTACAGTCTTGTCTTTAATTGCACCGTCCAAAAGGGTGTGTACAAATCCCTGAGCTGCAAAAATGGGAGTTTTTAATTCGTGTGAAACATCTGCAAGAAAGTCTCTTCGGAATTGTTCCAGTTTTTTAAGTTCGGCGATTTCCCTTTCCTTAGTTGATGCAAATGAATAAAGTTCATCATATAATCGTCCAAACGGGCTTGACTTACTGGCAAGATCATCTTTTAGTAAGCTATAATCCTCACCTCTCATTTGCTCGAGAATGTGATACACTTTTTCGAGTTCTTTAATAAATAGAAATTCGAGTACGATATAGCTTAGAAGGTAAGAACTGGCAAATGTAACCAGGACGATCACAACAAGAGTAGTTGTATCAAAGTTACCCCAAAGAGAAATGAAGGCGACACTGATCAGGGCCACACATATTCCAATTAATATCGATATGATTTTGGAATTAAGTAATAGTGATTGTTTACTCTTGTTCAAATTTGTAGCCAACGCCTTTTATTGTTTTAATATAATCCTGTCCTACTTTTTCTCTTACCTTTCTTACGTGAACATCAACAGTTCTGGCAAGAACGAAAACATCACTTCCCCAGATATTCTTCAATAATTCATCGCGATTATAAACTTTCAAAGGGTTATTGGCAAGAAAATAGAGTAATTCGAATTCTTTTTTTGGCAAACTAATTTCTTTACCGTCCTTAATGACTTTGTAAGAAGTCTTATCGATCGTGAGATTTGGAAAGGTAAGAACATCCGAATTTTCCTCTTTGCTTTCTTCTCTCCTGAAAATAGCGCTTAAACGACTTATAAGAGCCCTTGGCTTGATCGGTTTGGTGATGTAATCATCCGCGCCCACTTCAAAAGCAGCCACTTCAGAATACTCCTCTGATCTTGCAGTGAGAAAAATAATATGGGCACTTTTAAGATCGGGAATCTCTCTCAATCTCCGGCATGTTTCTACTCCGTCCATATCGGGCATCATTATATCCAGGAGAATAACATCCGGTTTAAAGTTTTTTGCTATATCTAAAGCTTCAGCTCCGTTCTTTGCTGCTTTAGTTTGAAATCCCTCTTTATCCAGATTGTAGGTGAGTAACTCAATGATATCTTTTTCGTCATCTACGATAAGGACTTTCTTATTTTTAACTTTATTGTCTTTCATTTTAGATTCTTATGTAGCCGAAAATACCAGTTTTCATTTATTTATTCAAATCTCACCCAATTCATTCTTCAGTCCATCAACGCTGGTAATATCAACTTCTACCGCTCCAATGAACATCTTTGCTTTGATCTTAAGAGGGATTCGGTTTTTATCAGCGCTTATCCATGCTTCAATACTATCTTCACCATCAAAAATTTCATTGTCAGGCATAATTGGTGCAATAACATAAGCATCCATTTTGCCCAGTTTAGTCCTGACTTTTTCTTTTCGAAGATATCTGATTTTAAATTCATAAACCTCATCATCGAAAAAACCTGAAAGATCTACCTGGTCACCAGGTTCATATTGGTCAAAATCCAGCGTTCTAAAAAAGTAATAACCACTTACGAGATCCAATACATTTTTAGGGATGTCATATTTGTCTTTTTTCTCAACTCTTTTTGAGTCTTTGCTTAGTCGGGTAACGAGTGCTGTTCCTGTTTTATGATTAAAATCAACGATTTCATTTTTTCGATACCTGTTTTCTTTAATAAATCTATAAAACCGATGAGGGATTAAGGCAGCTGTATCCATGTAGCTACCCCATCTGTCGTCAACTTGATAAAATACTTCTACTGCACCAGAAGTCCTGCCTTGAATATCAATTCTATAACAAGGGCGGTTATTAAGTTTATAGATCTTATCACTGATGGTCATTGTAGCTTTTGCAGCATTGAATATACCATAATGAATTCTATAATTTAGCACTTCTCCAGGACCAAAATTATTTTGTTCAAGAGTTCTGTACGTTGAGTCCTGAACGGTAAAAGCACTAAAAGCCAATATTGCAAATACAGTAAAAAGTTTTTTAAATAATTTCATTATGATTTTATTTATTATTCTTTACATAGTGATCGATCATTATTTTAAGATCGCCACCAAATTTTTCATTTAGCTGAGTATTAAGAGTTTTTTCATAGCCTCTATATCTTATAAATGACATCAGATATGCGTTATTGAGCTCCTTTTCTTTAAAGATATCGTAATAAGCCTTGTTTTCGAATTGAATTGTGTTCAATTTTTCTTTTATACTGTTTATAAATTTCTTTTTAGCTTCTTCTTTAAAGGAGTCTGGCAGATAGTCAATAGACTTATATAAATCATCAAGCTTACCTGCTTGTTTTACCATATATTGTATATACGTATTTCTGTCATTTAGTTCTTTCTTATAGTTTTCGACTATTTCACTCTCAGTACCATACTTAGATTTTAAATATATCAGTGCACCTTTCGTGCCAAAAAATGAAGCGAGATTCTCATTAAATGTCAGGCTGTCCTTAATAAATAGTGTGCCATGAAATAATTCATGGATTAAAGTTTCTGAAAGCCGGGCTTCACCAGCGATTAACATTCCGGAAAGTACCGGATCATTAAAAAAGCCCAAAGTTGACCATCCACCAGCAGTCCTGATAAATGCATCATAGCCCTGATTTTTAATTTTTGCCAATTCGCTTTTTGCCATTTCTTTATCGAAAAAGCCTTTATAAGAAAAAGTTCCGATGATCGGAAAGCTCCATTCTTTTGGCTCGAACTGATAAGGCTTGCATCCGCTTACCACGAACATTATCGGATCCTCACCATGATCATAAAAATCGGTGTAGTTGTCTGATTTTTCAGGCCCAGTTCTGAAAATGCAAATTCTCTGATATCACTAACTTTTGATAATAGATTTCTTGTGGAGTCAGCAACATTATTATTGGAAATCAGTTCAGTTATCGGTTTTGCATTTTTAACTACACGAAGTTGTCCTTCACCTTGTTTGAAACCATAGTAAATTAGTTCCCTGTTCCAAATTGCCAGCGCAAAAAACAAAATTATTAAAATTGATAATATCCTCGACTTTCGTGTTTTAAGCATAATTAATGATAATACTTATAAATATAAATTGCCACTGATTAATAATCTTATATAAACGTTTATTTGTTTGGCAATTAAGTTGAATGATGTAAATTCGATCGTTGAATTAATTTTAAAAACAGAATATAAAATGGCAGATAAGTCTGAAAAAAACGAGAAGCTGAAAGCGTTGCAGCTCACTATAGATAAACTTGAAAAAACTTACGGAAAAGGAACTATCATGAAGCTCAGTGATGAGCGAGTAGTGGATGTTCCGGCAATCTCATCAGGTTCTGTTGGCCTCGATATTGCATTAGGAGTAGGTGGTTTTCCTCGAGGTCGAATAGTTGAGATTTATGGACCTGAGTCTTCAGGTAAAACTACTTTAGCAATGCATGCTATTGCCGAGGCTCAGAAAGCCGGAGGGATGGCAGCTATCGTCGATGCAGAACATGCCTTTGATAAGACTTATGCTGAGAAACTAGGTATCGACACTGAGAACTTACTGATCTCTCAGCCTGATAACGGTGAGCAAGCACTTGAAATAGCAGAGCATCTAATTCGTTCGGGAGCTTTAGATATAGTAGTTATTGACTCAGTAGCTGCTTTGGTGCCAAAAGGGGAGCTTGAGGGAGAAATGGGAGATAGTAAAATGGGTCTTCAGGCTCGTTTGATGTCTCAGGCATTGAGAAAATTAACGGGTGCGATCAACAAGACAAAATGTACCTGTGTATTTATTAACCAGTTGAGGGAAAAGATCGGTGTTATGTTTGGTAACCCCGAAACTACCACCGGTGGTAATGCCTTAAAATTCTATGCTTCAGTTCGTCTTGATATTAGGAGAATAGGGCAAATCAAAGAAAGCGCAGATTCTGTTCAGGGTAACAGAACAAGAGTGAAAGTAGTAAAAAACAAAGTTGCACCTCCTTTCAAAGTAGTAGAGTTTGATATACTTTATGGAGAAGGTATATCAAAGGTAGGAGAGATAATTGATATTGGCGTTGAAATGGGGATTCTTGATAAAGCAGGATCATGGTTCAGCTATGACGGAAACAGGCTTGGACAGGGTCGTGAGGCAATAAAAAAACTAATTCTCGATAATCCGGAATTAATGGAAGAATTAGAGAAAAAGATTAAAGACAAAATTGCCGGTAAAGACGAAAACACTAAAGAAGCAGTAAAAGAAAAGTAGTTTATACAATTATAACTATCTCATAATAAAGCAGAAGTGATTTTTTCACCTCTGCTTTATTATTTTAAGCGTAAAAAATATAAACATTCTAATAATGTTGTATTTATTTAAGATGAATGATAGTTGAATGGGTTACATTATACTTTTAAACTGTATAAATTTACGATAATTGTCACTCAAATTGATCTAAGTTATGAAAATGAATGGTGTGAAGAAAGGTCTGCTTTCTTTCGTCTTTACTTTTTTTGTCGGAATAGCAGCATTTGCCCAGGGGGATATGGAAGATGTGCAGTCGATGTTCATTTATCACTTTATTAAGTATATTGAATGGCCAGCTTCTAGTAATTCCGGAAATTTTGTGATAGGCGTAACTGGAAATGATGCGCTTTATCAGCAAATCAGTTCAAAGTTAAATGGAAAGCCAAGACCGGGAGGTAAAATAATTGTTAAACAAGTGAGCGATCCTTCGCAAGTGAGCGGATTACAGATCGTCGTGTTGGGAAAAAATAAATCGAGAGAATTTGAGTCTTATAAGGCTAAAACAGCTGGAAAGCCAATTCTTTTAATAACCGAAGATAGAGGTTTAGGTAAAAAAGGAAGTTCGATTAATTTTATTGTCGTGAATGGCAAGCTGAAATTCGAACTCAATAAATCAGTAATTGACGCACAAAAGTTAAGGGTTTCTTCCAGCCTTACTCAAGTTGCCGTTGTGATTTAAAACTTGTTTTTGTTAAGAAAAAAAGCCGATTTCGTTGATCGAAATCGGCTTTTTTAATTTGTCTATTTTTATTGATTAAGATCTTATTGCGATCACCGGGTCAAGTTTCGCTGCTTTCGCTGCTGGTATTAAGCCAGACAAAATTCCGGTCAGAGAAGCAATGATTACCCCTATAATAATATTTTTCGTGGTTAATATTATTTCAAGGCTTCCTAATGGAACGAACGTGAGAAGATAAACTAAAATTATACCACAGAATCCTCCAATAAGACTTAGTAATAATGCTTCAAATAGAAATTGAGCAAGAATAACATAGTTTTTTGCTCCCAGTGATTTTTGAATGCCTATCAACGGAGTTCTTTCTTTTACTGTAACGAACATAATGTTTGCGATACCAAACCCTCCGATCAGGATGGCACAGAGACCAATTATGGTACCGGCGACATTTACAACTCCAAAAACCCCGGATACCATATCAGCAATTGCTTCAGGTTTGTTTATAGAGAAGTTGTCTTTTTCACCGGGTCTGAGTCCCCTTACCGGACGTAACAGGCCTTTAATCTCTGAAATTAACTGTTCTAATCCAGTATCACCTTCCACCCCGCCAATACCTATTCTGGCTCCTATTCCTTCGTATTTACTTCCGGTTAGATATAGTTTTTGAAATGCTTTAAAAGGGATGATAATCTTCTCATCGTTACTAGTAATTCCCAAAAAGCTTTCTCCAGCCTCTTGCATAACACCAATAACTTTAAACTTGTAACCCCTATGCTTAATTTCATTACCTATTGCAGGTTCATTTGGAAAAAGTGAGGTAGCCACAGTATGACCAATAATAGCTACAGGTCTTCCTCCTTCAATCTCCTGCATTGAAAAATATCTTCCTGTTCCAATTGGAGTATCCTGTAGTTTAAAGTAATCATAGGTGCTGCCTGTCAGATTAACTGTTCCAATACTGTTGGATCCATGCTTAAATGTTCTACTTCCAACACTGCTTATAATTGCAACACCGCTTTGATTGACCAGATTTTCTTTTAGTAATTCGTATTCCTGATAAGTTGCCTGCGGGCGTTTAAGATATTCCCACCATGGAAAGTCAGGACCTCCTACAAAAGGCCATTTTTCAACATATACTACGTCAGCACCTAGAAAAGAAAAACTGTCTTTAATATTTCTTTCAAGTGAGTCAACAAGGGTGTAAACGGCTATAATCAGAAAAATACCTACTGTAACACCCAAAAGAGATAGAGTGGTTCTGAGTAAGTTAGTTTTTAAGGCCGTGAAGGCAAAAACAAAGCTTTCGTATAACTGCCTGAGCATCTTTATGATTTATTTAACGGAGTTTTTCAGAAGTAAGAAATGAATGTTAAGAAATTAAAAAACAATTCATTAGATTTGCAACCTTAAATTATTCTGTTCATTTTGAACAATATAGTGTAAATATACATATGAAGTTATCAGAGTTCAAATTCGATTTGCCCGAAGGTTCTATTGCGTTATATCCGGCTGAAAACAGGGATGAATCTCGCTTAATGGTCGTAAACCGCAAAGAAGGAACAATTGAGCACCGCCTATTTAAAGATATTATTGAATATTTTGACGAGGATGATGTGTTTGTTCCAAATGACACAAAAGTATTTCCTGCCAGAATGTATGGAAATAAGGAGAAGACCGGGGCAAAGATCGAGGTATTTTTACTTCGTGAGCTGAATAAAGATCTTCACCTTTGGGATGTTCTTGTAGATCCTGCCAGAAAAATTCGTGTAGGTAATAAGCTTTACTTTGGTGAAAGCGATCTTGTAGCAGAAGTAGTTGACAACACAACATCAAGAGGAAGAACGATTAGGTTCTTGTTTGATGGAACAGATGAGGAGTTTTATGCTACTATCGATGCTCTTGGTGAAACTCCATTACCAAGAGAGATCAAAAGAGAGACAGAAGCTGAAGACAGAGAGCGATACCAGACAATTTTCGCTAATGAGAATAAGGTAGGTGCAGTCGCTGTTCCAAGTGCAGGTTTACATTTTACCCCTCACGTAGTTAAGAGACTTGAGCTAAAAGGTATTGAAATTGCTCCAATCACTATGCATCTTGGCTTGGGTACGTTCAGGCCTGTTGATGTGGAGGATCTTACTAAGCATAAGATGGACAGTGAAAACTTTACTGTTGCTCAATCTACTGTAGATATTGTTAATAACGCCCGAGATAATAAAAACAGAATCTGCGCTGTAGGTACCACGGCCATGAGAGCATTGGAGTCTTCTGTTTCTGCAAATAATGAGTTGAAGGAAAATTCGGGATGGACAGATAAATTTATTTTCCCTCCATATGAATTTAAAATTTGCGACGCATTATTAACTAATTTTCACCTTCCTGAATCGACCTTATTAATGAGTGCTGCGGCTTTCGGAGGTTATGATCTGATCATGGAGGCTTATCAAATTGCCATAAAGGAAGGATATAGATTTTATGCCTATGGTGATGCAATGTTGATCATATAAATAATTATTTAAAATATATTAAATTCCGATCCTTACAGGTTCGGAATTTTTTTTGCCATGAAAAAGTTTGTTGTAATAGTAGCCGGGGGTTCAGGGTCAAGAATGAAGTCTGAAATCCCTAAACAGTTTTTAAGACTAAAAGGTATTCCTGTGTTAATGCACACCATTCAAAAGTTTTATAGTGCTTTTGAAGGGGAGATTACTATTGTACTCGTATTACCTTCTGATCAGCATGAGTATTGGAATACGCTGTGTGAAGAACACAATTTTATATTACCACATATTACTACCCATGGCGGTAAAACCCGGATGCATTCAGTTGAAAATGGCCTAAATGAGATAAAAGAGGAGGGGGTAGTAGCTATTCATGATGGCGTACGTCCTTTGATCAGTGAGGAGGTAATTCGTGAGTCGTTCTTTACTGCTGAAGAACATGGTAGTGGGGTAGTTTGCGTTCTACCGAAGGATTCATTAAGAAAAATATCAGATACTGATCGAAATGTTACCAGAGCGGTAAACCGATCTGATTATTTGTTAGTACAAACTCCTCAAACTTTTAGAGTAAAAGAAATTAAGCAGGCTTTCATAAAAGCTGACCATTATGAATTCACAGATGATGCCAGTGTTTATGAAAATTCAGAGCAGAATATTAAAGTCATAATGGGAAACTATGACAATATAAAAATTACAACTCCTGAAGATCTGGTGATCGCAGAGTCACTCATCGGAAAATAATTAACCCCCGAAATAAATCGGGGGTGTATAATTAATATTCGTCTTCGTTGAAGAAAAAGTCTTCTTTGGTTGGGTAATCAGGCCAAATCTCTTCAATGCTTTCAAACGGTTGTCCATCATCTTCCAGTTCCTGAAGATTCTCAACAACTTCCAATGGTGCTCCTGATCTGATTGAAAAATCAATCAATTCGTCTTTAGTTGCCGGCCAAGGGGCATCTTCTAAATATGACGCAAGTTCTAATGTCCAATACATAACTTACTCTTTTAATAGATTCTAATTTCCGCAAAAATAAAAATTCGGTTGAATAATCAAACCATTTATTTGATTCTTCTAATAAGAATATAAATCTTACCGCTAACTTTGCAAAGTTTAATACGACAAATTTTATATTTAGTTATTCTATCGAAAAATTGTGTTAATTTATTATATAAATATCAATTTTATCATCTGATATTTTTGAATAGAAGTAATCTATATGAGTGACGAAAAAATAATATTTTCAATGTCCGGTGTGGGCAAGATATATCCTCCTAAGAAACAGGTTCTTAAGGATATTTACTTATCTTTTTTTATGGAGCCAAAATAGGGGTTATCGGATTAAACGGAAGTGGAAAGTCCAGTTTGTTAAAGATCATTGCCGGTATTGATAATGAATATCAGGGTGAAGTAGCATTTAGTAAAGGTTATTCAGTCGGTATGCTGGAACAGGAGCCTGAGCTCGATCAGGACAAAACTGTAAAAGAGGTCATTGAGGAAGGCGCTAGTGAAACCGTAGCCCTTTTAAAGGAATATGAAGAGATAAATAATCGATTTGCAGAGCCAGAAGTGCTTGAAAATGCAAATCTGATGAATGAACTCATCGAAAAACAAGGAGAAGTTCAGGAAAAACTAGACCAGGTAAATGCCTGGGAGCTAGATACTAAGCTAGAGATTGCAATGGATGCTCTGAGGACTCCTCCTGCCGATAAAATAATCAGTGTACTTTCTGGGGGAGAGAAAAGGAGAGTAGCTCTTTGTCGACTTCTCTTGCAGGAGCCTGATATACTATTACTTGATGAGCCTACCAACCACCTTGATGCTGAATCTATTTTATGGCTGGAACAACATCTTAAGCAATATAAAGGTACTGTTATTGCAGTAACTCACGACAGATATTTCCTGGATAATGTTGCTGGCTGGATCCTCGAATTAGACAGAGGACATGGAATTCCATGGAAGGGGAATTATTCTTCCTGGCTCGAACAGAAGCAAAAACGTCTGGCAGAAGAAGAGAAATCAGAATCTAAAAGACAAAAAACTCTTGAAAGGGAGTTGGATTGGATCAAGATGACTCCAAAAGGGCGTCATGCCAAGCAAAAAGCAAGATTAAATGCCTATGATAAAATGGTTGGCCAGGAAGCAAGGGAGAAAGAAGCTTCTCTGGAATTATATATTCCGCCTGGACCACGCTTAGGTAGTAAGGTCATCGAAGCTAATAACGTTTCTAAAGCGTATGGCGAAAAAGTTCTATTTGAGGACCTTTCATTTGCATTACCACAAGGAGGTGTAGTTGGAGTTATCGGTCCAAACGGAGCAGGTAAAACCACTTTATTTAACCTTATAACCGGAAAAGAAAAACCGGACTCAGGTGAATTTGAAACAGGTTCTTCTGTTAAATTAGCATATGTGGATCAGGAGCACGATGATCTAAAACCTGATGAATCGGTTTGGGAAGCTATTTCGGAAGGAAATGAGTGGATTGAACTTGGAAATGTTAAAGTTAATAGCCGTGCTTATGTTAGCAGGTTTAACTTCAGCGGATCTGATCAGGAGAAAAAAGTCGGAAAACTATCCGGAGGAGAAAGAAACAGGGTTCACCTTGCGATGACACTTAAAGAAGGCGCCAACTTAATTCTACTTGATGAGCCCACAAACGATCTCGATGTAAATACATTAAGAGCATTAGAGGAAGCGATAGAAAACTTTGCAGGCAGTGCTGTAATTATCTCACACGACCGCTGGTTTTTAGATAGAATTTGTACTCATATTCTTGCTTTTGAGGGAGACTCACAGGTATATTGGTTTGAAGGCAATTTCACTGAATATGAGGAAAACAGGAAAAAAAGATTAGGGGATACCCAACCAAAGAGAATTAAATATAAAAAGCTTATAAAATAACTGATCATGAACAAACGACACATTTTTTCTTTATTAGCCATAGTTCTGTTAATGTCTTCTTGTTTCAATTTCAAGGAGCGGATCTTTCTTAAAAAAGATGGTTCCGGAACATACACCTTCACTATTGATATGTCCGCCTTAAAGCCAATGATGGAGGCCTTCGAAAATATGGCGGATTCTACTAACACGGATGAAGAGAAGAAAGAAGGACCGAAGGATATGACCAAAAAGTTCGATGACGACATGCAGAAGGACAAAGAACTCCTTGAATCTGTAGATGGCATTACAAATGTTGAAGCTATATCTGATGAGGAAACCTTTAATTTTGGATTAAAATTCGATTTCGAAGATGTTAAAGCGTTAAACAATGCTTTAAATGCGATGAATAAGAAGGAAAATGAAAATTACCAGGAAAAAGAATTCTTCAAGCATAGTAAAAAATCTTTTGAGAGAGTTTCTTTATTTCTCGATAAGAGTGAGTTGAAGGAAGAAATGAGTGAAGAAAGTGATGAAGAAATGACAGATCAGGATTTTGAACAGATGTCTCAAATGTTTGGAGATATGACTTATACCACTGAGTATGTTTTCGAACAGCCTGTAAAGAATATTTCAAATCAAAAAGCAATGATGTCACCAGATGGAAAAAAAGTGACTATTGAAACTAAAATCTTAAAAGAAGAGGAAGGAGAAAGTGGTTCGACAAAGTTCTCATTTTAATATTAAATCTCTGAGAGGATTTGTGATGCATGGATGATTTTAATTTTTGATTTTACCTAACGGTATTAAAGTAGTTCATAAAGAAATAACTTCAACCCGGCTTGTTCATGCCGGGATTGTTTTAGATGTAGGATCCAGAGATGAGGACACCGACGAATTGGGACTTGCTCATTTCTGGGAGCACATGGCTTTTAAAGGCACCAGGAAAAGAAAAGCATTCCATATTTTAAGCAGATTAGATGGTGTAGGAGGTGAGCTGAATGCGTATACTACAAAAGAGAAGGTTTGCTTTTACGCTTCTGTGCTTGACACTTATGTAGATAAAGCAGTTGATATAATTTCCGATATAACTTTCAATTCAGTTTTTCCTGAGAAGCAGATAGAGAAGGAAAGAGGGGTTATACTGGAAGAAATGTCAATGTATTACGATTCACCTGAAGACGCGATACAGGATGATTTTGATGAAATAGTATTTGCAGGCCACCCTCTTGGAAATAATATTCTAGGTACACGTGAAAGTGTATTAAATTTTACAAAGGATGATTTTTTGAACTTTATATCCAAAAATATGGATACTTCACGGATGGTATTTAGCATCACGGGAAACATCAGTTGGAAAAAAGTTCAGAAATTATGTGATAAATACCTTTCAATACAGGAACCCAGAGTTAGATCATCCCATCGTGAAGAATTTAAGAATTATATCCCCAGGCATGTCGAAATAGAGCGTCCAACAACTCAGGCTCATTGTGCTATCGGATGTGAAGCTTATAATGTTCATGATGAAAAACGTTTGCCATTTTTCACTTTAACAAATATTCTGGGAGGTCCGGCAATGAGTTCACGGCTTAATATGGGAATAAGAGAAAAGTATGGATATGTTTATGCTATTGACGCCTCTTATCAATCATTTACAGATACCGGTCTCTTTTCTATATTTTTTGCCACTGAACAAAAGCAATTAAAAAGGTGCATTAACCTCGTAAATAAAGAACTGGAGAAATTAAAAACGACCAAATTAGGTTCACTTCAGCTACATAAGGCAAAAGGACAGATTATGGGACAACTGGCTATGGCAGAAGAAAATAATGTTAGCCTGATGCTTTTAATGGCAAAGAGTCTTCTAGATCTTGGTAGAATAGAATCTTTGAAGGAAATTTTCTCAAGGATTGATTCAATCTCTGCGGAAGATTTACTTGAAGTTTCAAATCAGATATTACAATCTGATCAATTAAGTTTATTAACTTTCTTACCTCAAAACCATTGACAATGCAGTTTTTGCCCGAGGAAATATATAAATATACTGTAGAGCACACCCAGGAAGAGCCGGAAGTATTAAAAGATTTAGATCGAGATACTCACCTTAATGTATTAATGCCCCGAATGATTTCAGGACATCTGATGGGTCGAGTACTTGCCATGCTTTCAAAAATGGTCAGACCAAAATTTATTTTAGAAGTAGGAACCTATACCGGATACAGTGCGATTTGCTTTGCAGAAGGACTGCAGGAAGACGGCCATATTTTTACAATTGATAAGAATGAGGAAATAGAAGAGATGGCAGAGCGTCATATAGAAAGGGCAGGCTTAAATGATAAAATCACCCGAATTCAGGGTATTGCATCTGATATCATTCCTACTCTTGAAAAGAAATGGGATATGGTTTTTCTGGATGCAGACAAAAAAAATTACGATCTTTATTATGATCAGGTTTTTGAAAATGTAAATAAAGGTGGATTTATTCTGGTAGATAACGTTCTATGGAGTGGAAAAGTAGTCGGAATGCACGGAAAAAAAATAGATGCTGACACCAGGGCCATTATGGACTTTAATAAGAGGGTCCACAAGGATGAACGAGTTGAAAATGTTTTATTTCCGATAAGAGACGGATTGATGGTTTTAAGAAAAAAATAAATATTTATATAACAGGCAGCGATGAGGATTTTTTGAGTTTTTTATTTTGTTTTTTATTTATTTTTTCAATTTCTGCACAATCACCCAAAGTGCCGGAAGTCATCCATTTCGCAGATCTCAAACTCAAACTAAGTAATAAACTTCAGAAGGAAATTCAGGCTGAGGTTGACAACCTAACGAGATATCCGAAGTATTTTAATATTAAAGTCGACAGGGCATTAATGTATTTTCCATTGATCGAGAGGGTTTTTCGTCAGGAGAAATTACCGGAAGATTTTAAATATCTTGTATTACAGGAAAGTGCTTTAATCGGAGATGCTGTTAGTTCTTCGAATGCTGTCGGTTACTGGCAATTCAAAGATTTCACTGGTCTTGAAGTTGGCTTAAAGATTGACAGGCGCATTGATGAGCGTATGCATATCGTTCGGGCGAGTGAAGGCGCAGCTAAATACTTAAAGACCAATAATGCATTTTTTGATAATTGGCTATATGCCCTGCAGGCATATCAAATGGGTAGAGGAGGTGCTGAAAAGGTCGTAGATAAAAGAGATTACGGTGCGAAAAAAATGAACCTGGATGCAAGTCTTTATTGGTACGTTAAAAAATTTCTTGCCCATAAAATAGCCTTTGAGCATGGAATAAAACAAAGGATGCAACCAGCGAATGATTTGGTACTCGTTGAATACTACGATGGGGCGGGACTTGACCTGAGTGATGTTTCCAAAAAACTAAAAGTATCTGAAGAGCAATTAAAGACATACAACAAATGGTTGAGGAGAGGAAATATTCCTGATGATCAAAAACTAGCCCTATTGGTACCGGTTTCGAAAGAACAGGCTAAATATTATATAAAAGGAGAACGTTTAGGAGTTCCTGAACCGACAGTCATCACCGCATCAAATAAGATTAAATCTAAGAGGTATTTAGATCCTGTAGTTGGCATAGTGCCTGCCCGGCTAAAAGTAAACGGTAGAGAAGCTATCGTGGCAGAAAAGGGTGATACCTTTGAATGGTTAGCTGTACACGCTGCGATTCCTTTAAAAAGATTTTTAAGGTATAATGATATTGAAGGCAATGAAAAAATAGAAAACGGGCAAATTTTTTATACTGAAAGGAAAAAGGGAAGGGCTAATGTTCATTACCATACCTTGAAAAAAGACGAGTCACTATGGGAAGTGTCTCAAAAGTATGGGATAAGGCTGAAATCTTTATTGAGAAAAAACAGACTTGATGGACAGAACGACATTAATGTGAAGCCTGGTTTAATTGTATGGCTGAGAGATAAAAGACCAAAAGACGAGCCTTATAAATACAAACAAACCCAGGATATCATACCAGTTGAGGATAATAAGAAAACGATCATAGCAAAATCCAATGATAAACCTGAAAACTTATCAGGCCCGATAGCAATAAATGAATCAGGGAAGCTGGCTGTAAAAGAAAATGAAAAACCGGTTGATGAAGATAATTTTGAGAAATCTGAAAATATCTCATTTAATAAACCAGAATCCAGTGCTAACCAAAATAACGTGATTCAGGGTACTTCTGACAATCAGGTTAAGAGTGATTCAGAGAATATTGAAGCCGGTAAAATAATAGAATTTGATCAGAACCAGGCAGAAACTAATGTCGAGAAGGTTAAAAATACTTCAGCAGCGAACCAGGATATTCTGACTATTGGATCTAAACAGGAATCTCCAGAGTTAGATTCTAAAAATGAGGATGATTTGGACCCATCTGTTAAGGTTTCAGCTCCGGTAAATGCTAAAGGAAAACAGCAACCAGTGAATAATGATATACCGGTTATAGCTGTTGACAGTTTGCAACCAAAAGTAGTTGTGAATGAAGATGGACTGGATGTGATAAGCTATGGTTCTAACACTGAAAGTAAGTCAGAACAGCTCGAAAACGAGACTGATAATCCTGATGAAAAAGATTTTGACCTGATAGATAGCGGGAAATCAAATACAATTAAATCTAACGAAGAGAATAAACGTGACATTGAAAGTAAAAACATACATAGGGTAGTTAGGGGAGATACTTACTATTCAATATCACGAAAATATGAGGTAACAGTAGGAGAATTACTTAGAAAGAACTCTTTATCAATTGATTCGGTTTTAAGTATCGGGCAAGAGCTTAAAATACCAACGGATGGTGAAAGTTCTGACTCTGATTTGATAGAAGCCAGGGCTTATAATAAAGTGGATAATTCCAAAGGTGATGACTCGTCTGTGTCAGGATTTGAAGTTTACATTGTAAAAAAAGGTGATAGCCTGTATAAGATTGCCAGAGAGAACGACGTTACTATACAGCAAGTGATGGATTGGAATGGAAAGGCAGATTTTAACATAAGTGAAGGGGAAAGATTGAAAATTAAAAAAGTAAAATAAGCTCGAACTATTTTACAATCGAATAGAAATTTATATTTTAGTCGAATCATAATTTAAACTTGTTTGATAGTTATTTAGTCAATTCATTACATTTTAACTTTTTATTATTTTATTATTAATATATTTGAATTGATTATCAGCAAGTAAAATAAATCAAATAGTAGTTAATGACAGCTGAAGAAAAAAGCATTGATCTGGTTATGCTGGTAGACGATAATGACACTGATAACTTTATCAGTAAGCGAATTATCGAAATTACCGGTTTTGCGAAGAATGTAGAAATAAAGAATTCAGGCAAGAGTGCTCTTGAATATATCGAGCAAAACAAGGATAACCCTGAAAAGCTTCCAAACATCATATTTTTGGATATCAATATGCCGATCGTTGATGGCTTTGTATTCTTATATGAGTTTGAAAAATTCGCAGAAATAGTAAAAGATAAGTGTAAAGTAATAATTCTGTCCAGTTCGGATAATAAGCGGGATATTGATAAAATTGTCAATAACGACCATGTTATTAAATTCATAACAAAGCCGCTTACAGAAAACGCTTTACAGGAAATAAAAGAAATGGGAGTAGCGTAGTTGCTACTCTTTTTTTAAGATTCCGGGTCCAGACCTAATTTATCAATCAAAGATTGCAAGAGAGGGACTTCATTTTTTAAATAGTCGAATTTATCCCTGTCTGTATATAGTTTATTTCCTGAACTTTGATTTGATGTTAATTCATGAGTAAGAGAAAGTTCCGGATGGTTTATACGACTTTTCAAATAACCGAAAATCTCACCTTTCCTTTCAATAAATAATTCTTCCTGCACGCTACTATTGATGCTCAATACCACTTGACCATTTTCTCCTAATCGGAATGGTTGTTTAAGCATTACCTGAAGTAAAGCACTCGAATTTTTCACCTTCTCCTGTAATTCTTTAAAAGCAGTTTCTATATTTTCTTTACTGAAAGAAAGTTTTTCGTTTTGCCTGGAGTCATTTGCAAAATCCTGGGTTCTGTCATTCTCCTCTTTTTCAGATTGTTGCTTGGGAGAAGAATATGCGGATTGACTAACCTTACTTTTTAAAGCGTCAAGGCTTGGGAGTTTAGCTGATTTCTTTAAATTATTTTTCAGCCCGGCTTTTACTTCGGTTCCTAAAGTTTTATTAGAAGATTTTGATTTTATCTTTTCAAGATCATCGGAAGAAGGCTTACCTCGTTCCGGCTTTTCAGATTCTTTTATACTTGTCTTCTCTTCAACTTTAGCCTGACTTAACTGACTACTTTTTTTTTAATTCTGCAGCTAATGATAATGCCGATGGAAGATTGGCTAGTTTCATCAGGGTCAGCTCGATTAATAATCGCTGATTTTTGCTGCTTTTAAATTGAATGTCAGCTTGATTGCAGAGATTTAATGCACTAAGAATAAAAGATTGAGAAACCGACTGAGCTTGTTCGTTATACTTCTCTTTAACCTTGTCTGAGACGTTTAAGAGATTAATAGTCTCTTTGTCTTTGCACATCATCAGGTCTCTGAAATGGCTTGATAAACCATTGATAAAATTGTGACTATCAAATCCTTTACTGATGATTTCATTATAGATCAATAAAGCCTGTGCACTGTTTTGATCTTTTAATGCATCGGTAACCCTGAAATAGTAATCATAATCCAGAATGTGAAGATTGTCGATAGTAGTTTTATAATCGACACTTCTATCTTTCGAGAAGGTAACGATCAAATCAAAGATCGATAAAGCATCTCTTAATGCACCATCAGCTTTCTGAGCAATGAGGTGAAGCGCTTCAGGTTCTGTTTGTATTTCTTCCCTGTCAGCAATTTGTTTTAAATGATCAGCAATATCGCTTACCTGGATACGGTTAAAATCATAGATCTGACAACGAGAAAGAATCGTTGGAATGATTTTGTGCTTTTCGGTAGTTGCCAGAATGAATATGGCATATGGAGGAGGTTCTTCTAATGTCTTTAGAAAGGCATTGAAAGCAGCATTTGAAAGCATATGAACCTCATCAATAATGTAAACTTTGTAGTCACCGTGTTGAGGAGGGTATCTTACCTGGTCGACAAGATTCCTAATGTCATCAACTGAGTTGTTAGAAGCAGCATCAAGTTCGTAGATGTTCATTGAACTCTTTTCAGAACCTTGCTCGAACCCGTTGATTAACCTGGCTACAATACGCGCACAGGTAGTTTTACCAACACCTCTAGGTCCGCAAAAAAGTAAGGCCTGGGCCAATTGATTTTTATCTATCGCATTTTGAAGTGTTGTGGTAATATGACTTTGACCGACAACTTCGTCAAAACCTTTGGGTCTGTATTTTCTAGCTGAGACTACAAAATTTTCCATCGCTGCAAGATAAAAAGTTTATGGAATTTGAAAGACTAAAAAGCAATTTTCTTCCAGTCAAATTTTTAATATTTGAATTTTGACTTATATAAAACTAAACTAACAGACTTGTCAATTTAGTTGAATAATAAATCTTTGCTAATTTAGTCTTTGGGATTTTATTTTTACGCAATATCAATTATGAAAAAGCTAATATTTATTTTTTCACTGTACGTATCGATAACAAGCATTTCGTTTTCACAAACTTATAAACCATTTAGTGTTGATCTTGGCTTGGGACTTGGAATTCCTTCAGATAATGCTTTTGACATCGGTTTATTGATGTTTTTAGAACCAAGTTATAAATTTACTGATCAAATTGAAGGGTCTTTAAAATTGGAATATGGTGCGTTTGGAGGTTCGGATAATTATTCCAATAATATTTCTGTAGCAGGATTAGGGTCTTATTTAGTAGGAGGAAAATATTATTTTAATCACAATGATGTCCGCTTCTTCGGAGGATTGGGATTGGGGGTTTATCAGTTAGGATCATTTACTTACCGGGATGGAGCAAATAATGAATATGATGGTGAATATGGTGGTAAGTTTGGTTTTGCCCCAGAGCTGGAATTTTAGTTTTTGATTATTTTAGATTTTATACAGAATACAATGTAATTCTTGGAATCAAGGAAAGTTTACCAGGTAAAAATTACTTGTCTGTAAAGATGGCTTTGGTTATCGGAGGAGGAAAGGTAGAATGATGTCACTTGGATTCTTCTGGTATTGTAACTTTAGAAAAATAGTTTCGTTAGTTTAAAAGGATATAAAATAAAGACAATAGAGAGTTGTAGTTATTTTACTATCTTTGGAAGCTCCATGAACGAATGGGGCCGACCGGTTTTGACGGTAAGATGAGTCATGTACTTGCGTGCCGGGTGGTGAGTGTACATCCGTAATCAATGCACTTAAACTATAATTGGCGAGAATAACTACGCCATGGCTGCCTAATTCAGACTTTTTATAAGCTGAATAAGGGCTTAAACGGTTGAGTCGACGGTAAACATCGACTCCCGAGCCACATCTCACAGCGCTTTGTTTTGTCGGCGCTGACTCGAGGTGACGATCAGGCAAAACTAGCGCCACGATGCTGCTAAGTGGTTGCGAAATTTAAGCAGATAAGCTGTAGATAGGAATGTTGCCTTTCCAGTCTGCAGTCGAAAACCTGACAGGCAACTACGCATGTAGACGGTGCATAGGTTCGCTTATCCGGACGAGGGTTCGAATCCCTCCGGCTCCACAAATGAATCCTTAATGAATTAAAGCAGTTACGTTGAAAAAATGTAGCTGCTTTTTTATTTAAGGCCGGAGGGATTGCTGCCCTGCAGGCCTGCTCCTCACTAAAACACTTCACAGGAGTGTTTTTTATACGCTCGGCCACCCGTCCGGCTCCACAATTTGAATCTCAAAAGGTATAAAGCAGCTACTATTTTTATGGTAGCTGCTTTTTTTATGTATTGCTGGAGGGATTGCTGCCCTGCAAGCCTTGCTCCTCGCTAAAACACTTCACAGGAGTGTTTTATAACGCTCGGCCACCCATCCGGCTCCACAATTTGAATCTCAAAAGGTATAAAGCAGCTACTATTTTTATGGTAGCTGCTTTTTTTATGTATTGCCGGAGGGATTGCTGCCCTTCAGCCTTGCTCCTCGCTAAAACACTTCACAGGTACGTTTTTTAGGTATCCGGTTATGACCAAGAGGATTCCAGGAAATTTACAAATTCTTTTTTAGGTAGGGAGTATAATTTTTTACCGTATTTTATTGCCTCTTGTTGGTATTCCATTCTTTGAGAACTAATAATAGCTTTTAATAGCTTACTATCCTCTTCAGATTCAAAACGGTGTTCGTTATTATCAATTACATTTTTTAGCATAAACAAGTCACGGTCATCACCCAGGAAATCAGTTAGCTTGTGATATTCGTCTTCTAAGGGATCAATTATTTCAGGCCATAATGGTGTCAAAATGTCTAATTGATATCGTAAATATTTAACCCTTTTCCTCCATTCGTGCAATTTGGGAGGTGAAGGGTCTTCGCTAACACGACTGTATGCTTTTTTACCTCTTTTATAGACTTTAATTAAACCAGGTATTATAAATTCAAATGAATTTTCAATTTCCCAGGTTTTCATTTTTTCAAGTGTTTCTGCCACATCGTTTTTTATCTCCTGAAAGATATTCTCCATGCGTTTCATTTCTTGTAACCGATCTCTTTTCTCTATAAGAAAATTAGTGAATGGCTTAAAGGTATTTTTATATAGCTGATTGCTATATGTTGATTTTAGGTCTTCGATAGCCTCAATTACAGAAGTAGCATCTCTTACATCAGATAACATTCTGCCAGCATCCCTGTATACCACATTATATTTCTTATAATCATCAAAATTGCCACGGATCAGACGCAAAGCACCTCTCAGCTTTTTGAGACATTTTCTTATTTCATGGATTTTCGTTTTAAGATCTGATTCTGGATCATCAATAATTTCAATTATTGATTCAGCATTATCATTTAAGTATGTTCTTATTTGAATTGAAATATTTAACATTCAGATACTATTATTTTAAATCAAATAATTTAGCCATTAACCTGTTTATTACTAAGATCAAAAGGGTAGCGCCTACTGCGATATAATACTGATCCAATGCTATTGAAATACCTATACCTAAAGAAAATAATAAAGTAGCTGCTGTGGTTAATCCTTTTACACCTTCACTCTTCTTAAGGATCGTTCCTGCGCCAATAAAACTGACACCCACAACCAGAGCCTGCAGAACCCTTATCGGGTCTGTGGTTATTATATCTGCTGCATTTTTGATCTGAACAAAATCAACCAGTGGAATGGTTAAAGAAACTATTAAGCAGGCTGCTCCTCCAACAATCATGTTAGTCCTGAGGCCGGCAGGCTTTTCAGCACTTTCCCTTTCATACCCTACAGCGGCACAAAGTATCGTTGCCACGGTAACATCTAAAAGAGTAAATAACTGATAGCTAATTTCTTTTGACATGTTAAATCATTATTTGTCTCTATTAATCTAGAAAAAATAGGCAACTGTACAAAGCTATTTATATATGAAAAATATAATTATTTGGAAAAATAGTGACATTTTGGTTAACTTATAATACCAGCTTAAAAATAAGCGAAGAGTCTATCAATCATTCATCAATAAAACCAAATAAAATTATGGGAATAGTAAAAGTTATAGAAGTAATAGCTACATCTGATAAAAGCTTTGACGATGCCGCAGCAAATGCTGTGAAAGAAGCAGCTAAAACTGTTAAAAATATCAAATCGATCTACATAGAAAATATGAATGGAAATGTAGAAGGAGATAAGATTATAAGTTATGGGGTTAATGCCAAAATTTCATTCGAAATCGGCAGTTGAAAAACATTAATAAAAATTAAATAAAAAGGCAATACCTGTTAGAAGTATTGCCTTTTTTAATATAAATACCTGTAAATCATCGATAATTTGCAATAGCAAAAGCGGTATCAGATTTGTTTCATTTATCACAAAAGAGCGGGTTTTATATTAGTATTATTCATCATATTTTTAAAACAATTCCTATTATTTACGTATATTATAATAAGCAGATACCCACCACAAGTTGTTTTAATCATTGAGTTTTAAGTTTTAAATAACTAAAGCTGTGGCGTATGGAAAAATTTTACAAAACAAGAAAAATATTTGCGCAATCCTTGCTACTCATTTTAATTTCCGCTATAATATCGTGTAGTAGCGATGACTTTATTGAGGAACCTTACAGGTCTGACTCTGAATTTGTTGGAGTCTGGGAATTTGAAAAGGCTACCCTTTATAGCGCCAGCGGAGATTTGATTATTGACAGGAGCACATGTGGGCAGGGTAATGAGATCGATCGTTTAGCAACTGATTTTGTTTTTTATCCAGATGAAACAGCAGAAGCTCTCCCTATATGCCCAGATGTCCAAAGGTTGGATTTTGACAGATTTATTCAAACAGAAAATTCCATCACATTGTATTATAATGATCGTACAGAAACTATTACTTATGGTATAGATTCTATCACAGAATCTCGAATCATTATTTACAAGGATGGAAAATGGATACATTTACGTAAAACTGAGGATTTATAATCTGAGCAATAATTGAATTTAAATTCATTTACTAGTAGCCATAGGCTTTTCCTGGTTACCGATCGATATTTTACCATTAATAAGCGCCCCTGCTTCAACTTTAAGATCATTTGATTTAATTTCACCAGTGATCTTTGCTGTACTTTTACATATCACCTTGCTTTTGCAAGCAACGTTACCCGCTATAGTTCCCTCAACATCAAGTTGACCACATGTAATATTGCCCTGAACCTCTCCCTTTGATCCAATTATTACTCGGGAGCCTTAAGAATATCTCCCTCAATTTTACCTTCGACGCGTAAAAGATCGTTAGATTCAACGTTACCTTTTAATGAAGTTCCGGAGCTCACTATACTACCTGCCCCGGCAGATTGTCTATCTTCCGCTGCCATATTTTGTTTATTTGAATTAAACATTACTCTGTATTTAATTTTCTAAGTTTTGATCAATAATAATTTCTCAATGGATGTATATTTGATATCTTACTATTTTATTACTAAAGTTAAGATATGAATAGCCTCGAAAAGCATTCATCATATATATACGTTAAGGTTTATCGTTTTATTTTACTCACCTCTTTAATTTTGCTAATCGCATTATTAATGAATGCGGAAACTTATTCCTCGGTCATAGCCGGAGGGTTGTCATTTATAGTTTTATTTATTTATTACTTAATAGATCCTAAAGGGAAATTTAGACTCAGTAAACATATACTTTTTTATATTTACATTGGTCTGGTTTCAGTAGTAACTATTTCCTCAGAATTTCTAACCACCTCCCATTTAGTAGCATTCAGGTATTCTGTCCATATAGTATTAATTGGGGCTTGTATCATCCCGTTACTTACCGGAGCTTCACTAAGAAGTAAAGCTAACTACTATAGTAATATAGTCATAATACTGCTACTTATTGCACTTTTAGATATTGTATATCCCTTGCTTCATGACACGGATTTATGGATAAGTTTTTCACAACATTTACTATACGGATACTATGTTGTTGTCGCCCTGGCTACCTTTACATTGTCTTATGCATTTAATCATCAAATAATAAAGTATAATCTACTTAAAGCTAAAATTGATAATATTCGTAGCAAAAACCTGGAATTACAGGATGAAAGCAACAGGTATAAATCACTAATAAATAGAGTTGATAACGATAATAAGAAATTAAGCAGGGCCCTTTTTGATAAAAATGCGGATAATGAGGTATTAAGGGATGAGATAGCCTATAGAGAACAACAACTTTTCGAATCGCAAAGGATGACCAGGACAGGGGTAATTGAGATTAGCCTTGAGAATCAGGAAGTGGAATTGTCTCCGATACTATGTGAGCTTTTTAATATCTGTTCAAATAGCCATAAAATTGACCTCGAAACATTTGTCGACACTATCGATCTGGATGATTCTGCTAAATTCTTTAAAGCAATGGAAGGGGCTAGTCAGGGAGGTGATACCTTCGAATTAGAGATTACCCACATTACTCAGGATAACACCAAAAAGATTTTCAAGTATACCGGGAGACCAAGCTATAGTGAGCGAGGAACAATAAAGGGGGTTTATTCCATGGTTCAGGATATTACCGATATAAAGCAAAGAGAAAAGTTGTTTTTCCTTAAAAAGCAACAACTTGAATCTTTTGTTAAAACGGTGCCGGTGCCATTGGCCATGTTTGACAAGGAGATGAACTTTATTGCTGCAAGTGGCAAATGGGTGGATGATTATAATTTGAGAGAAAAAGAATACTTAGGCAGGCCTTATTATGATTTGTTTCCAAATGCATCACAGGAATGGCGAAATATCCATAGAAGGTGTCTGAATGGAGCCATCGAATATGAAGAGGAAGAAATGATCATCGACAAAAAGGGAAACAAAAGATGGTTTAGATGGGAGGTAAGACCTTGGTTTGACGAAAATTATGAAATTGGAGGAATAATTATTTTTTCTGAAGAAATAACAAACTGGAAAATCCAGGAAAATGAACTGATAGATAGCAAAAAGCGAGCAGAAGAATCTTCAGAAGCAAAAGCATTCTTTTTATCCACAATGAGTCATGAAATAAGAACACCACTTAATGCAGTGATTGGAATGACCCATTTACTACTGGATGAGTCTCCAAAGCCTGAACAAATTGAAAGTTTGAAAACATTAAAATTTTCAGCTGATAATCTGTTGGTATTGATTAATGATGTTCTTGATTTTAATAAAATTGAAGCAGGAAAAATCTCAATCGAGAACATTGATTTTTCACTTCCGTCTCTTGTCAGTGGTATTCGCCAGTCATTATCACCTAAAGCAGAAGAAAAGAACATTTCTTTCAAAGTAAGGATAGATATGGGTATCCCTGACATAGTTATTGGTGATCAGGTCAGGTTAGGTCAGGTTATCACAAATCTTGTAAGTAACGCTATAAAATTTACTGACAGGGGCTCTGTGATACTGGATATCGGACTTGAATCGGAGGATGAAGAGTCGGTGTTTATTTCTTTTGCTGTTGAGGATACTGGTATTGGTATTCCTGAGGAAAAGCATAAGCTTATCTTCGAAAGATTCGAACAAGCAGGATCTGATACTACCCGAAAGTTTGGTGGGACAGGGCTGGGACTTGCTATTACTAAGAGATTACTCGAATTAATGGGAAGTGAGATCAATTTGGAAAGTTCATACGGTGAAGGCTCTAAATTTAGTTTTGTTTTAAAACTGAAGAAAAGCAGTAAATTAATTTTAGGTGATGGTATTAGTGAAGTTAATTCTAAAAACACCGGAGTATTAAAGGGTATAAAAGTACTTGTCGCAGAGGATAATCCGGTAAACCTAAATATTGCCAAACGATTTTTATTAAAGTGGGGCATGCTGATTGATACTGCGATAAATGGAGAAGAAGCAGTGGAAAAGGCTTCAATAAATGAGTATGACCTTATTTTAATGGATCTTCAAATGCCAGTAATGGATGGTATTAAGGCTGCGAGAAGAATTCGGGCACATACTAGTAGTAAAGTAAATAAAGTGCCTATTATAGCTCTAACTGCCCATGTACTTGATGAAGTAAGGGAAAAAGTAGAAAATGCTAAGATGAATGACCTGATCTCTAAGCCTTTTCATCCGGCAGATCTTTATAAAAAGATATCTAAGTTTGTAAAATCTGACAGAATAAAAGAACCTCAAGACATGATTCCCGGGGATCCGACTGAAGGGTTGATTAAAGATTCATTGATAAACCTCCAAAAAATAGACTACCTGACAGATGGAAACCAAACCTTCGAGGAAGAATTTGTAACTTCATATATAACTCAGTTGGATGAATTTAAGGTAAGGTACAAATTACCTTATCAAGAGGAAGATTATGATGTAATTTCTGATGTCGTGCACAAGATAAAATCAATGCTTAAATTCCTGGAAGCAAACGAATTGCTGGATCAGATTAATAATTCCAGAAAAGCATTGGAAAATGGTCTTACTACAGAAGAAAAGGAAGCTGAAGTTGAAAAAGTCTTTAATACGATAGATAACATTATTAATATACTGAAGAAAAGAATTGACAACGTAGAAATATGAAATATTTAATTTATTCACTTTCGTTTATTTGTTTATTGTCATTAGGTAGCTGTGGTGATAACCAGGAATCTGAAGAGGACCTTAGTTCAAAACGTGATTCTCTATACAATGTAGTGATGCATGAGCATGACGAACTTATGAACCCTGCCACGACATTAAATAAAATGCGAAGTAATGTTGAAAAGCAGCTCGATTCAATTTCAGTAGCAGGAGATACTGTTAATAACGTTTATTATACAAATCTTAAAAAAGCGCATCTCGAGATATTGACAGCCCAAAATGAAATGAGAGCGTGGATGATGAATTTCAAAAGGAAAGGAGTTGCAAAGGATAAGGTTACAGAATACGATGCTATGGTAGATACTATGGCAATCGAATACCTTGAGGGAGAATATATCAAGCTACAGGAGCTAAGAAAAACAACTGAAAAAGCATTGCAGGCTGATAGTCTGGCTAATTAAATAAAGCCTCATTTTGAGGTTTTATTTTAATCTTCGCAATTTTCAGATGCTTCGCTAACCATTTTTTGAGTAATTAAGCCTTTTTCATTCCCCCAGGAGTTATATACATAGGTCATAACTTCTGCTACTTCCATATCTGATAAATAACCCAGGGCTGTCATAGGTTGATTATACTTTTTACCATTGACAACGATCTCTCCTTTTAATCCATATCGAATAATGCAAACAGTTCTGTCAACATCATTAAGCATATAGTCAGATTTGGCCAGTGGAGGAAATAAAGAAGCCAGGCCTTCACCGTTTTCCTGATGGCAATTGCTACAATGCTTTTTGTAAAGCTGTTCTCCTGCGATCATATAGTGCTTAAATTTCATTTCATTTGATGCAGTGCCTGATCCTTCAGAGTCGGAACTACCTGATTTTGAATTACAAGACATAGTAACAAAAAATATGAGTACAGGAAGATAACTAATATATTTCTTCATAATTAATTTTTTAAAAGTCTGTCGATATCGTTCATCATTCGGTTGACATCATCTTTTTTAGTTCCGTCATACATTCCACGCGGTCTTCCTTTTTCATCAACTAATACAAATGCACCACTATGTGCAAAGCCTCCCGGAGCCTGAGGATCCTCGTAAGCGGTAACCATGTATTCTTTTTCAGCGAGCTTAAAGATCTCATCAAGCTCTCCAGTCATAAATAACCATTGATCATTGTCTACACCTAGCTTATTCGCGTAGTCTTTTAATGCAGGAACAGTATCATTATAAGGATCGATGCTATGAGATAGTATCAACAGGTCATCATTCCCTTTATATTTTTCATAAACCCTCAGCATTTGTGCAGCCATGGTTGGGCAAATAGAAGGACAGGTTGTAAAGAAAAAGTCTGCCACGACAATTTTACCTTCAATATCATCCTTTGTAACTGTGTTGCTATCCTGATCCACAAGGGTGAAATCACCTATCGTATGATAAATAGTATCAGTAATTTCTTCACCATTAATTACGGTGTCTTTTACCTGGAAATTACCGATATAACCCAATTTTTTGTTGGGTTCATCAATAGAGATGATTTGTCCCGAACCGCTTTCGTTATTTTTATTGCACGCAGCTACAGATGATAATATCAAAAGCGCTGCCAAATATTTTCTTATCATATTAACCTTAATTTTTTCTGTATTTTTTATATAATTTGATTCCTAACATTAACAGAATCATTACTGCAAAAAGCCCGATTACACCATATACCATATCTAGTGCACTTTTAAGTACCACAATGAAAGTAATGGAAATTAGAAACAAGGTAGCTCCTTCATTAAACATTCTTAATTGATCAGAAGTATAGCCCACTTTTTCATTTTGCAAGTTTCGGTAAATTTTCCAGCACCAATAGTGATATCCATATAATCCGGCTACCAATGCTAGTTTAACCCATAACCATCCGCTAATGTTACCTAATTCATAAACCATCCAGAATCCGAAGATTGCAGTTAAGATTGATGCCGGAACTGTTATGATCTTCCATAGCCTGGCCGTCATTAACTTCAACTGATCGCTGAGCACAGTTTTTTCAGGTTCTTGTTTTTCGGTAAGAGCTTCTGTATGATAAATAAAAAGCCTTACAATATAAAAAAGACCTGCAAACCAGCTTACAACGAAAATTATATGAAGTGCTTTTGCGTATAGGTAGAAACTCATTCTAGTATATTACCGTTATAAATGTATTACGGTTCAAAAATAGTGATGTTTATTGAATTCAATAGTAATTAATTGAAAAGCAATATTAAAAAATCATATATTTAAACTAAACGATAGATATTTCTTTACAAAGCATTAATTTTTCAAGCATGAACAATGGGAATGATTTATGGTATTTTGAAAATGTAGATCTTTTTGGAGTGATGTGTCCTCACAAATTAGGAGCAGCAGCTGGTAAGGACCATGAGATGATGAAGTTTGATAAAGACGAATTCATTTATTTCCCTAACGATACGTCAGATCAAATTTACCTGGTAGCCGAGGGTAGAGTAAGAATTGGAAATTATAGCGAAGATGGAAAAGAAAATCTTAAAGTTATTCTTGGGAAAGGGGAGTTATTCGGAGAACTGGCCCTGAGCGGTGAAGGAAAACGAAATGATTTTGCCCAGGCTATGGATAAGGAAACTATCGTATGCCAGATGACAATCGATCATATGGAAGAACTTATGAGGGAGGATCAAACTCTTAGTATAAAGTTGCTCAAACTCGTTGGTTTTCGCCTTAAAAAAATGGAGAGAAAGATTAATTCGCTTGTCTTTAAAGATGCCAGAACCAGGATTGTTGAGTTTTTAAAAGAGCTGGGCGAAGAAAAAGGGACCAAAGTTGGATACGAAATAATGGTTAAAAATCACCTGACCCATAAAGATATTGCAGCATTGACCGGAACCTCAAGACAAACCGTGACAACAGTCTTAAATGAATTAAAAGACCAGAACTTAATTAATTTTGACAGAAGAAGGATTCTGTTTAGAGATCTTGAAGCACTGGCCTAGTCCGCCCAGTAATCATCTCTGTTGGATGATTTTAACTTCCAAATTCTTCCATCGCTGGATTCCATTAATATCATTTTATGCGGATAATCTTTTTGAAAAAGATAATTAACTTCTCCAATATGCGGACCCTTGACCTGGACTGACCAGCCATCATCTGTTTCGGAAATTTTAAAATCAGATTTCTCTATTATTGGCTTGGACGCTTTGGAGGTCATTCGTGATTTCATGACAGGTGCAGAAAATGCTAGACCATCTTTAAATTTTAACGCACGCAATGTAAATACTAATTGATCTTCTATGAGGCAGAGTTTTTTTATCTGTCTTTCGCCTCTTCCTTCACCATCCCAATAGCTGTTATAATTCTCATCAAAACCATAAGATTTTTTTCTCATAGCTTTAAAGGTGGTTCCACACCACTCCTGAGAAGAAACAGTTAATTTATGAACCATATCCGGATTTTGCCTTTTAAAAAAAATGCTCATCAAAAAATGGTAGGGATATCGATGTGTTGGGATATCTGAAAACAAGTTTACCTTAATTACTTCAAAAAGGTCCTCACGCTCATAATTATCAGTTTTAACCTGAAACTCCTTATTGAAAGTCTCTTTAACTGCTACATAAACTTGCTCATAATTTCTGGGTTCACCATAAATCACGCGTTGAGCATCATAAATATTGACCTCCGCTAATCCATCATCCCATAAACTATTATTAGTCCAATCATTATTAAAGTGCTCACTCCAGGAAAGTTCTTTATTTTTCTTTAATCCGCTTTCGGTATGGCAGGAAAAAGCTACGAAGGTGATCAATATCATTAATTTCCTCATAATGATCCTTGGTTAATAGAGTTCAAGTCTTCTAATGTATCTATATCAATTAATTGTTCAATAAAATCTATTTTAAGACCCAGCGATTTACATTTTTCAATTGTTTTATCGAGGACCTCAGGAGTGGACCACTCTATGCCAGAAAAAAGTTCATCGTTAATGGATTTCAGGCCCAAAAGGTAATATCCACCATCATTTGAAGGGCCGATTACTACATCACTATCATCCAGTTTTTTAGAGGCTTTTTCAAGGTGCTGAAGCGAAAGATCATAGCAATCAGAACCGATAATAATGATTTTATTTGCTTCGGTTTCCTCTTTTACTTCAACAAACGCATCGAGCATTTTTTTTCCGAGGTCTCCGTTGCTTTGAGTTTTTTTGATAACCCAGGGAAATGAGAAATAATCATTTTTGCCCACCTGGTCTTTATAATAAACAAATGTCGGCCATTGACTTTCTTCAATTATATCCGCAGTCTTTTGTAATAACTTTTTATAAACCTCCAGGGCTTTTTTATCACCAATATCCTTTGCAAGCCTGGTCTTAACTTTACCTATTTCAGGTTGTTTTACGAATACTATTAATTTAGTCTCGGTCATCGTTTCAATGGGTTGTTTTTAAATTTAACCCAATTCAAATCAAATAAAAAGGTAATGAAGACTGCAGAATATTCGATATAAAGCAGAAGTGAGGATTCATTGTAACCTTTTTCATTATATCCCAGGTAAGTATAAAAGATAAAGAAAGACCAGATAATTCCGGATTTGTAATTATTTATAACTGATAATCCAACCAGCGGAATTACATACCATGGGTGGACCGTTGTGGCAAAAATCAGATAAATAGCCCATAACCAGAATAGTATTTTAGAGGCTTCTTTTTTACGGTAAATCCACGATATTCCGAGGATAATCGAAGTTGTAACAATTGAAAGATAAGGACCCAGCGTTTGAATGGTGTTATACCCTTTTATCATATAACCCACCTCTCTCAGGAGATAATATACCGAGGCGTTAAATTCAAACTTCCGAAAGTAAAGGGAAGTACTTTCAATAATTCCATCAACAAAGGATGAACTATATAGCGGAAAAAATAATACCAGAGTGGTTATGATTGATCCCAGAAGAAAAGGGAACAATTTTTTATCACGAATTGAGTTGAAGAGTAAAAAAGGGCCAAAAATGAGTGGCAATAATTTGATCGCGACCGAAACTCCCAGAGCAATTCCTGCAAGCAAATATTTTTTTACATGGGCGTAATAGACAAGAAATACCAGTACAGGAACGAGCATAATCTCAAAATGGGCATTGCCGGCACCTTCTATTATAACCAGCGGGTTGAGTAAATAGATAGTGAGCCATTTGGAGATATTTGGGTTGTTCACTTTTAATCGTCTGCCTGCTTTCAGTATTGTCAGTTCAGTAGCTACCAGGATGGACTTAATGAAAATTATTGGAGCAGATAATGAAATAGGCAGTAAGTAAGATGATAAGTATCCAATTGCCTGGTAGACTGGCGGGTATATGGTGTGATATTGCTTTGAATTAAGTTCGCTATATAGTTGCTGAACATTTTCAGGAAGATCAGAATTATTCATAATCTCTTGAGGAGTCGAAGAAAATGGATGAATGCCTTCTCTCCATAAGGCACCATCCCAAATAAATCTGAAAATATCCTCTGAAAGCCATGGGATAATAAATATCAGTATAATTCTGATAAATATTGCTGTTCCTATTTTAAAGTCATTGTTGATGGTATTAAAAACCATGACCAGGTATCCTGAAAAAGCAACGAGATAAGTTATCAGTAAACCGAAATCATTATTTCTTTCTATGAAAAGTCCCTGGATAATAATTCCGGAGATAAGGAGAGTAGCTCCAAGAATATTCTTAGTACCAACAGATTGAAATCCTGGTTTCATTTTTATATCAGGTTGCTTTAGCTGAGTGGTAAAAAACCATTGAAAAACCTGTTGCTAGCATAAAGTGAAATAGGATCATTCCGTAATCTCCTATAAAAACACCATAAGCTATTCCAAATAAAAAATAAAGAGCAAGGACTGCTTCTAAAAGAATCATCGGAGAAAAAGTAAGATTCAGATATCGATTATTTCTCCATGATTTTTTGTCTGAGACATTAAATTTAGGAGTCCTGATGAACGGAGATCGTTTTCCTATCCATCCTTCAAATACTGCTATAGCATTATGAAGAGACAACCCCATAGACATAGTCAGAAAGAGGAAATATGTTTTAAGAAACTTCCAGAAGGATGATTTTTTTGATTTCCCTATTTGCTTATTGGCCTCCCAGAAATAGTACGATAACCCCAGAAAGCCAATTAAAAATACTGTTCCAAGATCAAAAAGCCAGTTTAGTCCGGGAGAGGAATCTTTAATATAAAGTAAGGGTACACTGATAATAGCTGCGACCAATAGAAAAAGAAATACACTGGAGTTCAAAAGGTGAAAAGTGCCGTGAATCTTATTCTTAAGAGGAAGCTCAGTTTGCCAAAGTTTGCTGAGATGTTTACGTGCAGTTTCGGCAGCACCTTTATTCCATCTAAACTGTTGAGATTTTACCGCAGGCATAATAATCGGGAGTTCTGCCGGAGATACGAGGTCTTCCAGATAATGGAACTTCCATCCCGAGATTTGGGCTCTATAAGATAGATCCAGGTCCTCAGTGAGGGTATCATCATTCCATCCACCAGCATCAATTATACAGTTTTTTCGCCAGATGCCTCCTGTACCATTGAAGTTAATAAAGCTCCCGGATGCCATTCTTCCTACCTGCTCAATGGAAAAATGCGCATCAAGCCCGAAGGCCTGCAACTTTGTGAGAATACTATAGTTTTTATTAATATGTCCCCATCGCGTTTGAACCACACCGATATCTGAATAACTGAAATAAGGAACGGTTTTCTTTAGAAAGTCCGGAGCTGGTATAAAGTCAGCATCAAAGATCGCAATAAAATCCCCATTTGCAATTTTGAGTCCATAATCAAGAGCACCAGCCTTAAAACCACTTCTATCCGGGCGAAATACATGTTTTATATCGATTCCTTTCATCTGCAGCTCTTTTATCTTCTTTGCTGCAATTTCAACTGATTCATCCGTAGAATCATCGAGTACCTGAATTTCCAGTTTATCTATTGGGTAGTCCAGTCTGCCCACTGATTCAATTAGTCTTTCAATAACATATAATTCATTGAAAACGGGTAGTTGAACTGTCACGCGAGGCCAATCATTTACCTCAGGAGATTTGAGTTTTGAACGTGTTTTAAATTTCTTATATACCTTGGTGAGATGAAGCTGCGTGAGGCTAAAGGCGAAGATAAAAAACAGCGCCACAATATAAATAATCAATATAACCAACTCCCACACGCTAATCTGCATATCTTAAAATCGTTGTAATAATTTTATATCCTGCCATCACAGTACCTTTAACAGTGCCGGAAACCTTGCTTACCCCGATCCGCTGACGGTATTTCACTGGGACCTCGGTAGATCTCATTTTATTTTTAGCAGCTTTCACCTGCATTTCTACTGTCCAGCCATATGTTTTATCCTGCATGTTTAAATCAAGTAATTTTTGGTATTTAATAGCCCTGAAAGGCCCCAGATCAGTAAAATGTTCATCGTAAAACCATCTGATCATCCTGGTTGCCAGCCAGTTTCCAAATATTTGCTGTGGAGTCATGGATCCCTTTTCCCTGTTACCCAGGGCTCTTGATCCAATCACCATATCATATCCATTCTCAGTAATGGGTTCAATTAGCTTGTAAGTTTCTTCCGGATAATCAGAATAATCAGCATCAAGAAAAACAACTATATCTGTATTATCACAAGTTTTAAGGTAATCAATACCTTTTAAACATGCTCTTCCATATCCTTTTTCAGGTTGGTCGAGCACAGTAGCACCTGCTTTTGATGCCTCTTTCGAAGTTTGATCTACAGATCCATTATTTACCACTATCACCTCTTTAACGATGTCCATGGGTATTTCATTTACGACCTTCCCCACGGCATTTTCTTCATTAAAGGCAGGTATTATTATCCTTATATCCGGCTTTCTTTTCATAAGAGGTTAAAAAATGGCAAAATTACGATCCAACATCAGTCATAACAAGGTCTGGAGCAATTCATTTAGGCCGAAACAGTGTTTTCATTACCAGTCAGAACTTTGTCTCCAAATCTTCCTTTGCCATCTTTAACTTCAAGGTTTAGTACTCCTCTTGGGCAAACCGAAGAACATACACCGCAACCAACACAGGAAGACCTGATAATATTCTGACCTCTTTGTGCATACCATCTTACATCAATACCCATTTCACAATAAGTGGAGCAGTTACCGCATGATATGCATTGCCCTCCATTTGTCGTTATTCGGAATCTTGATTTAAATCGTTGAACGAGTCCCAGGTAAGCAGCTAATGGACACCCGAAGCGGCACCAGACCCTATTACCCATAAACGGATAAAAACCGGTTCCGATCGCCCCGGAAAATATAAATCCGATACCAAACCCGTACCAGCTTCTTATATCGTAACTGCTGATGCCAATAATATTTGCTTTTCCCGTGAAATATGTATAGAGAACTGCTCCGGTCATAACCACGGAGAATACTAATACAGAATGAACCAGCACTCTTTCTATTTTCCATGATTTTAATGACTTATCACTCAGGTGTCTGTATGGATCACCGAGAGTTTCTGCTAATCCTCCGCATCCGCAGACCCAGCTACAGTACCATCTTTTACCATAAAAATAAGTAAGAAGGGGTACGCCTATTATAATCAGGATTATGCCCCAGACCATCATCCAAATACCTATCGTTCCGGATTCTATATATTCATTTATTCTGTATTCAAAGAAGAATGTGTAATCCAACGGCCAGATATTTTTAAGATCTACTGAAGGAAGATTAAGAATGTAGAGTATTTCAGGAATAATAAATGCAAAGCTGACCTGAAAGAACATTACGGATGCCGTCCTTAATAACTGATAATTACTATGACGGTATTTTTTAAACATTCTGATACCCATGATCAAAATTGCCATGGTATAGAAAAACCCATACATAAACCATTGACTTGCGGTTTCGCCTTTGATCAGCATTGTAACTGGATCAAAAAGCATTATCCATTCGATAATGTAGGCGGGAAGTTTGTATAAGAAGATATAGAAAAGAATCAGGAAGATCCCCAGGGCTATTCCAATGACACCCCGATTGGTCATTGACCTGAACATAAGGTGGTCATTTTTTATTCCTGCGGGCTGATTTTTCCATTTCTGACTGATATACATTAAAGAACCAATAATACCTAAGCTAAGAATGGCTAACAGCCATAGAAGAGTATTAGATTTGACAGGCCCTGAAAGTGAAGCTCTTGTCAATGATAAGGTGTAGTCTGTGTAAATTACTTTATCCCATTCTCCCTTATCTTTAAATTGCTGGTTTACCGATTCCTTAACTGAGTTTACTTCGGAAATAAACTCTAATTTACCGAGTTGCCTGCCATAGATTTTTTCAAGTCCGGGATACAGACTTTCTAAATGGGATGATTCATCTATTGTATTTTTGGTGATTTCACTGGTCAGCGTAAATGATGATGAGAACAATAAGCTAATGAATATTGCCAGAGAAGAACAAAATGCTATTATACCGATTTTCTGAATAGTATTCATATTATGCAAAATCTTTTTATACCAGGGTTTTTGCTGGCTTTTCATTTCAATTTCAGGATAGGTGGTCTTAAACTCTGAGATTATTTCATCTTCATAACTTTTAAAAAACTCCGGATCAAAAGTAGCTTCTTTCAATTCAGACATAACATCACCAACCGAAGCTTTCATTTTGATCTTTTTATCAAAAAACTCATGCCTCAACCTGATGCCAAAATTATTTATCCCGATAAACCTTTCTGTGTTTTTATCAAATGCGATATGTACGGCGACGTTGTTTTTGGGATGCTTCCAGTAAAATCTGTTTTCATTTTCCTGCTTTTCAGAATTAACCATTCCGTAGGTTTGATATTCTATGTCAAAGAATTTAGCCGAGTTAAACCAGGGGCCGGGATTATAATCTATGTTTTTTCCGGTTAGGATTTGAGCCAGCGTTTCCCCCATAATTCTACCCGTATACCATACTTGTTCTATGTTTCTACGGCCTTCTGGTGGATTTTTATGTTGAACACAATCTCCTATTGCATAAATATCATCAACTGATGTCCTGAACTTTTCATCGATAAGCACACCTTTATCAGTTTCAATATTTGAATCTTTTAAAAATTCAATATTTGGAGATACACCGGCAGTGATGCCAACGAAGTCAGCCTCAAATTCTTCTCCTTTTTTTGTCAGTACACTGCTAACTCTTTTGCCATTCTTACTTTTACACTCACAGGCTTCGGTATTAAACCTCAGGTCAACATGGTGTTTTCTCATATGATCAGCGATCATTTGAGCTTCTTCTTCAGGAAGTACATTTCCCCAGAAATGACTTTCACGAACCAGGAATGTTACTTTTATATCTCTGGTTCTAAGCATTTCAGCCATTTCGACACCAATGAGGCCACCTCCGATGATAATCGCCTGTTTAATTCCCTCCGTGTTTTTCTCCATCTTCTGAAGGTCCTGATAGCTGTATAAACCCTGGATACCTTCATAACCTTCTCCCGGCCATCCGAAAAAATTAGGCCTTGATCCGGTGGCAATAACCAGCTTATCATAGCTGATCTGTTCCCCAGATTCTAATTTTAGTGATTTGTTATCAGTGTTAACCTTTTTTACATGATCATACACCAGATCAATATTATTTTCAGACCAGAAAAAATCTTCATATGGCTTGGTGTGCTTATATTCCATATGTCCCATATAGATATACATCAAAGCAGTTCTGGAGAAGAAATGTTTAGTTTCTGATGAGATTATTATTAATTGATCCCGGTATCCCAATTTTCTCATGAACCTTGCAAAGGTCACACCTGAGATACCATTTCCTATGATCACGATCTTTTCCATTAATGGCAGTTATTCAATTTCAATTTCCCCAATTTATATAAAAGTAGTGGTGTTTCTGAACCTTTAATCATGTCAATTGTCCCTACGGAGACAAAAAATTTATATCGGGCGGTATATATTTATTTTTAACACTAAAACACTAAATTTTTTTATTATGAAATATCCACTGGTATTAATTTTTTTCTGTCAATCAATACGCTGTTTGCCAATAATGAATACTATACATTTATTGACAAAGCAGATGAGTTTTTGAAAAAGCATGTTAAAAACGGCAAGGTTGCTTATCCGGAAATTAAGAAGAATCCCACGGAAATAAATAACCTGTATAACATGCTTTCTACTGTTAAAGTGGCTGGAAAAAGTAAAAATGAATTAACAGCATTTTACATTAATGCGTACAATATCATTGTAATTCATCAAATCGTTAAATACTATCCACTTAAGTCTGCGATAAATAAAAACGGCTTTTTTAATATGATCAAGCATGATGTGGCTGGTGAAAAACTCACACTAGATAAGATAGAGAAAGGGAAAGTCATATTTAAATATGGTGACCCAAGAGTTCATTTTGCTTTCAGCTGTGCAGCGAATAGTTGCCCCGAACTAGCCAATTTTGCATACAGGCCATCCCAACTTGATCAGCAATTAGATATTCGAACAAAAAAAGCACTAGATGATCCGGGTTTTATACGAATTAATACCTCAAACAATAAAATAGAGTTGAATCAAATATTTGAATGGTATAAAAAGGATTTTACATCTGCTGATAAAGACCTGATCAGCTGGATCAATAAATATAAAACCAAGGATATCCCAAATTCGTATACAATAACATATTATAAATACGATTGGGGATTAAACATCCTCTATTGAATTTAAATAAATTGGTTGTTGATTAAGAGGCTGTTTTTACACAGCCTCTTTTTATATTTTACAGGAAGTAATTATTCAAAATATTCGTTGCCATTCGGATCGATAAACCCTCTGACTCCTTTCACTCTCACTTCGATCAGGCCATTATTCATATTACTTAATGGAGTTCCAATACGGTCATATTTTATATCGGTCACTTGCTTATTATCGACAGATACAAGCCCGTATTTACCGTTCTTATACACTTTAATAAGTCCGTTTCCGAAAAACTCACTCATTTTATCGTAATAGAATGGCACAATTGTTTTTCCATCAGTATTGATAACACCGGCCTGCCCCTTGTCTCCAACAACTGCATAACCATTTACAAAAGGACCTCCGAAATCGTATTTGGGTTTGATTATTTCCTTTCCGTTTTTATCAATAAAACCAATTTTGCCATCCTGGTTGACCATAGCATAACCACCGGAAAACTTTACAACAGGCAGGTCATATTCAAATTCGGTTATTCGGTTCCCTTTTTTATCTATATATCCCCATCTCTCATTTAATCTTACCGCAGCCCGGCCTTCGGAAAAATGGTCAACATCTTCATATTTGAAAGGGATGATGATCATTCCCTGCTGGTTGACAAAACCCCATTTGTCATTGAGTTTTACTGCTCCCATGCCTTCTGTAAACCAGAGTGCATCTTCATATGCAAAAGGAACAACAACTTTACCTTTTCTATCAATGTAGCCCCATTTGTTTCGTTTCTTAACGCAGATGATAGGAGCTACTTCAGTGAAAATTCTTGCGAAAGGAACACTTTGATATTGTGCCTTGATTACTTCCCGACCACTTTCATTAATAAAGCCCCACAAACCGTCTTTAAAAACAGGAGCGAGGTCACCATTCCAGCCGGAAATTTTATCATACTCACCAAATTTAACGACTTCTTTGCCTTTCATATTGATCATGCCTAAGTCGTTTCCTTTAAGTACCTTGGCAAGACCATTCTCGAAGTCTTCTATTAGTTTTGAATATTGAAAAGGGATAACAAGCTTTCCTGTTTCATCAATAAATCCAACCCTTCCATTCATCTCCACTGCAGCTAAGCCCTCTGAAAAGGGTTAGCATTGTCATATTTAAAATCGATGATTACTTTTTTAGCTTTGTTGACATATCCCCACTTATCTCCTTTGCGAAAAGGAATCAGGTTTTGCGCAAAAGATACATTCACACTTAAAATTAGTGCTAGAATGAAGTAAAAAGATCTCATATTAGTTAGGTTAAAATCGAAAAAATGTCTTCCAATATAAAAAATGATTTTATAAAAATAATAATTTCAACTGTTTAAATATTACAGGGTTTTTATCGTTTCCAGAAATTGTGACATTTGCGAAAACGTTTTTTTCCCTAACCTATAGATCAGTTTTTTGTCGTTTTCTGTCACTGATACTATTTCCGGGATGTTTTCCGGGATGTTGTGTTTATTAAATGCATGCTCAACCCATTTTACCAAATGTGGAGATCCTTCTATTTTATATTTTCTGGAAAAATTATTTTTTCGAATAAATCTCCCCTGGTCCAAATCGAATTCAAATCCTTTTCCGGCAAAAAGATCATTGATCGAACCATCCATTATCAGTTCTTCCGGAAGTTTATCTACCAGCTCGCCTCTTTCATTAAGTAACCAAAACCGATGACATTTTTGAATTGCCAGGTCGAGGTCATGAGTTGCTGTGATCACCGTTTTATTTTCTTTTCTCACCAGGTCTGAGACCAAGCCAAAAATCTCCATTTTGCTGGGTTGATCCAGAAAGGAAGTTGGCTCATCCAAAAACAGGATTTTGCTTTCTTGGGCCAGAACTCTGGCTATCCATGCTTTTTGAAGTTGTCCATCGCTCAGCTCGCTTAACAGGGATTTTCTTTTTTATAAATTCCGGTTGCTTCAAGGGCATTGCTGACTTTTTTCAGATCTTCTTTAGTTAACCTGCCATGCCACGGTGTAAAAGGGTATCGTCCGAGCATGACCAGGTCTTCTACAGTCATGTTGGCTATTACTTCTCTTCGTGTCAGAACAATCCCTGTAAACTGGGCCTTATCTTTATCGTCTAAATGGTCCGAATCCTTTCCATTGATAGATATACTTCCGTCTAATTTGGGCTGTAAAAGACTTAAGGTTTTTAAGAGAGTTGATTTACCACTTCCGTTTTGGCCTACCAGAGCGATATTCTCACCCCAGTTAACTTTAGCAGATAGATTGGTAGCCACCGGTTCATTTTTTGAGTAACCTATAGACAAGGAGTCAAATTCAAGGGCGATATCGTTAAATTTGTTTATCAATTAAAAGTACCGCTTAGTTTTTTTCTAAGTAAATAAATAATGACCCACGGTGCACCGAAAAGAGCAGTGACAGTGTTTATCGGTAGCACAAAGTCCATCCCCGGTACTTGTGCGATAATATCACAAAATAGCAGAATTGCTCCACCTGTAATTGCCGTACCGGGAATCAGCCATGCAGGATGAAAAGTCTTTAAAAATTGCCTGCTTAAGTGAGGAACTGCCAAACCAATAAATCCAATCGGCCCGCAATATGCTGTGATCATTCCCGCCAGTACTCCTGAGGTAAGCAATATTAAAATTCTTACCGTCTGAACTTTTACTCCCATTGATAATGCGTATGACTCTCCAAGGTTAAGAGCGTTTAGTGGTTTTATAATTACTATTAATACAGTAACACAAACCAATAATGCGATAACAAGGCCTGAAATTTCCCACCAGCTCAATGCACCCAGGCTTCCCATGGTCCATAATAAATATCGCTGGATATCTTGTGACTGACTGAAATACTGAATCAGGCTGATCACCGCACTGACTGCCGATGAGATCATGAGCCCGACAATGAGTAGCGTGGTATAATCTTTATTGATCGACTGAATTAAAAGCAATAGCAACAAAACAGCCATAGCCCCAATTATAGCAGCAAAACTGACCATGGTTGACTGATGAATATCTATGCTACCCAGGGAAAGGCCTGCATACCATCCGGTCATTATTAATATAGCCACAAATAATCCTGCACCACTACTTACCCCCAGGACAAATGGTCCGGCCAGTGGGTTTCTGAAGAAATTTTGCATTAATAATCCACTGATGGATAAAGCCATGCCGGCGATCACTGCTGTTATGGCTTTTGGTAACCTGTATTCTATTATTATATCAGAATAAATAGAGCTTTTACCTGAAAACAACGCATCAATGATCTGCGAAGGCGAAAGTAAAACAGACCCAAGGCACAGGCTTAATATAAAACCTGCAAAGAGGATGATCACCAGAAAGATCAGTATGGTTGTTTTACTCATTTTAAAGCTTTGTAGTAAGTAAGTTCATGATCCTGGATCATTTCAGGATGCAAGATCAGTACGATATCTTTTAAAAGGATATCCGGATTCACAGGGCCGGTTTCAAAATAATCATTACCGCCATTTTCCCTTATTTTTCCAATGTAAGTATACACATTCTTATTTTCAACGGCTTTGATAGATTCAAACAACTTATCGTGCTCTTTTAATTTTGCATAATTATCAAATGCTGCTGCACCGATCCAGTAATCAGCCTGATTTGCACGGGTCAATACAATTTCTTTTGCAAGGGGTAATCCTCCGGTACCTTCTTTATCACTCCATATATAATCTCCACCGGCATCTGATATCAAAGTAGCCATATACGAATCTCCACCGGGGGCAAACCAGGCATCTTCATAAATCATCCCGCTTGTTACTCCCGGTTTATTTTCTACATTCCCGATCTTTTCTTTCAGGCAAAGGTAATTGTTCTTTATATCTTCGAAAATGGCTACGGAATGGTCGTATTTACCAGTTAATAATCCAAATACTTTGATCCATTCAGCTTTTCCCAATGGGTGTGTTTCCTGGTAATCCTGAACAAAAATTACCGGTATACCGAGCTTCCTGATATTTTCAATACTTGGATCTTCAGCTCCAAAAAGATTCAGGATCATCGCATCGGGATTCATTTCAGCGACTTTCTCTACATTCCACGAGATTTGGTTTCCGAGGTCAGTCACCTTACCATTTTCGATCCGATCGAGCAGCTTTTGATTGTACACTAGTTGCTTGCCGGGAAATCCCTGAATAACTTCTATTTTATTAAGCGTATTAAGAAAACCTATAAAAGTAGACGATCCGATTATTGTCTTTTTTAAAGGAATTTCAAGCTGTTGATAATTTGTGTTTTCTTCTGATTTTTTTTCTGTTAAGAAGATCTCATTTAATGGGTTTGAATTATTAACATCAAATAATCTTAGCAGGTATCCGTCTTTTGTTTTGGTGATTGAAAAGCCTTCGGCATAATCATTTTTTATTATTTCAGAAGTTGATTTGTCTCCTTCTGAATTTTGTTTTTTGCATCCTGAGAAAGCAATTGTCAGGATCAATATTAGATAAATAAGTCTGAGGTCAGTTTTCATTAATTAATTATAATGCTAATGAAGGCGATTTAATAATATGGATGTAAAACTATGAAATTCATCAATACTTTGTACATTTGCAGTGCATTTTGGTTTCGAAGGACTATCATCCGGAGAATTAATAGGGAATTTCGTGAGAATCGAAAGCTGTACCCGCAACTGTAAGCATTAAGATGCTGCTGTCTAATCTGCCACTGTGAAAACACGGGAAGGCGACAACAGTAATGCAAGCCAGGAGACCTGCCAGAACGCTCAACATTCAAGGCTTTCGGGATGAAAAGCGTTGAAAGACATAGTCTTTTAATTCTTCACGTATTCGTGTTACCAGAAGCTTTGGATCATTAATAAAAATGATTCAAATGCGAGTATTAGTATTAATATCAATTTTTTTAATTTCTACTCCCTTTTTGGGATTAGGTCAGACTGATTCTGTTCGGGTTTTAAATGAGGTCGAGGTAGTTTCTTCTCCATGGGAAAAGTTTATTCCTTCTCATAAAAAATATACAGCAGATTCGGTCATCAGATCCCTGGTTCCATATCAGGATCTTGCCTCCAGATTAAATTATATTTCTCCGGTGCATATTCGGTCTTATGGTGTTACTGGCTTAACGACCATTTCACAACGTGGCTTCGGAGGATCGAGAACTAAAATTTTATGGAATGGAATAGACCTCCAAAGCCTGTCAAACGGGAGTCTCAATATTGGGCAGATACCTGCTTTTTTCTTCGATAACATGTCTTTGTATAGTGGAGGGCAATCAGCAGTTGCAGGTTCGGCGGCGATAGGGGGAATTCTAAATCTTAAGCCAATTAATGATAAACGCAGACCGGCAAATCAAAGCCAGATATTTTTAAGAGCAGCAAGCTTTAATAGTGTTTCAGCAGGAGGAAAAACTAACTTTTCAAAAGGAAAACATAGTGGAAGCATAAAATTGTTTTACCATCTGGCTGAAAACGATTATTCTTTTATTAACACCTATAAAAGCGGGGCGCCTGAAGAAAGGCTTTCCCATGCTAACCGGGAATCAGGTTCCCTGGCAGCTGACTATAAATTTCAGCTGAATGACAAAGTATATCTTTCCACTTCCTTTTGGGGGCTTTATTCAGATAGCCAACTACCGCCTTTAGCCTCGAAAACAATGGGGTCTCAGGAGGAGCAAAACGATGAATACCATCGTGGAGCGTTTAATGTTTCAATTGAAGAAAAGAATTTTGATCTACAACTCACAACAGGGGTAGATCATCAAAATATTCTTTATTTGAATGATGCTACAGACCTCAAGTCGGAAACTGTGAGCTTCAGATGGCAAAACAATTTTATTTACAATTACTACCTGAATAAGTGGACATTTAATTTTACAGGAAAAGCAAACAGGGAGGAGGTGATCTTTAATAATGAAGGATACCCGAGAAAAGAAAATCGCCTGACCGGGGAAGTGCTTGGATTTGCACGCTACGAACCAAAAGCCGGCACGATCATAACAGGAGGGATTAATCAGACGCTTGTAGAAAATGTTAAAGTTCCTTTGACCCCTTCACTTTCTGTATTACACCAACTAAATAATCTGATATCTGCTCATGGAGAAATCAGTAGAGTCTTTAGAGTACCAACATTTAATGACCTATACTGGCGAGGAGCAGGAGCAAAAGGCAATCCCGATCTTAAACCGGAATCCGGAATCAGTGGTAGTTTTGGTGTAGAAATTAACACAGTTCAAATCACATCCTTTCGATCTTCCTTAAGTGTTGATTTGTACAGCACCAGCTTAAATGATCAGATTACCTGGGCACCTGATTTCGAGGGAGACTGGACTCCGATGAATTTACAGAAAGTATGGTCGCGTGGAGTTGAGATGGAGTCATTTTCTAAAATGAAATTTTCTCAAACTGAGATTTCAGTGAGATTGAATTATCAATTGACACGAACATCCTTGATGGAAGATAATTCTATTTCTGATGAGTATACAGGTAAAAAGAACCAACTGTTTTACACACCCGAACATGTATTTGGTGCCAATATTTCTATGAAACACAGCAGATGGTTACTTGCCATTTTTAACCAATATACCGGAAGTCAGTATACCACTCTGGATAATAATGAGCGATGGAGTCTGGATGGCTGGTTTTTATCAGATTTAAGCCTGGCTTATGCGATGCCATTAGGAGATCATACAATGTCTTTTGCGGGAGAAGTAAAAAATATTTTTGATACCGCGTATGAGGTTCGAAGAGAACGAATCATGCCCGGTAGAAATTACAGTCTTTCAATAAACCTTATATTAAACCACTAAGATGAAACAATTAAAATTTTTATTTATTGCGCTAGGTATAGCGTTGACAGTTGCATGTGATAATGAAGATCCCCAACCATCGGTCTCAGGGAAGGGGATTTTGATATTAAATGAGGGGAGCTTTGGAAACGGTAATGCCTCATTATCATACTATTCTTTTTCAGATGCTTCTGTGACCAATAATGTATTTTATAATACCAATAATTTTGATCTGGGGGATCAGGCTCAAGGAATAACTACCTATGATGGAGAAGTTTTTATAACTGTACAGAACTCTGGTAAGATTGAGGTGATTAACTCTACCGATTTTACTTCGATATCAACTGTTGATTCCAGGTTGATCTCCCCGAGATATACCTATGCAGGCCCTGAAGGCATTTTTGTCACTGATTGGAATGATGGATATAACGGATGGTTAAAAGAGATTGATCCATCTAGCTATGAAGTTATCGATTCTGTAGAGACAGGTGCAGGACCAAATGAACCTGCTATAGTAAACGGTAAAATCTGGGTACCGAATGGGGGAGGCTTTACAACCGATAGTACAGTTTCTATATTTAATGCTGACCTTTCTTTAGATAAGGAAATAGAAACAGGTATTAACCCTTCGTTTATAGTTGAAGATAATGCGGGTAATGTGTGGGTAGTGTGTAAAGGAAAATCGTGGCCAGCAGATGATACCAGGCGAACTTCAGTATATAAGTTCGACAGTAACGGGAATTTTCAGGAAGAAATATTAGGTCCGGAAGGCCAGTATTTTAATTCTGTATCATATAATTCGGCAGAAGGATTGATCTACCTGGGTAGCTCTTCGGGAGTTCATACTTTAGGCCAGGAAAAGACCTCAATAACACAATCTTTCATCGATGTTCAAGGTGTCTATGGATTGGAATATGATGAGATTAATGGATTAATAATGGTTGGAGTTTCAACAGGATTTACCACAGATGGAGAAGTTCATATATTTAATGAGGATGGTACTTTTGTGAAGAAAGAAACTGTTGGAATCGGTCCTAATGGATTTTCATATGCCCAAAAATAAAAACTATATAAGCTGGAGCGGCGGTAAGGACGCTGCTCTGGCTTTGTACTTTGCTCAAAAACGTGGATTAAATGTTGATCTGCTTTTCACTTCTATTCAGGCATCCGTAAACAGGGTGAGTATGCATGGAGTAAGAAGGGAGCTGATTAAAAAGCAGGCTGCATCAATTGGTTTGCCATTGCATACAGTTAACCTTTCACCGGAGACATCAATGGAAAGCTATCGGGAGCTTATGCGCGAAGAAACCTTGAGATTAAAGGAGAAAGGATATTCCGGCTGTGTATTTGGAGATATTTTTCTCGAGGATCTTAAAGAGTTGAGAGAACAACAGATGAAGGAGGTTGGGTTAACAGCTCATTTCCCGATTTTTGAACGAAACAAAACCAAAGATCTATTGCTGGAATGGATTGATCTTGGGTTTAAAGCCAGAGTTGTTTGTTGTAGTCTGCAAAAACTTGACAAATCTTTTTTAGGAAGAGAAATAGATTATTCATTTATCAATGAGCTTCCGGAAAACGTTGATCCATGCGGTGAGAATGGAGAATTTCATACGTTTGTTTATGACGGTCCGATATTTATGGAACCAATAGACTTTGAACTGGGGGAAATAGTAGAGAAAACATATCCAGCTTCAAGTCCCGGAGCACATGATACGCAGTTTGGATTTATCGATATGAAATAAATTAGTGCTTTAAATTGTCCTGCTTATTAACAGGAGCCTTTTGCATTTTTTTATTTGAGTGAGAAAAGAACCCACGAGGGTAGTGAGTTACCGACCAATTGGCAATAAATACTGATGTTGCCAATGCCAGGCAAATTCCTGTCTGGAAACTATTTGTGACCAGGGAAAGCGGAATAAATAAGACCGCGAAGAAACCAATAATATAATATAAAAATATATTGGCTCTGTTGAATAGTGTCCTGAATTTCTCAACTGTGGACTTCAACCCTGAATGCTTCTCTGAGGTAGCGATATTTTTAGTGTCTAAAAATTGCCTGAACTCAGTTTTTTCTTTTGGCAATAGCCATTCTTCAGAACTATCCATAAAAATATAGTGCCTTTATATAGCTTAAATGTTTATTGAAAGTATAATAGTTAAACGAAATAAGCAAGATATTATTGGTGAGGTTATCCACATTCCATACATGGGTATGAACAAAAAAAAAGCTGTCCGGGGAGGACAGCCATCTTTCAACCAAAACATTAGGATTTATCAACTATGCTAATGTGATAACGCTAAGATAGAAAAAAAGTTTAACATTCAAAGACTATTTCTAAGAAAAATGTCAAGTAACTTGTCTTTTCCCGCCGAAGCGTCAATATTTCCCGACAAAACTCCTGATTTTATCGACGAAATTTTTTGTCTTACCGCTGAGTTTTTATAAAAAAGGTCAAGAAGTTCCTCGGAAATCAATGTATTAAACCAATATAAATTTTGACTTTTCCTGTTTTCTTCAAAGTGTCCTGATTCCCGGTTTTGAGAAACGAATTTTTTTATTACAGAAAGGACATCATCCATCCCTTCATTTTTAATTGCTGAGGAGGTTGTTACCTGGGGAATCCAGCCATTTGGTTTAGGAGGAAAAAGGTGCATGGCATTTTTATATGTTCGCTTGGCACGTTCAGCTTGCTTCACATTATCACCATCGGCTTTTGTAATGGTAACGAGATCTGCCATTTCCATAATTCCCTTTTTAATTCCCTGAAGTTCATCACCGGCTCCACTAAGCATTAATAATAAGAAGAAATCGACCATTTCCTTGACCATAGTTTCACTCTGGCCCACTCCAACAGTTTCAATCAATATCATGTCATAACCAGCGGCTTCACATAAAAGCATCGTTTCCCGGGTTTTATTCGCTACTCCTCCAAGTGATGTACCGGCTGCCGAAGGTCTGATGTAAGCTTTTGGATTACGACTCAGGTGTTCCATCCTTGTTTTATCACCTAAAATACTGCCTCTGGTAACTCTACTGGACGGATCAACGGTCAAAACTGCGATCTTATAACCTTCTTCTATTAGTTTTAAGCCAAAAGATTCAATAAATGTACTTTTTCCGACCCCGGGGACACCGGTTATCCCAATCCTGATTGTATCATCCTTTTTTGGAATTTCTTTGATTATATCTTTTGCCAGTTCCCTGTCATCATCTCTCGTGCTTTCAATTAATGTGATCGCTTTACTAAGGATAAAACGATCTCTGGACAAGATGCCATTTAGATATTCTTCTTTCGTCAGTCGCCTTTTTTTTCTCCTTTTGTTTGCCTGGTCCATGAACAGATATTAAAAATTTTGCTGGAATTTAACTAATTATCCGTATTTTGTCCCCATGAAGCGGAATTCGGATTTTAGAATACGCTCCGGGAAATTTTTTCGTCATGTTATCGGGGCCACTTTTTTTATTTTTGCTTTTATTTTTATCGCCGGGAAGTTTTTGAATTCATTAGATTTTCTTGATCCGGTAGGAGAAGCACTAGCAGATTTTGATTTCACTGACATTGCCTTTATTGAGTTCAGAGATGAGCCAACGGATGATGAGCGGATCACCCTGGTAAATATTGGTCAGCTCAATCGTGCCGGGATAGCACGACAGCTTGAAATTATAAATAAGTATGACCCGAAAGTAATCGGTGTCGACATCGAATTTGATGGTGCTAAAGATTCAATCAGTGACCTGATGCTAAAGTTCGCAATGGCTGAAAGTGAAAATCTGGTGATGATCTCAAGGCTGGATTATGATAGCTCTTCAGGAATATTTAATGTAATTACTCCCCCTGAATCCTTTCTCGAGCATGGAACTCTTTCGTATGCCAACCTGATCTCACCGGCCGGGAGCCAGGAACAATTAAAAACATGTCGTTCTTTTTCTCCTGCTGAACCAACAACTATGGATTCGATGAATGCATTTAGTGTTGCTTTAGCAATGAAATATTCACCAGAGAAAACATCGGCTTTTCTTGAAAGAAAAAATCCTTATGAGCTGATTAATTTCCGGAGAAATATCTTTGACCCTTATGGGTACAGTGTTTTCCATGGAAGATACCTATCTGTCGATCCATTTCAGATACTTGAAGAAAATTTTGAACCGGAAATAATTAAAGACAGGATAGTAATACTCGGTTACTTGGGTGAAAATATACTGGACCCGAGCTGGGAAGATAAATATATCACTCCGTTGAATGTTAATTATGCCGGCAGGACCAATCCCGATATGTTCGGAGCCGTTATTCATGCTAATATAATCAGTATGATACTGGATGAGGATTACATTAATGAAATGGGGCCGGCGCAATCACTTATCTGGGCTATTTTACTTTGTCTGTTAAATGTGGCATGCTTTATGATAGTATACTATCGTCTGCCTGATTGGTATGACGGCATTACGAAATTAATCCAGTTGGTCGAGGTGATTTTTTTGTTTTTCGTAATTATTTACGTTTTTGCGGTTTATAACTATAAGATGCATTTGGAATTAGCTATAATCGCAATTGCTTTATCGGGAGATATGCTCGAAATATATAATGGAGTTATTAAAAATATAAGTACAAAGATTAAAAGAAAGATCAAACCAAAACTATCATGGTCAGAGTAATAATTTTTTTATTCACTGTTGGACTAACCCTTAATTTAACAGCACAAAGTAATAGCTTTAGAGTATTAGCTGTAAGTGGAGCTAACCAGTATTCAGAAAGTGGTTCTGCATGGAAGCCTTTGAAAGTAGGAGTTAAACTTTCGGGAGATTCCAAAATTAAAACCGCAAACGGGTCTTATGTTGGACTTATCCACCAGACCGGTAAAACATTTGAGATCAAAAAAGCCGGGGTTTATGACCTAAAGGCGATCAATGACAAAGCAGTCGCTTCAGCAGGCAGCACAGAATTGAGTGATAAATATGCTGAATTTGTCGTTAATAAGCTTTCAGAATCAGAAAACGAAGACATCAATAAAAATAAGGAACGGTATATGAATGTTACCGGGGCGGTGAAGCGCGCAGATGATGAGATCCTTGTGTTGATGCCTGAATTGAGTGAAGCGTATGGACCGGAAGTGAATATCACCTGGACAAGCATGCCTGATATCAATAATCCGAATTACCTTGTGGAGGTAAAAAACATCTATAACGAAGTTTTAAAGAAAGAAGCAGTCCAGGATACCAGTTATACATTAAGTTTTGACGAAGCTCCTTTTAACGAATCAAAAATGTTATTGATTTCAGTTACAGTTGATGGACGTCCGATGGTTACATCAAACAAGGTAGGAATCAAGAAACTTGAAGAAGATAAAAGAAAAGAGATCGAAGAAGAGCTGAATAAATTGAAATCAACACTTAGTGAGGATAATGCACTGGACATGTTGATCCTTGGAACTTTCTTTGAGGAGCACGGACTGAGAGTTGATGCATTAAGTGCCTATCATAAAGCGGTAGAATTAGCTCCGGATGTAGAGGTATTCAGAAATACCTATTTAATGTATGCTGCGAGCGCAGAGTAAAACGAGATATTAATAATTTAAAATAATGGCCTTCAGATTATTTCTGGAGGCTTTTTTTGTCTGAACTAAGATGGGTAGGATAGGAGGATGATAGGATGTCGGTTAATGATGTAGTTTTCTTTATTTAAGAAATAGTAGTATCCAAATTAAAAAGCTGCCTCATCGCCCTTGTTTAGCGAAGCGTAACGAGGGTGTGGGAGAACAGCGTTTGTAACGCTGGATTTGCTGTTTCAAATTATTTGGTCCACATCGTAAATAAAAACTGCTACATTGCTTGCCTGTGTCTCCACAGGCAAGGTGAAATATGTTATACATTTCAAGTGGAGACACTTGAAATCAGAGGCTGGGTTGTAGTAGTTGACCGATGTTTTCAATTCGAATTTAATTTTAATTTCAAAGCTGGATTACAAATTAAGGTATAGGACTTCGGAACTTTGGTAAAACTTTGTGTCAAGGCACAAGCGGATGCTTGCGCCAGCGGTTGACAGGAACCATGGCATGGTGGCAAGGATATAATAATTACATCCCAATCATAACAAATGGTGCCCAGTATTTTGGTTGGGAGTAGTTGGCTTTTACTTCTTTCTTCGCTGCGTAAAAGGCTTCTCTCTTGTCTTTGCCTTCTAACATCTGCTTGTAAAAGGTGATCATGAACTCACTGGTTACTTTGTCGTCTACTTTAAAAAGACTCATTACCAGTGTTTCTGCTCCAGCTACTAAAAAAGCTCGCTGTAATCCATAAACTCCCTCGCCAACTTTGATATCTCCACCTGCTGTTTCACAGGCACTCAATACTACCAGATCAGTATTGTCAAGGTCCATATTCATCGCTTCAAAAGCGGTTAACACGCCATTATCCGCATTGTAATTTGCCGGATGTTCGGCTAATAAATCTCCTGCACCGGTAAGCAGCAATCCACTACGCAAAAGAGGGTTGTATAAAGGATTTTGCAGGTCAGGTCCCTGGTCCGTTCCTTCATTGAAGAAGCCATGGGTCGCCACGTGAAATACCTTCGGGTTTTTGATTTCTTTAATTCGTTCTTCACTTGCCTCTATACCTGTCAGGGTATTGGTCGTCCAGCCTTTTGATGAAAGTAATGAATTGAGTTCTTCAGCTTCTTTCTTCGTTCCAGGCAATGCTTTTATCGTTTTTTTTCGCACATCATTGCTTGTATAAAACAATGGTGAACCGATGATTTCTGCTTTGTTATTTTTGTTCTCAATCTCACTATTATTTCTTTTCTGGTAGATTTCTTTGGTATTACTTACCAGTATAATGTTGGACTCATCAAACACATAGCTACCGTTATCATCACTTAAACTTTCCAGGTTGATCTGGTTATAGACACCATCTGGTGAAAAGTAGATTTTTGAAGCATCTGTGATCTGATTAGCAACTGACTTCCAGTATAGATCGTACGATTCATTATCTTCAATACCGAAATAGATTGAATTCTTATATAGAGCATGGCCTTTCGATTCCATGTAATTACCTCTTGATAAGTTCACCCGTTTGATCTCTTTATCATTTAGGATGTAGCTGACATAGATCACGCTGTCACTGAAATACTGATCAAAAGTTCTGATTCGAACCATCTCAATAGCTGTTTCATTGTCATCGAGACTCTTTTGTACGTCATTGGAGGTGATTTTATTACGATCTTCTTCTTGCAGGAATAATACTGACTTACTGGTAAGTTGCTTTTCAAGCTTTTCTGTTTGTCTGGAAAGATCATTAATATCAATGCCGAGTTCTGTTTGTCTTTCGGCACTCATTGATACTGCCTGTGCCATCAATTCTTTAGACATACGCCAGGTTTCAAACATGTCGATCAGTTCTTCATCTCCGGAATTTAAAATTCGGTTTCTCAACTTAAGCCCTGAGTTAAGTAGAATGGCTTTAGTAACTAATGCGTAATCATACGCCTGCTCCAGTTCCTTATCTTTTGGATCATCCTTTTTGCTGATCAGGAAGTGATAGAATTCAAAATCATCTCGAATTGTATTCCAGTATTGTGTCTTGGCTCTCTCAGAAAGGGCGGGGAAGTAATCGGTGAGATAATTCAGGTGATTATCCAGAGCTTCCTGGAGATATGATTCAGCTCGTTTAGTATTGCCCTGCATATATTCTGATCTGGCAAGCTTAGCTGTGTTTTTCACATATTCAGGATGCTTTTCATTAAAGATCTTGCGGAGAGTCTTTCTCGCATCCTCATAGTAGTCTTCCGATTTAGAATATTCCTTTTTACTGTAATGCCAGTCACCTTTAAGGGAAAGAATTGACGCCAGGTTCACGTTGTTTCTTCTTCCGATTTTATCTTCATAAACATCTTCGGCATGGTTGAGAAGCCTCATCGCTTCCTGATATCTTTTCTTTTTGATATAATAGACTGCCTGGTCTTTTGATACGGAAGCAAACTCAGGGTTCTTCGTTCCTAATTTTGAGCCGAGAGTAGCTATTGCTTTCTTAAAAAGCATCTCAATTTCTTCTTCATTCTTATTCTGGTAATTCAGTAGTAAGGCCAGGTAAGCCTGAGAAGATGCTACATCTATATGTTCCTCTCCAAAATACTTTATCTGTGTTTCCAGCACTTCACGAGTTAACTCTTCCGCGCTTTCATAATCTCCAATAGCAGTACTTAGTTTGGCCAGTATTTTTGCTGGCTGAATCGCTTTAGAAGTGTTTTCTCCATAGAAAGATAGTGCAATGTTTCTGGCCCTTGAAGCAAATATTTCTGCGGTTGAATAATCACCATATATAAACTCCAGTTCTGCTTTTTGGGTATTGGGAACGATCATTTTAAAGTGATCTTCACCATATTTTGCTCTGGTATCAGCGAGCTGAGTGTGGATAATTTCCAATGCCTCGTCGTATTCACCGATAGCCAGATAGATCTTTGCTTTTTCGGCTTCCGTGCTAAAGCTTTTAAATTTCGACTGCATTATTATGTCAGCTTTTCTGATCAGCTTATCTACATCTTCGATAAGTTCTTCAGCTTCGTCATATTCGGCTTCGATGGTTTTTAAATTGGCTTTTGTTAAAAGAGCTTTTGGATAGTAGATACCGTATTCTGTATCTTTTTTATTTTCTTCCAGGATCTCTAATGCTTTATTGAGGTTCCATCGGGCCTGGCCATAGTCTGCTAATTTAACTTGCAGTGAAGCCATGTATTCCAGTTGAACTGCTCTTGCAGGATCATCTTCAACGCCTCTGAATTTTTTGTCAGTAGCATCTTTGGCTTCTTCCAAAGTTTGTATGGCCTTTTGATGTTCATCAGCTACCTCGTAATATGTGGCGAGGTGATTCAGTAAATTTAGAACTTTAGTATGCTGATTGGTCGATTGATCTTTTAGTATCTTTTCATAGCTATTTTCATAAATCTCCCCTGCTAATTTAATTTTTGCAGTAAAATCAACATAAAAATTTGCCAGGTCGATTTTAGACCAGTGATATTCTACAGAATTTTCTCCGTAAATGTTCTTTTTAAGCTCAAGAGCCTCGTTAAGATAACTCTCTACATTTTGGGTGCTTTCTTTTAAAATGGCAACCTCAGCAAGAGAATAATACCAGTTTAACTTTCCGGGATAATTCTCCGGTAATGAATTCGAGCTTAGGATGATATTCAGGGTGTTTTCAACTGAAGAAAGTTCAGAGTCTGTTAATTTTCTTCCAGTGTTTAGTGCCTGGTGATGCAGGTTATAAATTGAAGACTCATCATATGACCGGGCCTCTCTTTCGTATCGGCTTTCATATTTCCGGTAGCCGCCCTCGTCACCTCTGTATAAATATGCAAGTGCCAGTTCCCTTAGGATATGCATTTTCAGAAAGTGACTGTCTTCAGCTCCTTTGAACTCATGATAGGCGTCGATAAGTTCTTCAGGAACATCAAAGCTGCCATTTTCATTAGCAATCATCCCTGTAAAAAATTTGTTTTCGGCATACCCCTGAGTATCGTCTCCCTTTTTGCCTCTGATAAAAGTAGCGGTAGAGGTCAGGTGTGAAAAAGCTTTCTGAATTTCTCCGTATCTCGCTAATGCCAGACCATAATAGTTATTCCAGGATGAATAATGGTTAATAACTGTTGTTAGATTTTCTGATTTTGAGGATTGAGCTTTAAAAAGACGTTGTCCAAAAAATTCATTGTAGTCATTAAACAGATCGAATACTTCATTGTACTGACCTTTTTTAGTGAGATTTTTTATTTTAATAAGCCGGTAGAGAGAAAGGTAGCTACCTGTACGTTGAAGGTTATTTTCAGTTATTCTTTTTTCTGCCAGGTTCAGAAGACTATCTGATAACAGGATATCTCCATAGTCGGAAAAAACCTCAGCTGATTCGAGGATATAGTAGGGTCCTTTTGGGTCATCGTTCTTATAGAGAACATTGATCAATTCGGTAAGCTTTGTAAAGTCCTTAATTAATTCTTTAGGCTGGCCTGTGTAAAAATTGAGTTTGAGTTTATAGAGTTGATGATCAACTAAGTACGGATTGTTTGTGTCGTATTTCTTTTCAGATTTTTTCAGCAGTTTCTCATTGAATTTTTGAGCCTTATCATAATCACCTTCAACGATTTCGTCATTGATTTTCGAAATGTATTTGTCAAGCTTCGAGTTTTGAGCTTCTGAATTAAAAAAGACAAATGTTGAAAGAGTAAGCAGAATTAAAAAATATCGCATAACTGAAAAAAATCTAATACACCGAATTCAAAAATAACAAAAAATATTGTTAATGAGATTAAAATCAGGGAGTTGTTGGGTTATAAAAGTCTCGTTATGTGTGATTACCGGATTACAAATCCGTGGATAAGGCTTCGGAATTACAAATTCCGAAGAGCGTTAATGATGTAGCTATAGTTAAAAAGGCAGCTTCATTTTGTAAGGTTGAATCATTAGAGAAAGCTGCTGTTCGACATTTGCAATGTCGAACTGTTATCATAGGATTTGTAATCCGAATTAATAGCTTAATATTTTAAACGTTTATTTTTAAGCAAAGAAAGTCCCAGTCTTTAAATTTGAGTCAATTTCAAACCACTTCATAGGATTTTATTTGATAATTATGGGGTATAGCTATGTTATTAAAGATCAAGGAGCTGTTCATTTTGTGACTTTTACAGTGCATCAATGGATAAATGTTTTTACAAAAAGTGAGTATGTGAAAATATTGATCGATAGCCTTAAGCATTGTCAAAAAGCAAAGGGACTAGAAATATATTCCTGGGTAATTATGAGTAATCATTGTCATTTTATTTTAAAAGCGCAAAATGAAGATTTGAGCGATATAATTCGCGACTTCAAAAAATTTACAGCTAAAAGAATTTATTCAGCGATTAAAGGTAATATGAATGAGAAAAGGCGAGATTGGCTACTATCTGCTTTGAACTATAAGGGGAACATATGGTTTTGGCAAAGAGGTTATCATGGTGAGGAGATCACGACTGACAATTTCTATGATGTGAAAGCCAACTATATTCATATGAATCCAGTTAAAGCGGGGATCGTTGAAAAGGAGGAAGATTATTTATTAAGTAGTGCTGGTGATTTTTATGGAATTCGTAAAGGTCCTATAAAATTAGATTATTTTTAATATCGTTCATGATTACAAATCCAGAGATAGGGCTTCGGAATTACAAATTCCAAAGAGCGTTATTGATGTAGCTATAATTAAAAAGGCAGCTTCATTTTGTATAGTTGAATCACTAGAGAAAGCTGCTGTTCGACATTTGCAATGTCGAACTGTTATCATAGGATTTGTAATCCGAATTAAACTAAAAAAAGCGAGAACCTTTATCCTCGCTTTTCATTTATAATTCTCAAAATACGTTCTATTCTTCCAGGTATTTTTTCATAATTTTTACTGCTGCATCAGGAATTACCGTTCCTGGTCCGAAGACTGCCGAAACGCCTGAGTCGAATAAAAATTGATAATCCTGCTGAGGAATTACTCCACCGGCGATGACCATGATATCATCTCTTTCGATCTTTTGAAGTTCATTGATCAAATCAGGAATAAGAGTCTTATGACCACCGGCCAAACTACTCGCACCGATAAAATGCACATCATTTTCTGCCGCCTGTTTTGCAGCTTCTTCCGGTGTCTGGAATAAAGGTCCGATATCCACATCAAATCCGATGTCGGCAAAGGCAGAAGCAATTACTTTGGCACCTCTGTCGTGTCCGTCCTGACCCATTTTTGCAATCATGATCCTTGGTCTGCGTCCTTCAGCTTCAGCGAATTCATCAGACATTTTAACTGCATTATTAAACGCTTCATTTTCTTTAGATTCGCCACCGTATACTCCGGATACAGATTGACTTTCAGCTTTATGTCTTCCAAATACTTTTTCCATGGCATAAGATATTTCTCCTAAAGAAGCTCTCTTTTCTGCAGCGGTGACAGCCAGCTCCAGTAAATTTCCTTCACCGCTCTCAGCTGCTTTGGTGATTGCATCCATTGCTTCCTGAACTTCTTCATCATTTCTATTATTTCGAAGCTCATCGAGACGATCTAACTGAGATTTCATCACCGCAGAATTATCGATCTCAAGTATTTCAAGCTCAGTTTCTTCTTCAGAAACATATTTATTAACACCAACGATTACTTCTTTCCCTGTATCAATACCGGCTTGTTTTCTGGCCGCCGCTTCTTCAATTCTCATTTTTGGCAGTCCGGTCTCAATAGCTTTTGCCATACCGCCCAGTTCTTCAATCTCTTCGATATGCTTCCAGGCTTTGTCAATAAGTTCCTTAGTCAGCTTTTCAACATAATAAGAACCAGCCCATGGATCAACAAAGTTCGTGATACCCGTTTCTTCCTGAAGAACGAGCTGAGTATTTCTTGCTATTCGAGCACTAAAATCGGTAGGCAGAGCAATCGCCTCATCCAGTGCATTAGTATGGAGTGACTGAGTATGTCCCAATGCTGCCGCCATTGCCTCGATACAAGTTCTGGCCACATTATTATAAGGATCCTGTTCCGTTAAGCTCCATCCGCTGGTCTGGCTATGGGTTCTTAAAGCCATCGATTTCGGATTCTTTGGGTTGAATTGTTTAACAATCGATGCCCAAAGAATTCTGGCTGCCCTCATTTTGGCTACTTCCATGAAATGGTTCATCCCAATTCCCCAGAAGAAACTTAGTCTTGGTGCAAACTTATCAATGTCCATTCCGGCTTTGAGGCCTGTACGGATATATTCAAGACCATCAGCCAGAGTATAAGCTAATTCGATATCTGCAGTAGCTCCTGCTTCCTGCATATGATAACCGCTAATACTGATCGAGTTAAACTTCGGCATATTCTTAGAAGTATATTCGAAAATATCAGCGATGATCCGCATCGATGGTTCGGGAGGATAAATGTAGGTGTTTCGAACCATGAACTCCTTCAGGATGTCATTCTGGATTGTCCCTGTTAATTTTTCAGGAGATACACCCTGCTCTTTTGCGGTAGCGATATAAAATGCCATGATGGGAATAACCGCCCCGTTCATCGTCATTGAAACTGACATTTTATCGAGTGGAATCTGGTCGAACAGCACTTTCATATCAAGTACCGAATCGATTGCTACACCGGCTTTACCTACATCTCCTTTTACCCTCGGATGATCAGAGTCATATCCTCTGTGCGTTGCCAGGTCAAATGCTACAGACAAACCACGCTGACCTGCAGCGAGGTTTCTTCTGTAAAACGCATTGGATTCTTCTGCTGTACTAAATCCGGCATATTGCCTAATTGTCCATGGCCTGGTGACGTACATGGAGCTGTAAGGTCCTCTTAAATAAGGAGGTTTACCCGCTCCGTAATGTAGGTGATTAATGTCGTCAAGATCATTTTTTCCATATACGGATTTGATCTTTATCTGTTCTCCGGATAACCAGGGCTCGTGTCCATTGGAATCCTGGGTATATAATTTTTTTGTTTCTCTTATATCCGTTTTAGTGAAATCAGGTCTCATGCTTCAGTTTCTTTTTCAGTTGAAATTACACCCAGCTTCTTCTGCATATGAGTCAAAAGATCGATCGTGTTTGTCTTTTGGTTAATAAAAAAGTCAATTGCATCACAACTCTTTAACTTGTCGTAATCAGTTGGCTTTCCCAAAACACTAAGAATCTGTTCTTCTGATTTTTCATTAAGCTTGTAGTCATCAAAAAGTTTTATCTCTTCGTCTACAAGAGCATCATTATCCGCACAAAAAGCAATTATCGCTTTTGGAAACTTATGGGCATATTCTAACTGCTCATCTAATGATTTATTTACCATAGAATCCTCGATTCGGAATCCTGCAGATCCAAAAAATAAGCCTGCATATTCTTTTCGAGCACGGGCTACGGCAGTATTATTAAGCAACACCGGGATCACCATTGGCCTGTAGTCTTGCCCAAGTCTTTTAACAAATGCCTCGGTTCTCAAGCGCAACTGGTTAAACTCAGTCATTGAAGAAATAGGAGTGAGGGCTTTATCGATTTCCGGATTACCATTAAAATCATGGTTGATCGCATCCGGATCGATGATCTCAGCCGACATTTGGAATTTAGTCGTTCCGATATAATCTTCTTTATGTGCAGCAAGGTCACTGATCTTTCTTAACCTCACTTCATTGATCTCCTGCTGAACGAAACCCTTTTTAAGGGCTTCCATATATCCACCATGTTCTTCGGTCTTAAGGAATAACTTCCAGGCAGCACCAATCAATTTATCCGTCAGACTATCGATCAACCAGTTTCCTGCTACCGGATCAGCCACTTTATCAAAATGACTTTCATGTCTGAGCAGATGACTTATATTTCTCGATATTCTTCGACTGAAATCGTCGCTAGGTCTGAATGGAGCATTGAAATCAGCTATTTTTATATAATCAGCGCCACCCAATAATGCGGACATTGTTTCAGTAGTAGTCCTTAATATATTTACATATGGATCGAAAAGACTTTTATTCCACATGCTTGTTCTGCTTAGGATGTTGAAATCATGTGGACTAATGTCTTTAACCCCAAATTCCTGAGCAATTTTATAGAAAAGGTATCTTAGAGCTCTTCCTTTAGCAATTTCCAGAAAGAAATTTTGGCCGGTACCCATTTCGATAGTCAGCTTTTCTGAAATAGTAGTTTGAAGAGGGACACCCATATCTGAAAGCCTTGTACAGTATTCAGCAAATTCAGAACATGAAAAAGCTAATTCCTGGGTTACAGAAGCCCCGGCATTGCTAAATGTTGATGAGTCTACAGAAAAAACTGTGAAGTCTTTTATGTTTTCAGTTCTTTCCAGCATTGATATGATCTTGGAAAACACCGCATCATCAATTGAGCCATGCCTGCTAAGTAGAGATAACGGATCGTAGAGAATTCCTCCAGATAGATTCTGGATGATCTCAGTTTTAGAATAATCTGTAAACCTATTCAGGCAGGTAAATGCTCTATTGTCGGACTCCAGAAATATTTTAAACTCTGTTTGTTCTATACTATCCAGAATTTTACTGAATTGAATATCCGGATCATCATAAAGGTCAAGAATAAAGCCGCCAACATCGGTTTTTAATGCTTTTTTAATTTCCTTATTCGCATTGAAATCATTGGTTACCTTAATTCTTTCGAGGTAACACCATTCTCTGGGTTTATTTTTATCAGTCGGGCGATTTAAAATTTCCAGATATTTCCATTGTCCGGATTCCTGTTCAGTATAAAAAGGGTCTACATCAAAAGGCTCATATGTTTTAGCCTTTAATTTTTCGATGGAAGTTTTTCCTTTGAGATCCTCAATAATCTTGTCATACCATTGAGGCTTATCGATCGGGTCAAAAGATTGGTTCTCAAGTTTAATTTTATCCACGGGAAATATTGTTCATTGATTCTTTTCAAATATACACCGAAACTGATGATTTTGCAGTGATTTTACCTCAGATAGCTATTTTTGTCCTAAAAATGCTCTAAAATACTATTTGTCTTTTTTTAATAAATCATAGTATTATTTTATGAAATATAGATTTTTATTTAACCTTAATCCTATAATATTTAGAGGAATAGCATTTTTGCAGAAAGTCAAGGTAATACACATTTTTTTTAGAACTATTTTTTTATCAAATTTGTCTTCCCGTTTTGGGAATAATCCATAGTAAGCCATCGTTTTTAAGTTAAATGCAAAAAGACTGCAAGACAGTTTGGGAAGATTGTTTGCGCCATATTAAAGCCGAAATCGGAGAACAGAGCTTTAATACGTGGTTCAAGCCAATAGTGCCTCTTAAGATAGAGGGACAGGTACTTACTATACAGGTGCCCAGTCAGTTTTTTTACGAATATCTCGAAGAGCATTTTATTGGACCCATGAGGAGGTCGCTTTTGGCAAATCTTGGAAACAAAGCCAGGCTTCAGTATTCAGTAATAGTCGATAAAGGTGACGAGAGCCACAAACCAATGTCGGTCAATTATCCTACTTCAGACCGAAAAGTAAATGGCAAGACTAATATTGAGAATTTTAGTCCTTTCGATATTAAGTCTTCTGCTCCGACACATGAATCCAACTTAAATTCAGGTTACATATTTGATAATTTTGTTGAAGGCGATTGCAACAGGCTGGCTCGATCAGCAGGATATGCTGTGGCTAAGAAACCGGGTGTTACCAGTTTTAACCCTTTACTATTATATGGAGGGGTAGGGCTTGGAAAAACCCATTTGGTGCAGGCTGTGGGAAATGAAATAAAAGGTCAGTATCCTGACAAATTTGTTCTCTACGTTTCATCAGAGAAATTCACCAACCAGTTTATTGAAGCGCTGAGAAACAATAATATTCAGCATTTCAGTAATTATTACCTACAGGTTGATACACTTATTATAGACGATGTGCAATTCCTTTCAGGTAAAGAAAAGACACAGGAAATTTTCTTCCACATCTTTAACCATTTGCACCAGTCGGGTAAGCAGATAATTATGACAAGTGATTGTCCACCTCGTGATCTTAAAGGATTACAGGAAAGATTACTATCAAGATTTAAATGGGGTTTAACTGCAGATCTTCAGACACCGGATTTCGAAACTCGTATTGCAATTATGCAAAAGAAACTACAGTCTGAAGGAATTGATATTCCCGATAATGTACTGGAATATCTTGCCTACAGTGTTGATACGAATATAAGAGAGCTGGAAGGAGTATTGATCTCTCTGGTTGCTCAAGCTTCTCTTAACAGAAAGGAAATTGACCTTCAATTAGCTAAAGACACTTTAAAAAATATAGTTCAGGATATCGATAGTGATGTTGGGGTAGACTTTATCCAAAAAACAGTTGCTGAGCATTACGATGTGAGTCTTGATGATATAAAATCAAAAACCAGGAAGAAAGAAATAGTGGTTGCCAGACAGGTAGCAATGTATTTTAGCAAGGAGCATACTTCATTATCATTAAAGTCCATCGGTTATCATTTTGGAGGTCGAGACCACAGTACAGTAATTCACGCAGTGCAAACTGTCAGTGACTTGATGGAAGTTGATAGTAAGTTTAAAGATGAAGTAGATAATATCCGGAAGAAATTACAGATAAAATCTTATAACAGATAGAAGAGAAAAGGCTGCAATCGCAGCCTTTTTTATTTTAGAATAAGTAACTAAAATATCCTTTTACTCCCCGCTGATTAATTCCTTCTACAACTACTCTTCCTCGGGCTTGCTGAAGAATGTCTGCCAGTTCCTGGGCAGAGTCGATCACTTCACCATTTACTTTGGTAATAATGAACTCTTCCGTCAGGTCCATTCTTTCAATCAGGCCGGGCTTTACATTTTTAATTCTTAATCCTCCCTCTACATCAAATGCTTTTAATTCATCTGGAGATAAGGATTCAAAATCTGCTCCGAGCCTTTCAGAAGAATAAAACTCTCTTTTTATAAGATTGGTAGTTCCAAGAGCATTTGTCAACGTGAGCTGTCTTGAGATTATATCATCATCTCTTTTGGCATAAACAGTGACTTTATCACCCGGAGAAAAATATCCCAGGGTCTCATCATAAGCTGTTTTATTCGGAACCGGGATATCATTTATTCGAATGATCATATCACCTTCTTCCAGGCCTGATTCTTCAGCAGCACCATTATTATTTAATTTGGTTATTAGCACTCCATCAGTAGATCCGTCGGGAGAATATTCCCTGTTTTCATAGGTAATATCAATTACTGAAGCTCCGATGAATGCTTTTTGAACTTCCCGGTAATTGATCAGGTCATTAACTACTTTTTTGGCAATATCGATCGGAACAGCAAAACCGTATCCTGCATAAGATCCTGTTTTTGAAAGTATCGCAGTATTAATCCCGATCAGTTCTCCATTGGCATTGACCAGGGCACCACCACTATTTCCGGGATTAATTGCAGCGTCAGTCTGAATAAATGACTCTATAGGAAAATTACCTTTTAATATGTTGATCGACCTTCCTTTGGCACTGACGATCCCTGCTGTTACGGTACTGGTTAAGTTAAACGGGTTACCTACAGCTAATACCCATTCTCCGACAGCTACTTCCCTGGAACTGGCAATTTCGATTGCCGGTAGATTTTTAGCCTCTATTTTCAGCACAGCTATGTCAGTAGAAGGATCTGTACCAATCACCGTGGCCTCATAAGAACGTTGTTTTGCCATTACTTCGATTCTGTCTGCTCCCTGGATCACATGATTATTTGTGATTATAAATCCATCTGAGGTATAGATCACTCCAGACCCTGAGCTTACTCTTGGTGAAGGGCTTCCACCACCAAAAAACCATTCGTAGAATGAGTCTCCGCTTCTACCACTGGCCATAGTTTTAATATAGACGACACTTTCAGTAGCCTTTTCTGAAGCTTCGCGAAAATCAATATTTATATTTTCAATTCCTGCTCTAGTAATATTGCTTGAATTATCACTGGTGAATTGAGTTTGTGAATGCCCGAGTTCATTTGAGGCAAAAACAAAATCATCGTCATCTGTAGGAACAACACTGATCTTTGAGTAGAAAAAAGCACCAGCAATTCCTGACAAAAATGACACTAAAATGACAAAAAGTGTTTTTTTCATGTCTTACTCCTTTGCTTTTATGTTTAAAGTTATTCATTTATTACGTATCAAAATAAATGCCAGTTGTTGATAGGTTAAAAGTTGACGTCCTACGCATTAATTTTATTATCTTGCATGGCTATGGGATTAAAGTCTTTTTTAAGTAAACCATTCGCGGCTTATATAGCCAGTAAACAGAAGAAATGGTCTGCTGATCCGGTAAAGTATCAACAAAAAGTATTTGATAACCTGATCAAGGTAGGAAGTAAGACTGTTTTCGGAAAAGATCATGATTTTGCGAATATTAAAAGTCACGATGATTTTAAAAAGCGTGTTCCTATTAAAGATTATGAAGGGCTAAAACCGTATTTTGACAGGGTCGTTGATGGTGAGCCTGATGTATTGTGGAAGGGCAAACCTAAATACTTTGCCAAAACAAGTGGTACAACTTCCGGAACCAAGTATATTCCGATCACCAAAGATTCAATCCCCAATCATATTAACAGTGCCCGAAATGCTTTGTTGAATTATATTCACGAAACAGGGAATAGTTCTTTCGTTGAAGGTAATCTGATATTCTTATCAGGAAGCCCGGAAATGTACCGTACTAACGGAATTTTGACAGGTAGATTATCTGGAATTGTTAACCATCACGTACCCAATTATCTTAGAACTAACCAGCTTCCAAGCTATAAAACTAATTGTATAGAAGACTGGGAAGAAAAACTTGATGCAATAGTGAGTGAAACCAGGAATAGAGACATGACATTGATCTCGGGTATTCCTCCATGGGTGCAGATGTATTTTGACCAGCTAAAAGAAGAGACAGGTAAAAAGGCAGGTGAATTGTTCCCTAACTTCTCATTGTTTGTTTATGGAGGTGTGAATTTTGAACCATACCGGGCCAAGTTATTTGAAAGTATAGGTCGCCACGTCGATAGCATCGAAACATACCCGGCTTCAGAAGGGTTCATAGCCTATCAGGATAAGCAAGGTGATAAAGGTTTATTGCTATTGGTAGATAGCGGAATATTTTTTGAGTTTATCCCAGCTGATGAGGTGTTTGATGAAAACCCTACCAGATTGAGTGTAGGAGAAGTAGAGCTGGATAAAAATTATGCAATAATTATAAATAACAATGCCGGTTTATGGGGTTATAATATTGGTGATACAGTAAAATTCGTATCCAAATTTCCTCACAGATTGGTAGTGACCGGCAGAATTAAGCATTTCATATCAGCATTTGGAGAGCATGTAATTGGAGAAGAAGTTGAAAAAGCACTTGCTTCAGCTGTTGAGAAATTTTCTGAAACAGAAATCGTTGAATTTACGGTTGCTCCACAGGTAAATCCTGATGAGGGGCTTCCTTTACACGAATGGTATATAGAATTTGATAAAGAACCATTAAATTTGCAGGATTTCGAAACTGAAATCGATAATAAATTAAGAGAATTGAATTCTTATTACGATGACCTGATTAGTGGTAGTATTTTGCGCAAACTAAAAGTCAGGCCATTGAAGAAGAATGCATTTATAGAAATGATGAGGCAGCGAGGTAAACTGGGTGGTCAAAATAAAGTACCGAGACTCTCAAACGACAGGTCACTTGCTGATGAACTAGAGAATTTTTTAAAAAATAATGATTGATAAAAAAGATCAGAAGAAAAGACATGTTGCGATACTAGGGTCAACCGGTTCGATTGGTGTTCAAGCCCTGGAAGTTATCGAGGCAAACCCGGATAAATTTGTAGCAGAAGTTTTAACAGCTCAAAATAGTGCTGAAAAGCTGGTTGAGCAGGCATTGAAATTTAAACCCAACACAGTAGTTATTGCTAATGATGATAAGTATCAGGAAGTATTTGATGCTTTAGATCCGCATGATATTAAGGTTTATGCGGGAGAAAATGCACTTTCTTCCGTTTTAGAAATGGATACTATCGACATAGTTCTGACAGCAGTAGTTGGTTATGCCGGCCTCAAGCCTACGATAAGAGCAATTGAAAGCGGTAAGCCGATTGCGCTGGCTAACAAAGAAACGTTAGTAGTAGCTGGTGAACTAATCACAGAGCTAGCTCGCCAGAAAGGTGTGAATATTTATCCGGTAGATTCAGAGCATTCTGCCATTTTCCAGTGTCTTGCCGGAGAGTTCCACAACCCGATAGAGAAAATAATCTTAACAGCCAGTGGAGGTCCTTTCAGAGGTAAAAAGCGAGCAGATCTTGAGAGAGTATCGAGAGAACAGGCCTTAAAACACCCGAATTGGGAAATGGGAGCTAAAATCACGATCGATTCGGCATCGATGATGAATAAAGGTCTTGAGGTAATTGAAGCGAAATGGTTGTTTGGATTAAAGCCCGAGCAGATAGAGGTTGTTGTCCATCCTCAATCAATTATCCATTCGATGGTGCAGTTTGAAGACGGCAGTATGAAGGCACAAATGGGACTGCCGGATATGAAAGTGCCTATACAATATGCATTGACTTACCCTGACCGGATCAAATCAAATTTTCCTAGGTTTGATTTTGCCAAATATCCACAACTTACTTTCGAAAAGCCGGATACAGATACGTTCAGGAATTTAGCATTGGCATTTGAATCATTGGAAAAATCAGGCAATATGCCTTGTATTTTAAATGCAGCAAACGAAATTGCGGTCGATGCGTTTTTAAAGGACAAGGTTGGATTTTTAGAGATGTCGAATTTAATAGAGCATTGTTTAGAGAAAATAGATTACATATCATCTCCGGGTCTTGATGACTATGTAGAAACAGATAAAGAAACCCGGAGTTTAGCAAATGCGTATTTAGGATAAATATTTTATAATGGAAGGAATTATTATGTTCGCTCAGTTAATTCTGAGCATATCTATTTTAGTAGGATTACATGAGTTGGGCCATTTGGTGGCGGCCAAAGTGTTTGGCATGAGAGTGGAGAAGTATTCAATTGGTTTTCCTCCTAAAATATTTGGTTTTCAGTGGGGAGAGACTGAGTACAGTTTCGGAGCTATACCACTTGGTGGATTTGTAAAGATATCCGGTATGGTTGATGAATCTTTGGATACTGAAAACCTTGATGAAGAGCCTCAACCGTGGGAATTCAGAGCAAAACCTGCATGGCAAAGACTAATAGTGATGCTGGGAGGAATTATAATCAATGTTATTACCGGTATCATTATTTTCATCAGTTTACTCTATGTCAATGGTGAAGAATATCTCCCTAAGTCTGAAGTGAACAAAGCCGGGATTTATGCATTGGAATTAGGAGAGAAAATCGGGTTACAAACAGGAGATAAGATTCTGAATGTAAATGGTAAAGACTGGGATCGATTTGGCGACCTAAGTAATATCGAAGTGTTGCTTGAAGATGATTCTTATTATACTGTATTGCGAGATGGAGATACAGTTACAGTGAATGTGCCGTCTGATTTTATGAATGATCTCTCGGAGAAAAAAGGTCAATTTATATTCTACAGACACCCATTTGTAGTGGGTGATGTAAGCAAGGATAGCCCCGGAGATAAGGCTGGGCTCAGGCAAGGTGATAAAATACTTGCTATCAATGGTGAGGAATTCACTTATTTCGATGAATTCAAATCGGAGATAAACCAATATGCCGGCAAAGAAGTTAATCTCGAGGTTAGCAGAGATGGTAATATCGAGAATATGAATGTTGCTTTAGGTGACAGTGCTATTATTGGGTTTAAGCCGGTAATTGATGGTGTTAACTTTGAAAGAGAAGAGTATAGCCTTGGTCAGGCGATTCCAATGGGAACATCCAAAGCATTTACTGTTGTTTGGGTAAACATCAGGGCTTTTGGCAAAATGTTTAGTGGAGATCTTGATCCGACAAAATCATTACAAGGGCCTATCGGTATTATGAGAACATTTGGAGGAACCTGGGATTGGACTAGATTCTGGGCCTTGACCGGATTGTTATCTATGGTACTGGCATTTATGAACTTATTACCTATACCTGCTCTCGATGGTGGTCATGTGGTGTTCTTATTATATGAAATGGTTTCTGGAAGAAAGCCAAGTGATAAATTTTTAGAGGGCGCACAGAAAGTCGGAATGGCTATTTTATTAACTTTAATGGTATTTATATTTGGAAACGATATCTGGCAATGGATCAGAGATTCGTTTCTTGGATGATATTTAATTCAGGATTAATAAGAAAACCCGAAGTAGATGCTTCGGGTTTTTTTATAATCTATTTTTTATTTACTCATTTTTGGAGGTCTTTCAATTTGGAATTCCACTCTTCGATTGAGCTGTTTATCTTCCTCAGTTTTTTCTTTAACAAGAGGTTTGTCTGATCCATAACCTATTGCTTCAATTCTGTCTGCATCTATTCTGTAGAAGCCTATTAAGAAATCTTTAATTGCTTCTGCTCTTCGTTGAGAAAGATCTTTATTCGCTGCCGGATTACCATCACTGTCAGTATGGCCTGCTATCGTTAACATGTAGTTTGGATGATCAAGTAAAAAGTTTCCCACCTTATCAAGGTCAGAATGCATTTCGGGTTTGATTTCAGCTTTACCATTATCAAATACAACTGATTCAAATTCCATGGTTGCATTGATCTCCTGAGCCTCAAACTCTACGGTCATGTCCCCCTCAACAGTAAAAATCTCTTCAATACGGAAGAAATTATCTCCTTGTAGAATAATAAGGTATTTTTGGTTATCAATGAGATCAAAAGCAAATGTACCATCGTCTCGTAAGAACTTCGGAGCTACCTCTATTCCGTTTTCTATATCGATTACAGAAACAATGCCCTCAAATTTTTGCCCCTCCATTCCTTCAAGCCTTCCTGCAAATAATGTATTTGCTGCGGGTTGAGCTCCCATTGGCAGTGGGAAAGAATGAAGATCCAGGTCATTATTTTGTGTGTCGGAGGATTTGGCGTAAAAAAGCAAGTCAGCCTTGCTGTCTATGGTAAAATAATATTCGTTACCTGGCCCGTTAACAAGCGGCCCTACATTTTTTGGTTCTGCCCAGGCTCCTTTCTTATAATAAGACTTATATATGTCAAACCCACCAAATCTTAATAGCTGACCGGTGCTACTAAAATAAAGCACTTTATATTTATGGTCGTAATAGGGACTTACTTCGTTGCCATTAGTATTAACTACTGGACCTAAATTATAAGGTTTGCCCCATGAGTTATCGTTTTGACGAACCGTGTAATAAATATCTGACAAACCGAATCCTTCAATCCTGTCTGATGCAAAAAACAAAGTATCCTCAGTAACTGAAAGACTTGGATGTGAATCCCAATTTACAGAATTAACCTTCTGACCCAGGTTTTTAATTTCTCCCCAGGTGCTGTCAGATTGTAATTTTGCTTCGAATATATCACAGTTTCCATAACTATCCGGACTGTTACATCTAACAAAATACAATGTTTGTCCATCTCTGCTAATACATGCAGAACCCTCATTGTACTGTGTATTTACTCCCACGAAAGGTTCAGATTCTTCCCATCCGCCATCTTTGAATTTAGTAAAGAAAAGGTCCTCATTTTCTCTAACTTCCATCATTGACGTTTTATGAACGTTACGCTTAGAGGTGAAAATCAGGGTAGCATCATCTGCACTGAGTGTAGGGCCGTAATCAGGAGTCTTACTGTTGACCTGTTTTCCCATGTTTAAAAGCACCCCACGAGGAGGCCTTAAAGTATCGATCTCCTTCCTGAAATCAACTAATTCATAATAGTATTCTAAAGGAACGTAATAGTCCTTTTCATTTTTAGTTAGTGAATCGTAATGAAGCTCAGTTTTTCCGATATCAAGATCTTCCCTGTGATGCTTCAGCACCAGGCGGTAATAATATTTTGATTTTTCTGTTTCACCAAAGTGTTCAGCCAGCTTGGCCAGCCTCCAGAGAAGGTAATTATCTTTGAAAAAATTTTCCACTCCAAAATTAGCTACATAGATCTCAAGAGTCGGATAGAGGTTTTCCCAGTCTTTTTTTCTGTCCCACTCGAGGATTTTTTTCTGGAGCTTAGCATCAGCAAAATAGTCGAGACGGTTAATATTGGAAAATTCAAATACGTAGGTGGAATCAGTTTTTTTTAGCAAAGATTGTTCAGGGGAAACAATATTATAGCTCCTTCCCTTCTTCTTGTCTTTCTTCTGCGCTATCGCTAAATCGGTAACAGTTAGAAATAAAAATGTAAAAACTAAAAAAAACCTCATTAAGCTTGTCTAAATACAATTATTTAGATAAATGTACAAAAATTATACCGTAAATGTGAACTCCTAACGGTTAAGAAAAGCAATAATTGCCCGTTAATCGGGTTTTTTAGATGCCAGTAAGTATAGAACAGCCATTCTAACAGCTACCCCATTTTCTACCTGATCGAGTATAATCGCGTTATCCGCATCGGCCGCATCAGAGGCTAATTCAACCCCTCTGTTAATTGGTCCTGGATGCATTAAAACTATCTCTTTATTCAGTCTTGCTAATCTTTTCCTGTCAATTCCGAAATATAGTGAATATTCCCTTAAACTTGGAAAATATTTTATTTGTTGTCTTTCCAATTGGATTCTAAGTACGTTGGCTACGTCACACCATTCAAGGGCTTTATCGACATCTAACTCTACTTTTACCCCCAGGTCAGAAATATATTTAGGGAGTAAGGTGTTAGGTCCGCAAACCATTACATCAGCTCCCAGTTTTTGCAGCGCAAAGATATTAGAAAGAGCCACTCTTGAATGAAGAATATCTCCAATTATAGCCACTTTTTTTCCTTCAAGGGTACCCAGTTTTTCGTGAATACTAAAAGTATCCAAAAGAGCCTGGGTCGGATGCTCATGAGTTCCATCGCCGGCATTAACTACTACCGCGTGTTTTCCGGTTTTAGTATTGGCAAGACTTCTTGCTAGGAAGTGTGGTGCACCGGGACTACCATGTCTCATAACGATCATATCCACTTTCATGGCGAGGATATTCTGAACGGTATCCACCAGGGTTTCTCCTTTTTTAACAGAGCTGTTCGACGATGAAAAATTGATTACATCTGCGCTTAATCTCTTTTCAGCCAGTTCAAAAGAAAGCCTGGTCCTTGTGGAGTTTTCAAAGAAAACATTTGCAATAGTAATATCTCGTAATGAAGGGACCTTTTTTATGGGTCTGTTAATCACCTCTTTAAATGAAGAAGCTGTCTGAAAGAGAAGTTCGATATCCTCCCTGGTCAGGTCTTTAATTCCAAGTAAATGCTTTACGCTTAGCCGGTTCATTAATAAATCAATTGTCTATGAGCCAAACACTGTTTTCATTTGCTCCCTGATCTTTCCACTCAACAAGCACTTTTTGTGATTTTATGGTATTTACATTCCTCCCGGTATATTTAGGTTCTATAGGTAGGTCTCTACTATATCTCCTGTTTACCAGAACAAGTAACTCCACAGTTAGCGGTCTTCCAAAAGCGATCATTGCATCCATTGCAGCCCTGACACTTCTGCCTGTAAATAAAACATCGTCTATCAGGATAACATTTTTGTCCTCGAGTAAAAAAGGAATGTCTGTTTGATTAGCTGTAATTGGAGTATCTCTTCTTCTGAAATCATCTCTGTGGAAGGTAGTATCAAGAAATCCAAGAGGAACCTCAATGTTGGTGAGCCCCTTCAATTTCTGATGTACTGTCCGTGCAAGATGACTTCCCCTCGGTTGAAGCCCGAGAATAACGGAGTTTTCAAAATCACCATGATTCTCTATAAGCTGTTGACAGAGCCTGAGAATGGTGATCTCCAGAAGTTCATGATTTAGAAGATTTCGCTTTTGCATAAACTTGAACAAAGATAGAATAAACCTACGAAAATTCTAATGTATTCAGCCAACCATTAATCTTCGTAGTAAATTTTATTTATGTAAAATACTTTTCTCACCACCTCGGAGCCCTCCAGTGAATTATTTCTTATCCTCTGCAAGCCTGTAGCGTAGAAATATTTATCATACCACTTCTCAATCCTGCCAAGTTCATCGAACCGGTCTCTCACATCATCATTTTCGTATTTTAACTCAATTTCAGTATCAGTTTTATCTTCTATTACTTCATCACCTTTGATCACCTGGCTTTTGATTTTGCCTTCATAAAAATATAATAAAGCTATCCGGTCTGGATCAACATCAATACTAACCTGGTGCTCCAGGTTCATAGTTTTTATCTCATCAATTTCAAAACTATTATCCCACAGCATGTTTCCATTTTCATCAAAAGCTAAAATTACAGCATGTGAAAAATTAAATTCACTAATAATTTGACCTGTCCCGGGGTAATAATCAAAAGTGGAAGGGTTATATGTAGTTCCCGGCATATAATCTTGCCTTATATAGGTAGGATAAAATGCTTCACCAACGATAATATATTGATCGTTTCTTTTGATTACATCGTGGATTAGTAAGCGGTAATTAAATTTTGGCTTTTTACCTTTATTTCTTTTTCTAATTATTCTTTCCCTGATTCGTTTTTCTTTTTTGTCTTTTAGATAGGAAAAGAAATTCTCGAGATCTGCATAATTATAAAACTTCACAATATCCTCTTCTCCGGGATTAGGGTGTATTTCTCCAAAAAACATTCCCCGGCTATATTGAGATTTATTATTTGACCAGGTTCCAATTATAAATGGCTCATCATTTAAAAATGAAGTGGCAGTACCATCGATAAAATTATGATCTTCTCCTGGGGTTAATTCGGTGTCAAATAATAATGTTCCCTGTTTATCATAGGATTTAACAGTTATATATTGATTTCTTCGGGGTTTCCGTACAAGAAAAGTTAATTGAAATACACCAAGAGAAAAGTTTCTCTGGATTTCAAGTAAATCACTATCATCACTGTAAAGTCCCTGCAGGGCAATAAAACGTTTTTCTTTAAGATTGTACAGGGCAGCATTAGTTTTGTACTTCGTTTTACCTGCAAAAAGTAAAACATCGTCAATAGTTTCGAAATGGGTGAGGACAATCGGTATTGGTCTTTCGATTTCATGAAGCGAAATATCACCGTTCGAAGTTATAAAGCGGGCCACTTTTAAATCTCCTTTTTCTGTACCTCCTTTAGAAAATAGAAGGAATATCCTGCCATTATTATAGTCGTGACCGATTACATCATAACCATAATCTATTTTAAAGGCTTTTGTCCATTTTAGCTCAAGCTGAGTATCGTACAATGATAATTCCCAAATAAATCCGCCATTAGCTCTTTCGTTGGTGTTTCGGTATATAAAAATCCCTTCTCTTCCGGCACTATATACCTCGTACATATCCTCATTAAAACCTATTTCAATCTCTAATCTAAGAGGTTGTTTTATTTGGGCATTTAATGATTGAAATGAAAAATAGATCAGTATGGTTGATAATAAAAATAGCCTCATTAATCTCCTTTGTTTATTGAGATAAGTTAATAATAAAATTGAATTCTTCTTTATTTAACGGAATAACTGACAATCTAGATTGCTTTACAAGCTGGGAATCAGCTAATTCGTCATGTTTTTTAATTTCTTTTAAGGTAACTTTTTGATTTAACTTTTCTTTTGGCTTAACATCAACAGCTACCCATTTGTTATCATTAGCAGTAGGATCCGGGTAAGCTTCTTTAACTACTTCTGCAGTTGCAACGATTCCTGCATTTTTACCGCTGTGATAAAATAATAACAGATCACCTTTTTTCATTTCCCTGATATTATTTCTAGCCTGATAATTCCTCACACCACTCCAGACACCAACTTTATCTTTAACGAGGTCATCAAAACTGTATTCTTCAGGCTCAGATTTTATGATCCAGTAGTTCATTTATTAATCCTTTAGTGTTTTAAACCAGGTAGAATCTTAAATTTGTGTATTCAATTACTGATTAAAATAAATAAAAATCTTGGATAATAAAACGATAATTAAGTTACTCAAGCAGGCTGCTGATCTTATGGAACTTCACAGTGAAAATCCTTTTAAAGTTAGGAGTTACAGTAACGCAGCTTTTAAACTTGAGCGGTTTGATGGAGTGATTTCTCAGCTGTCAGATAAAGAAATAGCTGAAATCGATGGAGTGGGCAAAAGTATCGCGGAAGCTATTTATGAAATTAAAGATACCGGGACTTTTACATTTCTGGATGAGTTAATAGCCAAAACACCGGAAGGTGTGTTGGAGATGATGCAGGTTAAAGGTATCGGGCCGAAAAAAATTGCTGCTCTGTGGAAAGATCAGGATATTGATTCTGTCGATAAGCTACTTGAAGCTGCTGAAGAGGGTAAATTATCAAAGATGAAAGGCTTCGGCGCAAAAACCGAAGAAAAAATCATTGAACAAATTTATTATATCAGGGAAAATGAAGGTAAAAAACACTATGCTGAAGTAGTAGATCTGGAAAAGGAAATAACTGATATTTTAAAAAGAGAATTAAATACTGATAAAGTTTCTTCCTCAGGGCAATTGAGAAGAAAAATGCCTGTTATCGAAAAAATGTCATTTGTTACCGCTTTTGAAGACCCTGATGACTGGGAAAATAAATTAATATCTCTGGAAGATTTTTCATTTGTAGAGGAAGATTCTTCACCTTTTACCTTAAGGGGGATTCATCTTGAATCGGGAATGGCAACTGAAGTATTTTATACCTCACCTGAAAAGTTTATTCAAAGATTATTCGAAGCGACCGGCTCTCCACTTCATCTGAATTATCGATTCAAAGATGATATTTCTTTATTCAATATTAATCGAGCGAAACTTTATTCGACTGAAGAAGAGATTTACAAGGAAGCTGAATTGCCATACATCCAGCCGGAATGCAGAGAAGGTCAATTTGAATTTGAATATGCTGAAAATGAAAAATTCGATAATTTAATTACTGACAATAGCATAAAAGGGATTCTCCATGCACACTCGACATACAGTGATGGTAAGAATACACTGAAAGAAATGGCTGAAGATTGCCGGAACCGAGGCTATGAATATCTTGGAATTACAGATCATAGTAAGACCGCCGGTTATGCTAATGGATTACAGGAATTTAGAATTAAGAAGCAGTGGGAAGAAATAGATCAACTTAACGAGGATCTGGCACCTTTTAAGATATTCAAAGGTATTGAATCGGATATTTTAACTGATGGGGCCCTGGATTATACGGATGATATTCTAAGTGGATTCGATTTTATAGTTTCTTCTATTCACTCCCCATTAAATATGGATAGAAACAAAGCTACCGCCAGGTTGTTAACAGCTATAAACAATCCATATACTACAATACTCGGACACCCTACCGGAAGATTACTACTGAGAAGAGAAGGCTATCCAATTGACCATAAAAAAGTAATTGATGCTGCCGCCGAAAACAATGTAGTAATTGAGATAAATGCTAATCCATGGAGGCTCGACCTGGACTGGATCTGGGTAAAATACGCATTAGATAAGGGTGTGAAATTGTCAATTAATCCGGATGCTCATGAATTGGACGGGTATGATCACACTAAATTTGGTGTAATTGTAGGTAGAAAAGGAGGGTTGACAGAAGATATGACTTTGAATGCCATGGGAGTCAAAGAATTATCTGATTACTTTAACAACAGGAAATCAAAAATATAAATGAAGGAAAATCCAAAGATTCTTATTCTCAGGTTTTCATCTATTGGTGATATTGTACTGACCACCCCGGTGGTTAGGGTTTTAAAAAGTCAGTTAAATGCAGAGATTCATTATTGTACAAAGCCGGCATTTGAAAAAATAGTTAAACCTAACCCATATATTGATAAGGTTCATACTTTAACCGGCTCTCTGGGAGATCTGATTAAAGAATTGAAGGCTGAAAATTTTGACTACATTGTTGATCTTCATAATAATTTAAGAACCAGAATCATCAAATTGAGAATGAGGAAAATCCCTTCGTTTTCATATTATAAGGCCAATATTGAGCGTTTCCTTTTGACTAAGTTTAAGATCGACAAAATGCCCAAAAATCATGTAGTGGATAGATATATGTCTGCCGCTTTACCATTGGGTGTGAAAAATGATGAATTGGGGCTCGATTATTTTATTCCACCGGCAGACGAGGTAGATATCAAGACTGACCTTCCGGAGTCATTTCATAAGGAATATGTGGCTGTGGTGATTGGAGGTGCGCATGCAACTAAAAGACTTCCTTTTCATAAGCTAGTAGAATTATGTGATAAAATAGCCAAACCGGTTGTTTTGATAGGGGGCCTGATGACGCTGAGGTAGCGAATAAAATTGAGAAATTTTTTGAGAAAACGGAGAAATCCGAACCTTATGAAGAAAAGCTTAAGGAGCTAGGTAAAAAAACGGTAATTTTTAATGCCTGTGGTAAGTATAATCTAAATCAATCGGCTTCACTTGCGAGGCAATCTCTTGTTGTGTTTGCACATGATACCGGCTTGATGCACATTTCTGCCGCTCTGAAGAAAAAAATCTATAGTATTTGGGGCAATACTGTTCCGGCATTCGGATTTTACCCATATAAGACGAAGTTTGTAGTTTTTGAAAATAATAAAATTGACTGTCGACCGTGCTCAAAAATGGGATTTAAAAAGTGTCCGAAAGGTCATTTTAAGTGTATGGAAGACCAGGTCTTTGATTTTTATTTACCTTGATAACTAATTTATTTTTAAATCAGTTTTCCAAAACATGCCTAAGAATAAAGATTATTTAAAAGGATATTATCTAACCAGTTTTGCTTTTTTAGCAATAATTAGTGTAGTGTTTTTTATAATTTTTGGAGTAAGAATGATACTTGGATATGAGCCGTTTCGCTTAACAAAACTTATTGTTTTAATTTGTATTGGAATTTTTTTTAGAGCAATGTCATATTTTATATATCGATCAGATGGTTAATGTCGCTTCTCGGTAAACTTTTGGTAAACCTTATGAAGATAAGCCTGACCTAGTTGGAAATCTTTATCTGTTATCGTAGAATCCCTGACTATAAAATCTTCACTTGAAGTACTGTAGCTGTAAGTGCCATTTGGTACTTTAAAACTGTATCCCTGGCTGAAACTATACCAGGCCATTGGTTTAAAATCTACCTGAAATAAATTTTTAGAAAAATAATATTCAGAATGATCGATGTCCATTTCACCAAGTAAGGTCGCGGGAAAATCTGTCTGAGAAGAAAGTCGGTCGATCGTAAATCCTGTTTGGTTTAATGCTCCGCCTGTCCAGATCATAGGAATTTTAAACGTTTCTTCTGCAAAATATTCTGACCCATCTGGATCTCTTACCCCATGGTCAGCCATAATTACGACTAATAGGTCATTCCATAAGGTTTTCTCTTCTTTGAGGCTCTCGATTACTTTTTTGATCTGCAGGTCAGTAAAGTGAGAGGTAGAATAAACTCTTTCCTGTAATGAATTATCACCAAATTTATATTCTCCGGGCACCTCATATGGAGGATGATTTGATAGTGTAAACCAGGTAGTAAACCAGGGTTTGTTTTTACCATATTGATTAATCCGATCTATTAAAGTATCACTGACAATGTCGTCATGAACTCCCCACTTAGTTGTGCTTAATGAATCCGGGAAATTACTTTCAGTAACCAATTCATCCGTTCCGGCAGAAAGAAAATATCCTTTAAAATTGGCAAAGGTCAGATCACCTCCGTAAAAAAAGCTTGTGTGGTAGCCTTCCTTTACCAGATCCTTTGTTAAATGGGGCAAACCATAGGCGATAGCAGGGTATTTAATCACGGGAGCAACAGGATGTGCAGGAAAACCACTAAAAATAGCAGTCATTCCTTTATGAGATCGGTCTCCTGAAGCATAAAAATTATCAAAATAAATACCCTTTCTGGTAAGCTGATCCAGATAAGGAGTTACCTCCTGACCATTGTAATTTTTGTGCATGAATTTAGATGCCATGCTTTCGATAATGATCAAGAGAATATTTGGTCTTTTGGTATTTAAAACTTCTAAAAAGGGCCTTTTAACATTGAGTTTGGTAATTAAGGAATCTGCTTTCTCGTCATTATACCAATCTTTTTTTAATGCTTCGGGGTCGTATTTTGAAAGGGCATAGTTAAAATTCCACGCCGGATTTAATGCCAGCTGATTGATCTCCGAATGATTGCTGAAAAAGACTGAACCTGGATTAAGTGGAGCAATACCTATTCCACCCCGGACAGGAATAATCAGGAATCCAAGTAATAGCATAAAACCAAGAGAAAAAGGAAGCCTGAATTTAGGGAATAAAAGAATGTCCCTGGTCAGATTTAAGATAGAAAAAACCAGAAAGCCACAAAACAAAATAAAATATAAGACGGGTATTATGACCTCAGTAAATCCAACACTAGCCACTGCTTCACCAGGTGTATCTAAGAAAAGTAAGGGGCAGTGTCTAAACGAAATCCCCAGAATTGAAATAATTTCAGGTCTACAGCAGCCATTAAAGACAGGATGACAGCAAATAATATTAATATAACCCTGTTAGCATAAAACTGAAATCTATTTGTAAACAGGAAACCGACAATTAACAACACAATTGGAATTGCGACAACATATGAAGCGATTGACAGATCCATTCTCAGGCCATGAACAAATGCCATCAGGACTTCAGTAGTCTCAGCATTCCTGGTTATTTCGGAAAAATGAAACAATAAAAAAACCAGTCTGATCAGGAAGCCGGCAAAAACAAAAAGTCCAAATACTTTTAGTAGATATAAAAAGCGTTGCTTCATAAATTATTCTCCGGGTTATGATGTATACAGATCAATTGACCTGTCAAACAAAACGTAAAATTAATAAATAGTGGGATAACCAGTTGTATATTTATAATTTAGTCAAAACAGGAAGTCCTAAATGGCACTAATAAGCAAAAAGAAAATACCTTTTGAAATAAGTACCGGCCTTCGGAACTATCTTAATAAACACGACCGGTCATTTAAATCGCCTATTCATTATTCGGATTTATTGCGCTTTAATAGTACAATAGCCTTGTATGATAGAAAGGGTGATGATACACTATGGGAAACTGTTTTTTATGCAGGAAGTGAAATGGGGCATATTAATGAAAGCCTTAAAAAGATTTATGCGCTGTTAAAATCGGATGGAGATCTTTCTGTTATAGAACACTTATTTATTGACAGGGTCGATATTTGCCCCTATGGAAATAGCATGCCTTTTCGAGTAAGAATCGTCAACCAGATTAATGATAATTTTGACTATTTCTATGTAAAAAAAGCTGATGCAAGCAGGATCTATGGCCTGGAACTGGAGCATCTTTTGTCTCCTAATAGAATCAATTACCTGGTAGATGGTGATACTTTAATTGAAGAGCATATTGCAGGAGTACCTGGTGATCAGTTTATCGTGACCTATCTTGAAAATGATCATCAGTTAAATAAGATTCGATTAGCCAAAGAATTTGTGAAGTTCAATGAAAGATGCTTCGTAAGGCTTCTTGGTGATATGCACAGCAGTAACTTCGTAATTGATATTACCCCTGATTTTGAAGAAATACATTACAGAATAAGGTCTATCGATTTTGATCAGCAATCTTATGAAGGACGGAGGGCAATTTATATGCCCAAATATTTCAAGCAAAATTACCCTTTGATAAAATTAGGACTGGAAACAATGACACCGGAATCAGTTCGCCAATACCAAAAAGAGGAACGAGCGTTAATCGTTCACAGAATTCGTGCTTCCAGATATGCCTTGAAAGATTTAATGGATGTTATGATGGTTGATAAAATTTCTTTGCCAGAGCATGTAGAAAGCCTAAAAAAAGAATTGGCCGATCATTATGAAGCTCCACAATTTCTCGAATGTAAATCCATGGGAGAAATTGTGAAGCAAAGTCTTAAAATGTTACTAAGGAATATTTAATCGCGGATAATTCCATCCGGATAACTTACTATACTTTGATTTCCTTCTTCGTCTACAGCTGATATACCAAATAGATAATTATCAATTACAATTCCTTTTAAGGTATATGCTGTGGTGTTTTTATCAACAAAAACAGAATATTGCCATTGTGGTGAAGTTGTTTCCCTGTAGTGAATGATATATCCCTTAAGATCATCAGTTTCAATAGCATCCCAGCTTAATTTCGCTGAAGGCTCAACTATCCCTCCAATTTTTACATTCTCAGGAGAAGGCGGGGCTAAAGCTACCGATGCCATCGTGATTGCATTTACTGCAGTTAAAAGCCTGGTGTATTCAAAGTTCACTCCTTCAACAACATCACCATATTCTATTCCATCCTCAGTTCTGAGATCCTGGTGTTGTCTGTTATAATTTTCATGAGCTTCCATGATCCGCACTCCTGCAAATCCAAGATCATTAAATGGTCTGTGATGGCCACCTCTTCCAAACCTGTCTAAGCGATAGATCATTATTGGATTCATATATGGCATATATTTCTCAGTTACGTAGTGTACATATCTGGCTAGCTGTCTGCTGTTTCCATCATTTTCACCACCAAAAAATCTTCTTAATCTACGATCACGTTCTGATTCGGTAGGAGGAACAGGTTCTGAAAATATTCTGAAAGAGCGGTTGTCGATCACTCCATCAACACCTTCAATATTTCCAATCATATCATTATTGAGTACACCAACAATATTCCATCCTTCATCTTTTGCTTTTTGTGCAAGAAATTTCCCTCCGTATAATCCTTGTTCTTCTCCACTCAAACCCGCATAAATAATACTGCATTCGAAATCGTATTTTGATAAAATACGGGCAGCTTCGATTGCTCCGGCCATTCCTGAAGCATTATCATTAGCGCCGGGAGCATCATCTTTATAATTTAAAACATCAGAGATTCGGCTATCAATATCACCAGACATGATTATATACCGGTTTGGATATTTTGTTCCTCTTTGTATTGCAAGAACATTAACAATATAGGTATCCTCAGGAATTCTTTCGCTTTCACCTTTCTTCACGAGGTTTCTTTGATAAGATACCTCCAGACAACCATCACATTCTTTAGAAATTTCATCAAATGTAGATTTAATCCATCTTCTGGCTGCACCTATGCCCGGGTATCAGAAATGGTGTCAGATAATGTGTGACGAGTGCCAAAACCGGCAAGGGTTCTAATATCTGATTCTAACCGTTCAGCTGAAACCTCATCTATAATTTCGTACATAACGGGATTGAATTGGGTAATACCGCTCTGTGATAAAATGGGTAAGCATAAAACAAATAATATAGGAGCTAAAATTTTTTTATACATAAGAGTTAAATTTTTATATCAGTTTCTTTTGTTTAACCAAATAAACAAAAATTAGTTTCAAGGCCTAATTCACGGTCGTAATTGCTACATCTTGCCATGATTATTTGTAAATTGAATTGATCTAAATGCCAGAACTTATGTCATTAAATAACAAAAACTTATTAAGAAATAAAGCATATATAAATGGTAATTGGAGAGAAGCATCATCGGGAAATACTTATGACGTTAAAAACCCGGTGGATGATTCTGTTATCACCAGTGTTCCTGATATGGGAATGGAGGATGTGAAAAAAGCAATAGATATAGCTGATCAGAAGTTTGAAGAATGGTCATCGATGCTTGCAAAGGACCGCAGCGCAATATTAAATAAATGGTACAGGCTACTCATGGAAAACCAGGAAGATCTTGCCATTTTAATGACTAAAGAAATGGGTAAGCCCTTAAAGGAATCAAGAGGAGAGATTGCCTATGGAGCTTCTTTTATTCAATGGTTTGCTGAGGAGGCAAAGCGAATTTATGGTGATGTCATTCCTCATCATGCTGATGGCAAAAGAATTGTAGTAATAAAGCAACCAGTAGGAGTAGCCGGCATTATTACTCCATGGAATTTTCCTTTGGCTATGATAACCAGAAAGGTAGGGCCTGCACTGGCGGCGGGATGTCCTGTTGTAATCAAACCTGCACAAGATACGCCACTGAGTGCTTTGGCTGCGGCTTATCTTGCTGAAGAAGCAGGTGTTCCGGCAGGTGTTCTTAATATTATCACTTCGAGTTCTTCGTCTGAGATTGGTAAAGAATTAACAACCAGTGATAAGATCAAAAAAATATCGTTTACCGGATCGACTAAAGTAGGTAAATTACTGATGAAACAAAGTGCATCTACAGTAAAAAAAATATCCCTTGAATTGGGAGGTAATGCTCCTTTTGTAGTTTTCGAAGATGCCGACCTGGACGAGGCTGCACAAGGAGCAGTTGACTGTAAGTTTAGAAATGCTGGTCAAACATGTGTTTGTGCTAATCGAATATTAGTTCACGAAGATGTCTATGATGATTTTGTAGAAAAGTTTGCTGCTAAGGTAAAAAAACTAAAAGTAGGCAACGGCTTGGAAACAGGTATAGATATTGGCCCGTTGATTAACGATGATGCAGTAAAAAAAGTAATTGATCTTGTTCAAGATGCAATTGATAAAGGAGCTAAAATAGTCGCGGGAAGTAATGAACCGGACGGTAGATTTATTGATCCAATTGTCCTGACAAATGTGGATGATTCAGTTGAAATGTTCAATAAAGAGATATTTGGTCCTGTTGCACCGGTTTATAAATTCAGTAATGATGATGAGGCGATAAAGCTTTCAAATAAAACTCAATTTGGTTTAGCTTCGTATTTTTATTCCAGAGATATAGGTCGGATCTGGAAGGTTGCCGAACAGCTTCAGTATGGTATGGTAGGAATAAATGAAGGGTTGATTTCTACTGAAGTTGCTCCTTTTGGAGGAGTGAAAGAATCAGGTATGGGACGTGAAGGATCAAAGTATGGTATTGAGGAATATATTAATGTGAAATACATGTTAATGGGAGGGTTGTAAGCAAGTATATTAAGTTTACTTAAAGAAAATGAATAAATTTCAGTCACCGAAAAAAAATCAAATTGGAAACCTAACTACGAGGGTAGTCGGTGTCTTTTTGATTATTTTTTTAGTGGTTGGTGGATTTGGTTATATCTCCTATAATAGCTTCAATTCTCTTAATAATTCTGTGCGTTCATTAGCCTCAGCTGAAGAGACCTCAGAGCAATTAAATGAGTTGTTCAGAGACATGATGAAAGCTGAAAACCTCATCAGAATCTACATTATTACAGAAGATGATTCGACCTTCAGGGAGTATAATCAATTAAAAGACTCTATTAATATAGGATTGAAAGACCTTCAAAAGGCGATCGGAGATGATCCTTTAAGAGGAAGAAAAGTTGATACATTAAAATCTTTGTTTGACCTGAAGCAGGAGATGCTGACTGATTTTCTGGCTTTGAAGAAAAAGCAATTAAGAAATGCCTATACCGATAAGGCATTGAGAGAATTAAATCTTGATGGAAAATCAAACGATCAGATTCGTCAATTGCAATCGACCTCTGTTAGTCCAAAGTCTGATTCTCTGGTTGGAGGAGAGGTGAGTTACAGGGTCGTTGAGCGAGAAAAGCAAGCCAAAGGCATAATCGCTTCATTAAAGAGATTATTTGGTAGTAGAGAGGTAGTATATGATACAATTCCTGTGCTTGATGCAGAAAATGATTCTGCTTTAGTTACTAATGGTACTGGCTATGTCAAAAGATTAGTAGATGGTGATTCATTAGTTAATCGAATTGAAGAAATACTTACCGATTTGAGGGCAGAAGAAAGATATTATCGAAATCTCCTTTCACTTCGGGAATATAGAATATTAGAACAGGATCAAAACCTACTATTTCAAATTCAGGAGACGCTGAATGAATTAACCTCAATTGAAAGACGAACTAATTTAAGCAAACAAGAGGAGGCTCAAAATGTCGCTGATGAAGCAACAAATACCTTGTTTGCTATTGGATTAGTAGGGCTTATTGGGTCTGGAATATTGCTCACACTTGTTTTCAGAGGCGTTTCGAGAAGTAATTATTACCGCCAACGAGCTGAAATGGAGAAAAACAGGGCGGAAAGGCTGGCGAGAATTAAAGAGGAATTTCTGGCAAACATGAGTCATGAAATCAGGACGCCAATACATTCTATCAATGGATTCCTGGGGTTATTACAAGATACAGAACTTAATGAGGACCAGGTGAAATATTTGCGGACAATTAATGGAAGCGCATCTTTTCTTCTTCGTCTGGTGAATGATCTGCTCGACTTGTCTAAGCTTAATGCGGGAAAAGTAACATTACATAATGAAGGTTTTTATCCTTCTCATTTACTCGGGGAGATAATAGATTCATTTAAACCTCAAGCTGATGAAAAAGGAATTGAATTGAAATATGCTTTTAAAGCAGATAAAGATCTGGCGCTGGAAACAGATGTTTTCAGGTTCAGACAGATTCTAACTAACCTGTTAAGTAATGCTATAAAGTTTACAGAGAAAGGAACCGTTGATTTAACCTTTCAGTGGAACAATAAATACAATGTAGCAAAGATCAATATTTCTGATACTGGTATAGGGATGACTCCTGAAGAGCAAAGAAAAGTATTTAGTTCATTCTCCCAGGCAGACGCCAGCATAACCAGAAAATACGGAGGTACTGGTTTAGGTTTGGCAATTGTTAAAAAAATGATCGAGCTATTTGACGGTGCGATTGATCTGATTAGCACAAAGGGAAAAGGATCTGATTTTACAGTAAGAATCCCTATGCAGCTGGCAAGCAAGGAATTTCAGGAAGTACCGCAATCAGATGAAAAAATTAAAAGTCTGAAGGATCTTTCAGCTGCAGTAGTTGATGATGATCCAAATAACCGACTTTTGATGTCTAAAATTTTAATATCAATTGGATTTGAGGTCAGTGTTTATGAAAACCCGAAAGAATTTCTCGACAAAATCGAAAAACAGAGGTTTGATTTTATTTTTTCAGATATACAAATGCCTGATATTGATGGATTGACTCTTTCAAAAATACTTCGTGAAAACCATCAGGATAATTTCGAAAAACTGGTAGCAATGACAGCAAAAGGTGAAAGCAGGCCCGATGTACAGGAAAATAAATCAAATTTTGACAGTATTTTATTCAAGCCTTTTTCCAGAGTGGAGCTGATCAATACTGTGTTTAATCTTGCTGAAATTGAACCTGAAAAAGAAGTCTTTTCAGAAAAACCTAAATCTGATGATGGTAATAGTTCAGAATTGGATATCTCAGAAATAAAAGTTTTTGCCGGTGATGACCCTGAGATGATTCGGAATATGATAGAGGGTTTATACGGTAATATGCAAAATGACATTGCAAACTTTAGATCATATGCTCAGCAAAATGAGATCGATAACCTCAGGAAACTTGCTCATCGAATGATTCCATCCTGGAGTCACTTTTCATTTGATACTGTTTCTCAGAAACTCCGGGTTCTTGAAGAGACGATCGAGTCTAATCCAGATGCATCAGAGGAAATTTATCTGATGGCAGATGATCTTGCGGAAGAAATGTCAGCAGATATTGCTCTGATAGATAAATGGCTCAGGCGTCAATCTCATATCGCTTAATCTTATTGTACAGGGTTTTCCTGTCAATGTTCAGGATCTTAGCAGCTAAGCTTTTATTGTAGTGAGTTTCTTTTAATACCTTTTCTATAGTTTCTTTTTCACTAGTCTCCTGAAGTTGTTTTAAGTCTTTAGGATTAGTTTCCTCACTACTTTCTATACTTCCATTATTCGAAGGTAGAGTTTGTTCTGTTATTACCGGAGAAACACCTGATTTGATTTCTTCAGGCAGTTGTTCTGGAGTAATTTTATTATCCTGACAGAGCAGAACGGCTCTTTTTATAACATTTTTTAATTCACGAAGGTTGCCCGGCCATGGGTAATTCTTAAATACCTCGACTGTATCTGCGGTGAACCCCTCTATGTCTTTTCCCAATTCGTCGTTCGCTTCATTTAAGAAGTGATCAGCAAAAATAAACAGATCATTACCCCGATGCCTCAAAGGATATAATTGAATACTAAATTCGTTTAATCTATGATAAAGGTCCAGTCTGAAAGAACCCTCTTCAGCTTTTTTCTTGAGGTTATCATTAGTAGCAGCTATTATCCTTACATCGACTTCTATATCTGCGTTTGACCCAATTTTTCTAATTTTTTGTTCCTGAAGTGCCCGGAGTAATTTAACCTGAACTTCATATGATAGGTTCCCAACCTCGTCAAGGAATAAAGTCCCTCCATTTGCATATTCAAATTGGCCGGTCTTATCTTGAAGTGCTCCTGTAAAACTGCCTTTTACATGGCCGAATAATTCACTTGCAGCAAGTTCATCACTTAGGGCTCCACAGTCCACAGCAATAAAAGGCTTGCCCTGACGATTACTCTTTTCATAAATCAACTTAGCGGCAAATTCTTTACCGGTACCACTTTCACCTAAAATGAGAACACTCATGTCAGTAGGCCCAACCAGGGAAGCATGCTCATATACCTTTTTGGCATATTTAGATTCCCCGGAAATATAATCTAAGTCACCTTTTTTCCTGGATTTTTTTGATTTGCCTGAAGGGACGACTTCTTCTACCGGGTCTTTCTTTTCCTTAAGAGCTCTTTTTACTAATAATAATAGTTCATCAGGGTTCACTGGCTTGGTGACAAATTCAAATGCTCCGATCTGAATAGATTTAACAGCAGTTCTGATATCAGCATAGTGGGTCATTAATATCACCGGTGTTCCGGGATAATCGTCTTTTACTTTTTTGATTACAGAAATTCCATCCTGATCAGGAAGTTTATAATCTGTTAAAACCAGATCAACTTGATGATTTTTTAAATGATCAATTCCTGATTCAGCAGAATGAGCACTTTCCACCTCAAACTCATTACGCTTGAGGAAAGTGGTCAACATCATGTTGAATGAAGGATCATCGTCTATTACTAGTATCTTGGGCATGTAATCTTTATCTATTCCTTAGCAAATATAAAATTAGACCTTATTTTTCGAATCAGCTATTTTAACTGATAAATTTGGAACTAATTGTTTAAAGATCGACTCATTTCTACAGGAGTCACTTTAAAGCCAAGCTTTCTCAATCCTGAAATTAAACCTTCCTTACCTACCAGGTGACCGGCACCGACAGCAATAAAAGAATTTTTGTTATTGATTAAATCGGGGATTTTACTCAGCCATTCTCTGTTTCTGTCTCTTAGTAGCATATTTTTTTCATCTTCACTTAATCCATTAGACATCAGGTCTGCTTCTATAGACTCCAGTTTATTAGCAAAGTAATTCCGGATCATCAGGTTCAATAATACTTTATTTTCATCTATGTTATCTACAGCATCTTCTAGTATTTCAAGCTGCCTTAAGACACTGATTCGGTTAAAAAGCAAATTCATCTGAAAAGATGTAGTTTCAAGTCCTACTAATTCTATATTATTGTTATTTGCATAATCCAGGAAATACTGATCGATTAACACTTCGTTTGTTTCAGCAAGAACAGGGAATTCCTGCACATAAATAGCCTGAGTAAACATGCTCCAAGCCATCGCTGGTTTAAACTGGTTTAAATATAAAACAGATACACCCAGGTTTTCTTTCAATAGGTTATTGAGTTTCTTAAACTTAACACTATCCATTATATCACTTAGGAGAGTGTCCTCCATCAGGGTGTATTTTATAACTTTCCTAAGAAGGTCTGTAGAATCGGTAACTGTTTCACCTACAATTAATTCAGCTCGTGTTAAAGCCTCGGTCACTGCAGGAAGGCTGTCAATATAACTTTTGTCTAATAAATGTAAAGTGCCATAAAGATATGAGACTTTATCTGTTTCAGGATGCTCGATTTTCCAAAGCAAACTGGAGTTTTTCTGGGAAAAAAGTATTTCCGGGTGGCTAATCAGAATTATAAACAATATATAAACGCACGATTTTCTCATCCACTTTTTAATAAAAGATACATTTAATTTCGGGTTATTTCAATAATGCGAAATAAAAAAGGATCAGCAGGCGCTGATCCTTAATTCCATAGCCGGAATCTGTTAAGTATATGGTATTAGCCCGGTTGTTGCTAATACTTATTAATACTACAAAACCGTGCCAAAATGAAAAATAGTTGAAATCTGCTTAAAATCAATATGTGTGTAAATATTAGGTGAGGACCCTTTCACCTTTTTGTAGAATAATTCCACAATGTAGGGCAAAAAAAATCAGACGGTGTGTACGTCTGATTTAATTGATCGTGTGTGTGTGAATGGTTAATAAATAATAACCTTTACCTGTCCCAATAAACTTTTTATTTATGACAATTAATGTATTTCTTTTTAACTGAAATATTTAACCTAAACCGCCATTAATAACCTATTCTGATAAGTATATGGAAATTTCCATGCCAAAAATATAAATCGTTGATTGTCAGCGTATAGATTGATAGGGTTATAAAATACCCATGGACAATAACTACAAACTGGGGAATTGTTCCACAAAAAAAGGGGAACAATAACTCGTCCCCTTTTGTTTATGTTATTGCTACGCTATTAATATCTGTAGTATTCAGGCTTGAAAGGACCTTGCTTACTAACGCCGATATATTCAGCTTGCTCATTTGTTAATTCTTCAAGCTCGACGCCAATTTTTGAAAGGTGAAGTTTAGCAACTTTTTCATCAAGATGCTTAGGCAAAGTATATACCTTGTTTTCATATTTATCACCTTTATTCCATAATTCGATTTGAGCAAGAGTCTGGTTTGTAAATGAATTTGACATTACAAAACTAGGGTGTCCTGTAGCACAACCAAGATTAACCAGTCTTCCTTCAGCTAAAAGGATGATATCTTTTCCTTCGATTGTATATTTATCCACTTGTGGTTTGATAGTCTTTTTAGACTCACCGTGGTTATTATTTAGCCATGCAACATCAATTTCGTTGTCAAAGTGGCCTATGTTACAAACAATAGTTTTATCTTTCATCCTGGTGAAATGATCACCTGTGATGATATCTTTATTTCCTGTAGCAGTTACAACAATGTCAGCTTCTTTAACTGCATCAACCATCTTCTTTACTTCGTAACCATCCATTGCAGCCTGTAAAGCACAAATTGGATCAATTTCGGTGACGATAACTCTTGCACCTGCACCTCTTAATGAAGCAGCAGAACCTTTGCCCACATCTCCATATCCACCTACAACTGCTACTTTTCCGGCGATCATTACATCAGTCGCTCTTCTGATAGCATCAACTAATGATTCTTTACAGCCGTATTTGTTATCAAATTTAGATTTAGTTACTGAGTCATTAACATTGATCGCAGGCATCGGAAGAGTGCCTTTTTTCTCACGCTCGATCAACCTTAAAACTCCTGTGGTAGTTTCTTCAGAGATACCCTGGATGTTTTGTGCAAGTTCAGGATGCTTATCCAATACCATGTTGGTTAAGTCTCCACCATCATCAAGGATCATATTCAATGGTTGTCCATCTTCAAAAACTAATGTCTGCTCGATACACCAGTTATATTCTTCTTCTGTTAAACCTTTCCATGCATAAACTGGAACACCTGTTTTAGCTATAGCAGCTGCTGCATGATCCTGGGTAGAGAATATGTTACAAGATGACCACTGAACCTCAGCTCCAAGTTCGACAAGAGTCTCAATTAAAACAGCAGTTTGAATTGTCATGTGTAAACATCCAGCAATTCTTGCTCCTTTAAGAGGTTTGTCTTTTCCGAATTCCTCACGAATCGACATCAGGCCTGGCATTTCAGCTTCTGCAAGCTCAATCTCCATCCGGCCATAATCAGCAAGATTTATGTCTTTTACTTTGTACTTTAATTTAGTATCCTTTGCTTCTATCATGATGATATTACTGTTGATAATGTTAATTCTAAATTTAGAAACACAAATTTACTAAGTATGTTTTTAAATTTTCATGTTTAAACACTTATTCCTTAAGATTTTAACCTGAAATGGTCAGCTTCTGTTTATTACAAATGAGATTTCTTTTAATCCAAAGGCTTTTATACCCTCATCTGTTGACACCTGAAGTTTACCTTCATTATTTACTCCAAGGATAGTTCCATGAAAAAATTTATCTCCTGCCTGAAATAATCTTTCTTCCTGGTACCAAAGCATATTTCTATAATAAAGTGATTTTAGATAAGATGATTTTCCAGCTCTTAGTTTTAGATAAAAGGCCTCAATATTTTGGAGTATACGGAAATAGTAATCTTCAATTTCTATTTCCTTATTGGTCTCTAAAAATATAGAAGTAGCGGATGGATGGAGATTATGAGTCTGATTAATATTACTTCCAATGCCAATGATCCCTTGTTCTATTTTTCCATTTTTTAACATATTTTCTATCAATATCCCGGCGATCTTAAGTTTTTCAACGTAGATATCATTAGGCCATTTTATGTAAACATCTTTATCGGGGATAAAAGATTTTATTGTTTCGCATACTCCCAGGCTGATGGCCGCTGTAAGCAGGAATTGATTGCCTGCATCAAGAGTTTTGGGATATACAACTATACTCAATAAAAGATTTTTACCTGGTTCAGATTCCCAGGTATTACCGCGCTGACCTTTGCCGGCCGTTTGATTTGTTGTCCAGACAACATGGCCGTCCATCAAGTTTTTGCTTTGCGATAACCCTGCGGCTATGTCATTCGTAGACTGACATGATGGCAGATAATTGGAAGTTCTTCCTAATATTAAAAGATTGGTAGAATTTTTATGCAATTATTTTTAGTACTTTTGGAACAAACAATTTTTATACAATAATAAATGAATTCATCAGAACTTGCAGCATTGGTTGTAGAGGGAATGCAAGATAAGAAAGCAAAAGACGTAGTGCTTCTTGATCTTCGTGAGGTTAAAAATTCGATTTCAGATTATTTTATCATCTGTACAGGTGGTTCTGACACTCAAATTGATGCTATTGCAGACTCCGTAGAAAAAAAGGTTTACGAAGAAGCAGCAGAAAATCCGTTTAATAAAGAAGGAAATCAAAATAATCAATGGGTAATTATCGATTATGTCGATGTAGTGGCCCATGTCTTCTCCCCAAAAAACCGTGAACACTATAATCTGGAAAACTTATGGGGTGACGCAAATATTAAACACTACGAAAACACTATTTAATTTTTAGGCTTAACGAACAAAGTATTATATTGAACGTTAATGTATCAACACATAAACTGTAAGGTGTAAAGAATGGCAAACGAGGGAAAAAATAAAGGCAAAAAGAATTTGCTTCCCAATAAAAATCCGCGCAGACAAAATTATCAGATGTTAATTATTCTGATCATCCTGTCGGTACTTGTTGGTTTCATGATGTTAAATAACTCCGGAGGAGCTACCAGAATCACACAGAAAAAATTCGAGGAAATGTACCTCGATAAAGATGTGAAAAGGGTAGAGCTGGTCAAGAACCAGGATCTAGTGGAGGTATTTCTGAAAGAAGAAGCACTTGAAAATGAAAAATATAAAGAACTTTTAAATGGAAATTCAACCTTCGGCTTTACCGGAGGGCCGCAATTTTTCTTTAAAGTAGCTGGTGCTGAAAAGTTCGCTGAAGACTTTAGCAAACTAGAGGCCGAAGCCGGTGGTGATCAACCGGGTCTTGAAATTACTGAAAGGGAATCTCTCGGAGAATTCTTTTTTAGTTATGGATTGATCTTTTTAATGATCATCGGATTTTTCTTCCTTATGAGAAGAATGACCGGTGGTGGTGGTCCTGGTGGACAAATATTCAATATTGGTAAATCTAAAGCAGCTCTATTTGATGCTGAAAATAAGGTTAAAATTACTTTTAATGATGTTGCCGGTCTGGATGAAGCTAAGGAAGAGGTAAAGGAAATTGTTGAGTTTCTTAAGAATCCGGGAAAATTCACTAAGCTGGGAGGTAAAATACCTAAAGGTGCACTCCTTGTAGGACCTCCGGGTACAGGTAAAACTCTTCTTGCAAAGGCAGTTGCCGGTGAGGCAGCAGTTCCTTTCTTTAGTTTATCAGGTTCTGACTTTGTGGAAATGTTCGTCGGTGTTGGAGCAGCACGTGTGCGTGACTTATTTAAGCAGGCTAAAGAGAAAGCACCTTGTATCGTATTTATTGATGAGATCGATGCAATTGGTAGAAGCAGAGGTAAAGGACAGATGCCGGGTTCTAATGATGAACGTGAAAATACACTGAATTCATTACTGGTTGAAATGGATGGTTTCTCTACTGATAGTGGAGTTATTATACTGGCAGCGACCAACAGACCTGATGTTCTAGACCAGGCGCTTTTGAGACCTGGACGTTTTGACCGTCAGATCAGTGTCGATAAACCGGATATCGTAGGACGTACTGCAATTTTTAAAGTTCACCTAAAGCCAATCAGATTGGATAGCGAGGTAGATGCTAAAAAACTTGCTGCTCAGACTCCGGGTTTTGCAGGAGCTGAAATAGCCAACGTCTGTAATGAAGCTGCTCTGATTGCAGCCAGAAAAAATAAAGAAAAAGTCGATATGCAGGATTTTCAGGATGCTATCGACCGGGTGATCGGAGGATTAGAGAAGAAAAATAAAATCATTTCCCCTGAAGAAAAAGAGATTGTTGCTTACCACGAGGCTGGTCATGCTGTAGCAGGTTGGTTCCTTGAGCATGCAGATCCATTGGTAAAAGTAAGTATAGTTCCAAGAGGTATTGCCGCATTAGGTTATGCACAGTATTTACCTAAGGAGCAGTTCCTGTATCAGACAGAACAGTTAATAGATGAAATGTGCATGGCTCTTGGCGGTCGTGCAGCCGAAGAAATAACTTTTGGTAAGATTTCAACAGGTGCCTTATCTGATTTGGAAAGAGTGACTAAAATGGCTTATTCTATTGTTACTGTTTATGGAATGAATGATAAAATCGGAAATGTCTCGTTTTATGATTCAAAAGGTCAGAACGATTACTCGATGACTAAGCCATATTCAGAAAACACAGCTAAGTTGATAGATGAAGAAGTTAAAAAAATCGTTTCATCAGCTTACGAGAGAGTAAAGAAACTACTTCTTGATAAAAAGGATAAATTAGAGATTCTTGCAAAAGAACTTCTAGAGAAAGAGATTCTTTTCCAAAACGACCTGAATAAGTTGATCGGTCCAAGACCATTTAAGCATCAAACAACTTATCAGAAATTTACCAGTGAGGTAGAAGAACAGGAAAAAGAAGAAGAAAAGAAGAAAAAAGAAGAAGATAATAAAAATCAGGCTTCGACCAATGGTCATGAAAAACCGGAAGCTGCAGAAGTAGATTCGACCGGTGATAAGCCTGATGAGGATTCCAAGTCCTGATCAATTAATAAAAATTCACAAAGCCGGGTACAAATGTGCTCGGCTTTTTTTATTTTACTTGATAATTATTGCAAAAAAAGTGCATTTTTGCACAAATTTTTTAAATAATGCCTGAATTAAAGATCGATCTTCAAGAAGATAAAAAATTATATTTTGCTTCTGATTTTCATTTGGGAGTTGATGCTATCGACACAAGTATAGAAAGGGAAAAAAAGCTTATTTCCTGGCTTAAAAGTGTATCAGAAGATGCTCATGCAATTTTCCTTGTCGGAGATATTTTTGATTTTTGGTTTGAGTATAAGAAAGTAGTTCCCAAAGGGTTTGTTGGTTTTATTAATCAAATTCGTGAAACGGTAGATTCCGGGATTCCGGTTTACCTTTTTAAAGGAAACCACGATATGTGGATGTTCGATTATCTACCAGAGGTTACAGGGGCTGAAATAATTTCTGATGAACTGAAAATAGGTGTTAATGGAAAAAGGCTATTTATACATCATGGAGATGGTCTTGGGCCTGGAGATAAGTCATACAAACTACTCAAGAAAGTTTTTCGAAGTTCAGTTTGCCAGTGGTTGTTTGCTGCATTACACCCCGCAATTGGAATGGGCATAGCCCACTTTTGGTCCTCTCAGAGCAAGAAGAAAAACAATGGCCTGGAGCAAACTTTTGAAGAAAAGGAAAAAGAAAATATTTGGCTGTTCTGCCGTGAAAACGAAAAAGTTCAGCACTTTGACATGTACATTTGTGGACATAGACACTTGGTGCTAGAAATGGATGTAACAAAAAATAGTCGTTATTATAACATCGGAGAATGGATGACAGGAGCTCCATACGGAGTATTTGATGGTCAGGAATTTCACTTATGTACTTACACAGGATAACTATAGCATTTATTATTGGATTGATAATACTGGCTTCTCCAGGTGGATTTGCTCAGAAAAATAATACAGTACTAATACCTGTTAATAACACATGCCTGGCAGTAATTACCGATGATCAAATTGTTTTTAAGGATGCTTTAAGTAATGTTGATAAAAAACTACCTACCAGAAACAGAAATCAACTCGTTTTCTATGGCGGGAATGAAGTGATAACCTTTGACAAATTCTCTCAAACTGTATATTTCCTCGATGGGAATTTAAATCTTGTGAGAGAGTTATCTCTTTTTGATTATTCGAATTTTTCTATTGATTATTTGTTTTACAAAGGGTTCGATGTATTCACAGCAATTTCAATAAATGAGAAAAAGGTCAGTAACATTGATCTTAAAACTGGTGAGGTATTAGAAGTTTCTGATAATGAGCTTTCAAAACTAGGTCAAAACTCAATCGTTATACCCACCAGGATCCCCACCGCATTGATTTCTGACAATAAATTGATCTATGTCACTGATTCCGGAATAGATATCCGCGAAGATCATCTATTCGATAAAGTGATTGGGTTTCAAGGCAAGGATCTTCTCCTTCATTCAGTTGATGGAGAAAATTTTATTTTCAATTTAAAAGCAAACCATCTTTTTGAATGTGATGGCCTGGAGATTGATTATCAGGAGAAAGATTCCATAAGAATCATGGACGGAAAGCTTTACTATTATACCGCTCAGGGACTTCTACTTCCATTAAGCACTCAGATTTACCGTTGCAGGTAAAATATTCTCTTCTCCTTGTCCGAAAACGATACAAATAGACTATATTGTGTTCAATAATGAACAGCCGCTTTTTCGGTTAATTGCTTTATAGTGTGATTACGGGCATTTTTATTATTGGCACATTATTGGACTTATATTTTTTACAAAGAAGAGAAAAACAATGGAAGAAAAAGAACTGGGTAAAATATTAATAATCGATGATGATGAGGATGTGTTATTGGCTGCCAAGCTGCTATTGAAAAAGCATGCGAAGGAAGTAATAATAGAAAAGAACCCTAAGAAAATCCCTTTTCTCCTTAATAACGACACCTATGATGTAATCCTTCTGGATATGAATTTTAGTAAGGATATCACCTCTGGGAAAGAAGGTTTTTACTGGCTAGAACAAATTAAAGAAAAGGACCCCAACGCAGTCGTTATTCTTATTACAGCTTTTGGAGATGTAGAGATGGCTGTTAGAGCACTTAAAGTAGGAGCAACCGACTTTGTATTAAAGCCTTGGCAAAATGAAAAGCTGGTAGCTACAATTTCCTCAGCCTCTCGTTTAAAGCAATCATATAACAAGGTTGAGCAATTAAGTACTGCAAAAAAGTCTCTGGAGGAAGAAATATCCCAATCTTTTAAAGATATCATTGGTGAGAGTCAACCGATGCAAGATGTGTTCAATCTTATTGATAAGGTTGCTAAGACAGATGCAAACGTATTGATTCTTGGTGAAAACGGAACCGGAAAAGAGTTGGTTGCAAGAGCTTTACATGCCAGGTCGCTAAGGCATGAAGAGGTATTCGTATCGGTTGATATGGGAGCAATAACAGAAACGTTATTCGAAAGTGAACTTTTCGGGCATAAAAAAGGAGCGTTTACAGATGCCAAGGAAGACAGAGCTGGTAGGTTTGAGGTAGCGAATAATGGAACGCTCTTTCTGGATGAAATCGGAAACCTGAGTCTTCCCCTTCAGGCGAAACTTTTAGCAGCACTTCAAAACCGGGAGATCAGACGTATTGGTTCAAATAAAACAGTTAATATCGATATACGATTAATTTGTGCTACCAATATGCCGGTATATGAAATGGTCTCAGATAATTCATTCAGACAGGATTTGCTTTACAGGATAAATACAGTAGAAATTAAGCTTCCTGCACTGAGAGAAAGACGTGATGATATTCCTCTTCTTGTTGATCACTTTGTAAAAATATATTCGAAGAAATACAGAAAGCCTATTCAACGTGTTTCAGCAAATGCTTTGAAAAAATTAAAGGCTTACCAGTGGCCAGGTAACATAAGAGAATTACAGCATGTGGTTGAACGATCTGTCATTATGAGTGATGGTGACGTACTGGATGAACACAACTTTTTACTTTCTTCTCAGGCAACGAGCGACGAGCCAATTTTAGGAGAAGATGTTTTTAACCTGGATGAAGTGGAAAAGCAGGTAGTTCAAAAGGCAATTAATAAACATAGTGGAAATATTTCCAAGGCAGCAAAGGAGCTAGGGCTTACGCGTGCTGCATTATACAGAAGATTAGAAAAACATGGTCTCTAGTACCTTTAGATTTAATATAATTTTTAGAATCGCGATATTATTGATATCGGTTTTCCTTTTAGCACATCAGGTTTACTCTAATGGAAATCTGTTGGGAAGCTTATTAATTCTTTTGCTAATCGTCTTTCAAATCATTTCCTTCGTAAAATATATCGAGAAATCTAATGAAGAGATTCTGGGTATAATAGATAGCCTGGGAGAAGAAGATTTCACTGTTGAAAATCAGAAAATCGCCAACGACTCTCCCGATGCAACCTCTAAAATTCTTCAGAAGCTTCAGGAAGTAAACCAGGAGAAGGAGGCACATTATCAATACCTGAAAAATATAGTTCAGCATTTGGGAATTGGTATTATAACATTCGATAAGAATGGGAAGATTCAGATCATGAATACTGCCGCTAAAAGGTTGCTGAAAGTTAGACAGGTCAAATCTCTGGAGGAACTCAGACCAATTAGTGAATTGCTTGTAAACTCATGTTATGAATTAAGGACTGGAGGAAGAGATCTGATTAAAATAAAGCAGCAGGATGATATGGTTCAATTGGCTATTTACGCTATTGAATTAACTCTTAAAGATGAAGAATTCAAACTTGTATCAATTCAGAATATCCAGTCTGAACTCGAAGAAAAGGAAATGGAAGCCTGGCAAAATCTTATCAGGGTACTTACCCATGAGATTATGAACTCTGTTACTCCAATTAGTTCATTAGCGGCAACCGTAGAAGGGGAGCTCCAGGGTCAGCTCTCAAATGGTATGGAAATGAACACAATGTCTAATGAAGATGTTGAAACAATCCATATGGCAGTCCAGACAATCCAACGACGAAGTGAAGGATTAATAAAATTTGTTTCAGATTTTAGAAACCTGGCTCGGGTCCCGGATCCCAAATTTGAAGATGTTCAGCTTATTACAATATTTAACAGATTGAGAACATTATTTAAAAATGATCTGGATAGCAATGATATTGAATGCAATTGCACCATCATACCAGAAGATCTGACCTTAAAAGCAGATCCGGAGTTATTGGAGCAGGTATTTATCAATTTAATAAAGAATTCGATTCAGGCATTCGAAAATTTAGATGATGACAGAAAAAGGATGATCGATATTCATGCTACCCAGGGACCTAAGAATCAAGTTCTTATTAAAATTGAAGATAATGGGCCGGGAATAGATCCTGAAGCCCTGGAAAAATTATTTATTCCATTCTTTACCACCAAAAAGTATGGTTCTGGTATTGGATTGAGTATTTCAAAACAAATTCTTAGAAAGCACAAAGCTGCTATATCAGTAAAATCAGAAGATAATGTTGGTACTGAATTTACTATCAGGTTTTAATTAGATTCTGATAAATGGGACCAGAGAAGACACCTTTTTAATATAATTAGTATATCCTGGCTTTCTCTCTATATTTCTTTTCTCCATCATTGGTATACTGATAAATTTAAAAAGAAAAATTAGTGAGATTAGGCCTGATATTGTCCACATTCCTTCAAAACCAGGTAATGGAATAACGGAAATGAATATTCCTGTCCAGAAAAGAAGCTCCCCAAAATAATTCGGGTGCCTACTAATTTTCCATATTCCACTATCAATAAATTCATTGGAAGATGAAAAAGTTTTGAAATCCCTGAGTTGTTCATCTGCCATTAATTCTATAAATGCCCCGGCTGTGCAGACTATAAAAGCTACATAATCCCATGGGTTAAGAACGGAACTATAAGGTATAGCATAAAACAAAGGCAGACAGCCTGCATAAACCCAAAGCGTAGGTAGAAGATGAATACCAAAGAAACTGGCAGGCCAATATAATTTACCTGTTTTTTCAGCTATAATTTTGTAACGCCAATCTTCATGATCCAATCCTTTCCATCCTTTAATCCAGTTTATGGTTAACCTAATTGACCAGATTAAAACTGCTGTTAAAATCATTCCTTGTCTTTCTGTATTGCCTTCCGGGTTCTCTATTATCAATGCAATGACAATCAAAGGAGGGACAACCGACCAATACGGATCGTACATGCTCGAATTTCTTGTAATGACACTTCCGATAAAAATAACAACTGTTCCCGCCACGTCTGCAAAGAAAATTCTGTAAAAAGAGTTGAACTCTGAAGTATAGATCCAAACTAAGGCAGCTACACCCAAAGCAATAAGGTAGCAGGCTGTTACAATTATTAAACTCGAGGTTTTATCGGTTTTCATTATTATCTTCTGGTTAATAGAAAAATTTTATGGCTGGTTTTAATCTACCGCCGGTATCAACACTGGCAGGCACAGACATTTTTAATTTCTTTAAGATAATAAGGAAGGGAAGAATTCAAAAGCGCTATTATTTTAAAGTATTTATAACGTTTTTAATTTGCTTAATAGCATCACCATTTCACTTATATGAGAAAGTATTTTTTAGCAATAAATTAAAAAATCACAATTTTTCTAATCCACCTTTATTTATCATTGGCCATTGGAGGTCTGGAACAACCCATTTGCACAATTTATTGGCACAGGATCCCAGTGCTTCATTTTTTACAACTTACCAGGGAGTCTTTCCTGATAACTTAAAAAGCAAGCTGATTTTTAAATCTTTCATGAAAATGTCGATGCCTGGTAAAAGACCTTCTGATAATGTAAAGCTCAACGTTAATTATCCTCAGGAGGACGAATTCGCAGTGAGTAACTCAGGACTTGAATCATTTTATAACTTCTTTTATTTCCCTCATTTATATGATTATTATTACCAAAATGGAGTCAAATTTAATGAGGATAAGGATATTATTTCCTGGTTAACTGGATATGAAAGGTTGATGAAGAAGGCAGCTTACAATACTGGAGATGGACGCCTAATAGTGAAAAACCCTGTAAATACGGCTAGAATAAAATACCTGGCAGAATACTTTAAAGAATCAAAATTTATTTTCATATATCGGAATCCAATAATAGTTTATTTGAGTACTCGTTCATTTTTTAATAGTTTGTTCCCCTCATTAACTCTTCAGGAAATAAACAAGGAACAAATCGATGAGATAGTGATAGATCTTTATAAGAGATTGATGAACGATTATTTTGAGCAAAAAGATAAAGTCAGGAGGGATAATTTAATAGAAATAAAATTTGAGGATCTTGAGAAATACCCAATACAACAGCTACGCGAAATATATGCGAAGCTTGACCTTGAAGACTTTGAAGGAATAAAAACTCATTTCGAAACATACCTCAATTCAAGGAAAGGATATAAAAAAAATAAATACTCAATATTCTCAGAAGAACTAGATGTGGTATCCAACCACTTAAAGCCTTATATGGAAATTTTGGATTATCAAATCCCTGAAGATCTTAATGTAATTTATTAAATAAGAAGGTTGCCAGCTAAAAAATAATTAAACCCATTGTGTAAACAACATGAACTTCATAGTAGTTATTGACCTATATTTGCATTGATTAAAACATCTTCATACTATGCACAAGGTAGTGACTCTGGTGAGTCTGATTTTTTTGGTAAGTATAAATTTATCTGCTCAGGAAAAGTTTACAATAAGTGGATATGTCAAGGAAGCTTCGACCGGGGAAGCCCTGATTGGTGCATCTGTAGTAGCCAATACTACCCCTCCTAGTGGTTCTGTTACAAATAATTATGGTTTTTACTCTCTCACTTTACCTGAAGGTAAGTACGAAATCACTTTTTCTTTTATTGGGTTTGAACAAGTCGTTCGGAATGTTGACCTCAACGGCAATCTAAAAATAAATATTGAACTGGAAGATGTTGGCCGGGAATTAGAAGAAGTTGTGGTTACCGGAAAAAGAGAGGATGAGAATGTGGAAGATATTTCAATGTCAAAAGAAGAATTGAGCATTGAAAAAATAAAAGCCATGCCAGCCTTATTTGGAGAAGTAGATATAGTAAAGAGTTTACAAATGCTGCCGGGAGTTCAGTCGGCTGGAGAAGGTACAACCGGATTGTTTGTAAGAGGAGGAAGTTATGATCAAAATTTAGTCCTTCTCGATGAAGCTACTGTTTATAATGCCTCTCATTTTTTAGGTTTTTTCTCAGTTTTTAACCCCGATGCTGTTAAGAAAGTTACTCTGTACAAAGGAGGAATACCAGCAAAATATGGTGGTAGACTTTCGTCGGTAGTTGATATCCAGATGAAAGAAGGAAATAGTAAAGAATTTTCCGGTTCAGGAGGCATCGGAACTATCTCAAGCCGACTTACTTTGGAAGGACCAATTAAGAAAGATGTAAGCTCATTTATAGTAACTGCACGGAGAACATATGCTGACCTGTTTCTTGCTTTAAGTAACGATCCAAACATTAGTAACAACAAATTATATTTTTATGATTTTAATGCGAAGGCTAACTATAGGTTCAGTGAAAAAGACCAGATCTTCGTGTCAGGATATTTTGGTAGGGATGTTTTCAATTTTGATAATGACTTCGGCTTAAAATGGGGAAATACCACGCTGACAGGAAGATGGAATCATGTTTTTAATGATAAGTTATTCCTTAATTCAACAGCTCTATATAGTAGTTTTAATTACGGGTTTCAGATAGATAATTCTTCTCAGAACTTTGAATGGCTGGCAAATCTCAGTGAAGTTGCCGGCAAATTTGACTTTACATACTTCCATAGCCCTTCAGTTACCTTATCATTTGGATCACATTCAATCTATCATATATTCTCACCTGCTGAAATAGAACCTCTCAATGATGAATCTATAGTAGAGAGCTTTTCTTTAGATAATAAATATGCTTTTGAGCAGGGACTTTATGTTGATTATGAGAAAAAAGTTAATGAAAGGTTATTGTTACAAGCGGGCCTGAGATATTCCCTTTTTTCTAATATCGGACCAAGTGATGTGTATATCTATGAAGGAGGCGAACCATCTCGAGATGCTGAAATAATTGATACGGTATCCTTTGCCAGAGGAAAGAATATTGCTTTTTACGATGGTTTCGAGCCACGGCTTAATATTAGGTATAAGCTTAATAAGAGTTCATCGATTAAGGCATCATATATGCGGACAATGCAATATTTACAAATTGCAGCCAACTCAACCGCTGGTTTACCTATTGACAGATGGATTCCCGCAGATAAATATATTAAACCACTTAGTGGTAACCAGGTGGCAGTTGGGTATTTCAGGAATTTTAAGGAAAATACATTCGAGTTTTCAACGGAACTTTATTATAAGCATATGGAGAACGTAATCGACCTTCTCCCTGAAGCAGATGTTTTTCTAAGTAATAATATTGAAACCGAATTAGCCGCTGGCCGTGGCTGGGCCTATGGTCTCGAATTTCAAATGAAAAAACAAAAGGGTGCTACAACAGGCTGGTTAAGCTATACTTTATCCAGAACTTTCAGACAAGTACCGGGCATAAGTAATGGAGATCCTTACCCCGCCAGATATGATAGGATACACGATATATCTCTGGTATTAAATCATGAATTCAATAAAAGAGTTTCAATGGGATTAAATTTTGTTTACTCTTCCGGACAGGCAGTTTCATTTCCTATTGGACGGTATGAGGTAGATGGTCAATCTGTTCCATACTATGATGACAATAACAGAAATAGTTCCAGAATGCCTGATTACCACAGGCTAGATCTCAGTTTGACTTTAAATGGAAAGGAAAAATCTGACCGTAAATGGGAATCATTTTGGAATTTTTCAATTTATAATCTGTATTCAAGAAAAAATCCGTTTTCGATTGAATTTAGACGAATTTATAACAATGACGTAGATTTTGATCCGCAGGAAGATGGTAATCCAGGAGAACAATATAATAGCAGACCAGCATCTGTAAAAACGTATTTATTTGGCATCATTCCTTCAGTATCTTATAATTTTAAATTTTAAATGAAAAGATCACTTTTATATATCGCAGTTATTGTCGGGTTGCTCATTGCATCCTGCCAGGAAGAGGTAAGACTCGATCTAACTGACGGAGACCCACAGATAGTTATTGAAGCCAGAATAACAACTGACCCGGGTCCGCACCTGATTAAATTAGGTTTAACAACTAGTTATTATGAGGAATCAGGTAATGATACTGTAAGAAATGCTGCTGTTCGACTTATAGAAGAAAATGACGGAGAAGTTACTCTAAACGAAATGTATCCGGGTTATTTTTATACTCCAGAAGGGTTTCAGGCCGAAGTTGGTGAAGAATATACTCTTGAAGTAGAATATAATGGGCAGACATACTCAGCGACCGGAGAGGTTTTGCCATTTCCAATCCTGGACTCGGTAGTTGTCAGATATCAGGAAGAAAGAGTATTTAGAGAGGCAGGATACTACTGTTATTTTTATGGTAAGACTCCAAAAGGTCAGATAAATTATTATAGGTGGATGGTTTATGAAAATGATACTTTATTCAACGACAGGGGTGATTATCTTCTGGCAGATGATGAGTTCGTCCAGGAAGATATTTCGAACTTAGAACTACCTTATCCATTTGAAGTTGGGGATACAGTAAGAATAGAGCAATACGCATTGAACGAAAAGACATATACTTATTTCCTCGGCCTGGTAAACTTACTATTCAACGATGGAGGTATATTTTCTCCCGCTCCTGTTAATCCAACTACTAACATTAAAAATGTCACCAATGAAGGCAATCCCCCGTTGGGATATTTTCAGGTTTCGAGTGTTATAACAGAAACTCTAGTAATAGAAGAAGAATAATAGTATGTCGAATGACATTTAATAGTATTTAACTTAAATGGCCTAAGTATTGTTAAAGTCTTATTCTATCTTTGCATCCTAGATAAAGGATAAAAAATGAAAGAGGGAAAAGCCATAATTTTTGCAGCACCATCTGGCTCAGGGAAAACAACGATTGTTAAACACTTGCTTAAAAACAATGATTTTCTTGGGTTTTCAATTTCTGCCTGTACCCGAGACAAAAGAGGTCGTAATGAAGAAAACGGGAAAGATTATTATTTTTTAACTCCTCACGAGTTCAAAGAAAATATAGATGCAGATGAGTTTATCGAGTGGGAGGAGGTATATCCTGGTAACTTTTATGGCACCTTAAAATCAGAGATCCAAAGATTATGGGATGAGGGCAAAACTGTTATTTTTGATGTAGATGTCAAGGGAGCATTAAATCTTAAAGAATACTTTCAAGATAAAGCATTGGCGGTTTACGTAAAAGTTCCTTCAATTGATGAATTGGCAAAGAGGCTTAGAGACAGAGGAACAGAAAGTGAAGACAGTGTGTCGAGAAGACTCTTTAAAGCAAAATTTGAGATGGAGTTCATGGATAAATTTGACGTTGTTCTGGTAAATGATGACCTGGCGAAGGCTCAGGAAAAATCACAGCAGTTACTAGATGAATTCATGGAAAAATAAATCTTATGAATAGAACCATCGGCTTATATTTTGGCTCTTTCAATCCAATCCATATAGGGCATCTTATTATAGCTCAAACTATTGTCGATTCAGATAATGTTGATGAGGTGTGGTTTGTTGTTTCTCCCCAAAGTCCTTTCAAAAAGCGAGCCTCACTCGCCCACGAGCAAGACAGGTTTGATATGGTACAGGCTGCGATTTTCGATAATTATAAATTTAGGGTGTCTGATATCGAATTTAATATGCCTAAACCCAGTTATACTATTGACACCCTTACTTACCTCAGAGAAAAATATTCAGATTATCAATTTAAACTGATCATGGGCGAAGATAACCTAAAAGGGTTTCATAAATGGAAAAATCATGAGGAGCTGATCAAACAAACAGGAATAATTTGTTACCCCAGACCTGGCACCAGGAAAACCAAATGGCATGATGATGAAAGAGTTCAAATGATCGATGCACCATTCATAGACATTTCAGCTACGTTCATAAGAAACTCTGTAAAACAAGATAAATCGATCAGGTATCTTGTACCAAAAGAAACTGAATTACTGATCAAGTCGAGGAAACTATATGATTAAGTAATTCTAAATTTACCAAAACCACTATCAATCAAGATGAATAAGACATCATCTCTAATCATCGTATTTCTTTTTCTGGCTCATTTGGGGATTCAAAGTCAGACATTAAAAGGAACGATCAAAGACCAACAAAATAATTTATTAGGTTTCACTGCTGTCTATGTTGAAGAAACAAATAATGGCACCACCTCAAATGAAAAGGGTGAATTTGAAATTAATCTTCCTCCGGGCAATTATCATGTTTCTTTTCAATACATGGGATTCAAGTCAAAAACGATCAGTGTAAGCCTGTCTGAAGGTGAAACAAAAGAAATAGGTGTTAACCTGGAGGCACAGATTTATAATTTGCCAGAACTTGAAGTTACCGGATCTTTTGAAGACCCTGCTTATGCAATAATCCGAAAAGCAAGTGCTAAAGCGAAATATCACCTTCAGCAGGTAGATGAATATACCGCGAGAGTTTATCTAAAAGGTAAAGGAAAATTTGATAAAATACCGGGTATAATTAAAAGAAGACTTGAAAAAGAAGGCTTGAATCAAGATCAGCTTTACATTGGTGAAAGCATTGTGAAAATCACTTATAAACGTCCTTCAACATACGAACAAGAAGTAATTGCTGTGAGAAGTAAAGGAGATAGTCAGGATTTCAGCCCAGGACAATATATTTTTGGAAGTTTTTATGAAGAGTCTATTGCAGGCATTATTTCTCCGCTATCAAGAAAATGTTTTTCTCATTACAAATATGAATTTCAAGGTCTATTTGAAGAAAATGGATATGTAGTTAATAAAATAAAAGTAATTCCAAGAGTAAAAGATAGTGAGCTATTCAATGGCCATGTTTATATAGTAGAAGATCTTTGGAATTTACATAGCGTTGATCTGACAACCACCCAATCTGGTATTAATATTAATATCCAGCAAAATCTGGCACCTGTTCGAGAAAATGTCTGGCTGCCTGTAACACACCGGTTTTTTGTCAGTGGATCATTCGTTGGATTTGAATTTTCATACAATTATCTGGCAGGGGTATCAGATTATAATGTAAAAATCAATGAAGAACTGGCCAGGACTGTAAAAGTAATTGATGAAAAAACCGAAACAGCCAAAGTAGAAACGATAGAAAATGAGCGATCAGAAATTAAAGGTGATTCAGCTGTTTTTACTGTAAGCAAACTCAAAGAAGACATTGAAACATATGTCGAGGAAGAAAAAAAAGAAAGCGGTAATCCAAAAATTCTTGAGCGAATTGTTGTTGAGGACGATAATTCACTTAAAACAGTAGATAAAAATTATTGGGACGATATCCGAACTATTCCTTTAACCGAAGCTGAAATTAAAGGCTACCAGAAGCTCGATAGTACAGTTGCTGTTATGGATAGTGTATCAGCCCGTGATTCCGTTAATGCCAAGAAGTTATCTCCGTTTTTTCTTTTGACAGGTGATTATTTAAGGTTTAAGAACGGAAATAGTCTGAAAATAGGCGGACCTCTTTTCAATACATTTTATAACACCGTAAATGGCTGGAATATATCCATGCCGATAACTTATACTGTAAAAACAAGAAATGATAACAAATGGAAATTAGATCCGACTTTCAGATATAATTTTGCCTCTGAAAATTTTCAGATAAAAGGGGGGCTCCAATGGAGTAATGATGACAGGGACAGTACATTAACTTTTGGTATTGAAGGTGGTTATTTTGTAGATCAAATTAATAATGAAGAGCCTATCTCTCCACTGATCAATTCGATTAGCACCTTATTCTGGAGAGGTAACTTCATGAAGTTATACGACAAGAAATATGTAGATTTTTCAATATATAAGAATTTTGTTCATTCATTAAAAATAAGGTTTACAATAGGGTGGGAACATAGACAACAACTACAAAACAATACTGATTATACTTTTAATGGACGTGTTAATAAAGAATACAGTTCAAACCTTCCCCAAAACATGTACCTTGAGAATACTTCCTTTCCAAACCATCAGATATTTTATCACCAGGGGGAAGTCAGTTTTGTTCCTGGACTGAGGTACAATATGTATAATGACCGATTAATTCCTTTAGATGATAAGAAGCCGGAATTCAGATTAAATTGGAAAGGAACATTACCGGTTGATAAGCTTAATGATCTTGACTTTCTTAAAACATCGGTTGGTGTGAGGCACAAAATTGTACCTGCCGCTAACCTTTCAATTTTATATAATCTGGAAGTTGGAGGATTTCTTTATAAAGATTCCTTGTCCTTTATTGATTACAATCATTTTAACGGAAATCAAACGCCATTTTTACCCTTTGAACCTTCAGGAAGTTATAATTTCCTTGACTATTATGAATGGAGTACCGACGAGCCCTATTTATCAGGGATGGTCAAACTTAGCTTCAGGCAATTATTATTTACTCAGTTAACAGAACTAAGGTTAATCGGTATGAAAGAATATTTCTTTTTTAATAATCTGACTCACGCAAATGGGAACAATTATTTTGAAGCGGGATATGGCATTACTAATGTTTTCAGAATTCTCAGGCTTGAAGTGGGAGGAGGGTTTGACAACTTTAATAATACTTATTGGGGAATTCGGATAGGAATCTCGGCAGATTTATTTTAAAATAAAAAAGGGAGCAGTTGCTCCCTTTACTTTATGACTTAAACTGTCATAATATCTTTTTCCTTTGCTTCTAAAACTTCATCTGTTTTAGCAACATATTTATCAGTAAGCGTTTGAACCTCATCTTCCGCACCTTTGATAAGATCTTCTGAAACACCGTCTTTTTGAAGTTTTTTCAATGCATCATTAGCTTCTTTTCTGGCATTACGGATACTAACTTTTCCCTGTTCAGCCAACTGGCGGCAATGTTTTACGAGTTGCTCTCTACGTTCTTCTGAAAGGGGTGGGATATTGATCCTGATTATATCTCCATCATTCTGTGGGTTAAATCCCAAATCACTATTAATAATGGTTTTTTCGATTTCAGGAATAATATTCTTTTCCCATGGTTTAATAACTATTGTGCGAGCATCTGGTGTATTTACAGATGCTACCTGGTTTAATGGGGTTGGATTTCCGTAATATTCTACTCTTAACCCATCTAACATTGAGGGCATAGCTTTTCCGGCTCTTACCTTGTTTAGTTCAGCCTGGGTATGCTGAACAGATTTTTCCATTTGGTCTTTGGCCTCTTCGAGGTATAAATCTATGTCTTCCATATTACAAATATAAACTAATTCGATTTATTCAATTAATGTACCTACTTCTTCTCCAATTATTAAGTTATAAAGATTTCCCGGGACATTCATGTCAAACACCCTGATTGGTAAATTATTTTCCTGGCAAAGTGTAAATGCAGTGGTATCCATAACGTTTAGCCCTTTACTGATCACATCACTAAAAGTAATGTTGTGATATTTTTCAGCATTTGGATCTTTCTCAGGATCTGCAGTATATACACCATCCACTCGAGTGCCCTTTAATACAATATCAGCCTCAATTTCTATTGCTCGAAGACTGGCTGTTGAGTCAGTTGTAAAATAAGGACTTCCTATCCCGGCACCAAAAATAACTACTCTTCCTTTTTCCAAATGCCTGATAGCTCTTCTTCTGATAAAAGGTTCACAAACTTTTTCGATATCAAATCCCGACATAAGACGAGTATAAATATTGTTTTTCTCCAGGATACTCTGTAAAGCCATTGCATTTATCACCGTCGCAAGCATTCCCATGTAATCTCCCTGTACCCTGTCAATTCCAGATTTTTCAGCTTGAACTCCACGGTAGATATTTCCGCCACCTATTACAATGGCAAGCTCAACCCCCATGTCTTTTACTCGCTTGATCTCCTCCGCATATTGTTGCAATCTGGAAGAATCAATACCGTACTGTTGTTGTCCCATCAGCGCTTCCCCGCTAAGCTTCAGAAGTATCCGTTTGTATCTCATATAAGTATGGCGAAGTTGTATATATAAAATTAAAATTTACCGTATATAAAATATCCGCTCTAAAAGCGGATTAATAATTGATTCTTTTCAACTGACTGACCTTCCTTAACTTCAATGCTGGTTATCTCTCCATCACCCGGAGACTTAAGAACATTTTCCATTTTCATCGCCTCCAAAACCATCACCGAATCCCCTTTCTGAATTGTCTGTCCAGGCTCTACCTTTATTTCAAGTATCATACCAGGCATAGGAGCTTTTATATCAGTAATCTGGCTGCCGGCAAGATCTGACATCCCCATTTTCTCAAGAAGGATATCCATCTTATCTTTTATTTTTAATCGGCAAACTTTACCATTTATTTTTAATGTAATGATTTTTTCTTCAGCATCAGTAGATACGTGCTCAAGCTTGAAGCCTTTACCGTTTTTAATTACGTGGAAGTGAGAGTCGTCAATACGACTTATGTCCCAGTCGAGAACTTCATCATTAACAAGAATGTTCTCATCTTCAAAATTAACTGATATTGACTTATCAGAAATAGATTCTTCGTCGTTAATTAGGTGTGCCTGGTACATAATGCTTTTTCATGCATAATTACGGTTATTCTATCTTTTTTACAAGCATGAAGTAAGCAAATTGCTACCAGACTTTCAAAAATGAAACCAGGAGAAGACGTTTTCCGCATTTTTTTTGTAATCTTTGAGAATAAAATAATCAGTTATGTACAAGAAGATATTTTTATTTGGAGTTAATACAGCATTTCTATTTTTAATATTTTCCTGCTCTCAATCAACTCCCCAAACTACCGTTTCCGAAAATGATAATCTGGATTCAGCAGCTATTGAGGAGGAGCAAGCTAAACTAACTCCTGTGGCTGTTCCATATCACACAGCCAATCCACTGGTATTTGATATTTTACACCTGGATCTTGATCTGTCTTTTGATTTTGATGAGGAAAAGGTACTGGGTAAAGCAATTATTACAGGAACACCTTACAGCTATCCTATAAATGAAATTACTCTTGATTCAAAGGGCTTGGAAGTTAAAAAGGTGGTGATGCCTGACAGAAATAAAAATATTCCTTTGAGATACAGGTATGATTCCCTGGAATTACAAATTAGCCTGGATCGAACCTATCAACCTGATGAGATTATTTCACTCGAAATAGAATACGTAGCTGATCCTGAAGAAAGTCCGATGGCAAATGCCGGGTCATATCATGATTCAAGAGGGCTTTACTTTATTAAAAATGAAAATGGCGAGGTTACCCAGATATGGACACAAGGGGAGCCTGAAAACAATAGCCGATGGTTTCCGGTGATCGATGCTCCCAACGAACGTTATAAACAAGAAATAAGCATAACTGTGCCGGCTGATTTTGTTACTCTCAGCAATGGCCTTATGACTAGCAGTGTAATAAATGAAGACAGCCTCAAAACGGACACCTGGAAGTTGGATAAAGATCACGCAGCTTATCTTACTATGGTCGCTGCCGGGAAATTTGCCATGGAAGAAGAAACCTACAAGGAAATCCCACTTCAATACTATGTCGATCCAAAATATGCAGATAGAGCAAGCGAGATATTTAAGTATACTCCTGAAATGATTCACTTCATGGATAGCCTATTAGATGAACCTTATCCCTGGTCTAAATATGCTCAAATATCAGTGAAGGATTTTGTGTCTGGAGCAATGGAAAATACGACAGCATCGGTTTTTATGGAAGAAGTTCAGTTAACTGAAAATGAAGCATTAGATGAAGATTATGAAGGCATAATAATTCATGAATTAAGTCATCAATGGTTTGGGAATCAATTAACAGCTGAATCATGGGCAAACATTGCGATGAATGAGGCATTCGCTAATTATTCAGAATACCTATGGGCTCAATATAAGCATGGTGAAATGGAAGCCGGTCTGCTTGCTGTTGAAGAGGAAGCTGGATATTTTGATGAGGCACTCCAAGACACCCATCCATTGATCAATCACAATTATTATACTCCCGATGAAATGTTCGACGCACATAGTTATAATAAGGGAGGAAGAATTCTTCACATGCTGAGAATATATCTTGGGGATGAGATCTTTTTTAAAGGATTAAGAAATTATATCGATGAATATAAAGGGGAATCAGTTGAGGCAGCCAATCTTCGTCTTGTAATGGAAGACTCAAGTGGTGAAGACCTTAGCTGGTTTTTTAATCAATGGTTCTATAGTGAAGGTCATCCTGAATTAACAATGGCTTACACTCATGAAAACGACACTTTGTACTTAGAGATTTACCAGGTGCAATCGGAAGAATTTCCTGTATTTATACTTCCGGCTACTATCGATGTTTTTTCAAATGGGAAAGGATCCAGGTATACAGTGACAATTGATAAACCTTACCAACTGCTTGAAATACCGATGGAAAACACTCCGGAGGCTGTAATATTTGATCCGGAGCACGACCTTCTAGTGGAAATGGCCTATGAAAAACCACTTTCAGACTGGATGTCACAGTATCATAATGCCGTTTCTTATAAATCAAAAATGGAAGCATTGGAATACCTTTCAGATTCTATTTCAAATCAGGAGGTAAGTAATTTATTTCAGGAAGTTTTAAAAGATGAGTTTTGGGCAATTCGTCAATATGGAATAAATGTGTGGGCAACAATAGCTGAGGATATCCCTGAAGAGGTGATTGCCAAGATAGCATCCATGGCAATGTCAGATCCGGACTACATTGTCAAAGCCGATGCTATTGCAGCAGTTGGAGGCTGGGATGCTGATTCCTACCTTTCAGTAATTGAGAAAGGACTTGAAAGCAAATCATTCAGTGTTCTTGGAGCATCTATAGAGGCACTGAGCTTAAGTAATGAGGAGGATAAACTAAAAAGGCTTGAACAATACGAAATACACAACCAGACGGAAACTGTAATACCTTTAGCTTTTTATTATCTGGATAGCGGACACGTTGAAAAAATATCATGGCTTGAGGAGAAGATTGAAAATCTGGGTAGAGCAGAAAGATTTTATGCGCTTCAATTATATATGATGTGGCTTCCGCAATTAGATGATTCATATGATCTGAATGCTAAAGCTGATTTTCTGTTTGGTATTTTAGAGAATGAAAGATTCATAAATAACAGAACGACAATTTATCTTTTACTTATGATGCTCGAGGATGTGCCCGGAGTCAGAGAAAAGATTGAAAAAAAATTATCCAATGAAAATTATCCGGAAGTCATTGATAATCTGGAAGCTGTGACGGTGTCTCCTGATGAATAAAATTATGGGGGGCGGATTTTTTTTAAATTTTCATCAGGAATGTTTGAAAGATAGAAAATGATATATATTTTTGCACCACCTAAAACAAAACGGAGACACAAAATGTCGGGTTTTAGGTAGGTTAATTGAATATCTGAAACCGATAATTGGGGGAATACCAAAGCGGCCAACTGGGACGGACTGTAAATCCGTTGTCTTATGACTTCGCAGGTTCGAATCCTGCTTCCCCCACAAAAACTCTTGAGAATCTTATTTAAAGCGAGCAATTCATGCTATCTTTAAATGAGGTAGGAGATTAAGCGGGCGTAGCTCAGTTGGTAGAGCGACAGCCTTCCAAGCTGTAGGTCGCGGGTTCGAGCCTCGTCGCCCGCTCAATTTTATTGTCGGTTAAAGCCGATGTAGCTCAGGGGTAGAGCGCTTCCTTGGTAAGGAAGAGGTCACGGGTTCAATTCCCGTCATTGGCTCAACTAGAAAATATAATTGCCGGATTTATCCGGAAATCATAAAATCTTAACCACCTTAAAAAGTACTTTTTAAGGTGTTTTTGTCAATTAAGTAAATGAATTTATAACTAAACCGAGGATTATAAGAAAATGGCTAAGGAAACCTTTGATCGTTCGAAACCGCACGTTAATATCGGTACCATCGGTCACGTAGACCACGGTAAGACAACTTTAACTGCGGCTATTTCAAAAGTTTTGGCAGATAAAGGTCTTGCAGAGAGTAGAGACTTCTCTGCCATCGATAACGCACCAGAAGAAAAGGAGCGTGGTATTACTATCAACAGTTCGCATATCGAGTACGCAACTGAGAATCGTCACTATGCACACGTTGACTGTCCAGGTCACGCTGACTATGTGAAAAACATGGTTACTGGTGCTGCTCAGATGGACGGTGCGATCTTAGTTGTAGCTGCAACTGATGGACCAATGCCTCAAACTAGAGAGCACATCCTTCTTGGTCGTCAGGTAGGTGTACCTGCGATTGTTGTATTCTTAAACAAGGTAGACCTTGTTGATGATGAGGAATTATTGGAACTAGTTGACATGGAAGTTAGAGATCTTCTTTCTTCATATGACTATCCTGGTGATGATACTCCAATTATCGCTGGTTCTGCTCTTGGAGCACTTAACGGTGAGCCTAAGTGGGTTGAGAAAGTTGATGAGTTAATGGCTGCTGTGGATGATTTCATTCCACTTCCAGAAAGACTTATCGACAAAGATTTCTTGATGCCTGTTGAGGACGTATTCTCTATTACTGGTCGTGGTACTGTTGCTACGGGTCGTATCGAGAGAGGTGTTATCAACTCAGGTGATCCTGTTGAGATCTTAGGTATGGGCGCTGAAAACCTTAAGTCTACTATTACTGGGGTTGAGATGTTCCGTAAGATCTTAGATAGAGGTGAAGCTGGTGATAACGTAGGACTTCTACTTCGTGGTATTGAGAAAGCTCAAATCAAGAGAGGTATGGTAATCTGTAAGCCAGGTTCTGTAACTCCTCACCACCACTTCAAAGCTGAGGTTTACGTTCTTTCAAAAGAAGAAGGTGGACGTCACACTCCATTCTTCAACAGATACCGTCCTCAGTTCTACTTCAGAACTACTGACGTAACTGGAGAAATCAAACTTCCAGAAGGAGTTGAAATGGTAATGCCAGGTGATAACGTTTCAATCGAGGTTGAATTAATTAGCCCGATTGCAATGGAAAAAGGTCTACGTTTCGCTATCCGTGAAGGTGGTAGAACTGTAGGTTCTGGTCAGGTTACTGAAATCATAGAGTAATTTTGATATAAATTATAAAACGCGTTTCTGATTTTTCGGGAACGCGTTTTGTTTATCAATAATATTTAACTATCTTTGCATTCCGTTTTTCGGGGTGTTAGATACACGGGTGTAGCTCAATTGGTAGAGTAGTGGTCTCCAAAACCATTGGCTGGGAGTTCGAGTCTCTCCACCCGTGCCAATTTTATTAAGATATTATTCATGAATAAGTTAGTATCATATATTAAAGAGTCGTACATCGAGCTGACTACTAAAGTTAGCTGGCCCGGCTACAGAGAATTGCAAAATAATGCTGTACTGGTATTGATTGCCTCTTTAATTTTTGCATTGGTTATTGGTCTGATAGATTCTGGTTTCCAGAACCTGACCGATTTTTATTATAATAATATTAAATAATTGACTGTTACGCCGAGGTTATGAGTGAGCATAAATGGTACGTACTGAGAGCTGTAAGTGGTCAGGAGAAGAAGGTGAAAAACTATCTTGAAAACGAGATAGCTCGACAAAAACTTGAAGATCAGGTACCACAAATCCTGATTCCTTCTGAAAAAGTTTACGAAATGCGCAATGGAAAGAAGCGTATAAGAGAAAGATCATTCTTCCCGGGCTATGTGCTGATTCAGGCTAACCTTTCTCATGGAGAAGTTATGCACACAGTAACCAGCATTCCAGGTGTTATCGGTTTTCTCGGAGCAGGAGGGGGAAATGCTTCCAAAAATCCAGTACCCCTTCGTCAATCTGAAGTCAACAGAATCTTAGGTAAAGTTGACGAGACTGAAGAATTCGAAGAGAAATTAGATACACCATATATTGTAGGTGAATCTGTTAAAGTAATGGACGGCCCATTCAGCGGATTTACTGGCCACGTTGAGGAGGTTTTTGAAGATCGTAAGAAACTTAATGTTATCGTGAAGATTTTCGGAAGAAATACTCCAGTGGAATTAAACTATATGCAGGTCGAAAAAGTAGAATAGTAATGGCAAAGGAGATTAGTGGTTACCTGAAGTTACAAGTAAGGGGTGGACAAGCCAATCCGTCTCCACCTATCGGTCCGGCTCTTGGTGCCAAGGGTCTTAATATAATGGACTTCTGCAAGCAGTTTAATGCTCGTACACAAGACAAGCAAGGGATGGTTCTACCAGTGGTAGTAACTATTTATTCTGACAAGTCTTTCGACTTTGTCATTAAAACTCCTCCTGCTGCAATCTTGTTAAAAGAGGCTGCAAAACTTAAGAAGGGTTCAGCGGAACCTAACCGAGTTAAAGTAGGATCTGTTTCTTGGGATCAGGTTAAAGAGATTGCTGAAACTAAAATGCAGGATTTAAATGCATTTACAGTTGAATCAGCAATGCGAATGGTTGCAGGGACCGCAAGAAGTATGGGAATAAAGGTTCAGGGAAAAGCTCCTTGGATGTAACTAATCTTAAGGTAACATGGCAAGATTAACAAAAAAACAAAAAGAAGCATTTTCTAAGTTAGATCCTGAAAAAGCTTACGCAATAGGCGAAGCAGCGGCACTTGTGAAAGAAGTGAACTATGCTTCATTCGATGCTTCTGTTGATCTCGATATTCGTTTAGGAGTTGACCCACGTAAAGCTGATCAAATGGTCAGAGGTGTCGTAGCTCTACCTCACGGGGTAGGTCGCGATGTTCGCGTGTTGGTTCTTTGTACTCCTGACAAAGAAGAAGAGGCAAAAGAAGCTGGTGCAGACTATGTAGGACTTGACGAGTACATCAAGAAAATCGAAGATGGCTGGACTGACGTAGACGTAATTATAACAATGCCGACTGTAATGCCTAAGATTGGTCGTTTAGGTCGAGTATTGGGTCCACGTGGTTTAATGCCAAACCCAAAGGCGGGTACGGTTACTCTTGAGGTAGGAAAAGCTGTACAGGAAGTTAAAGCGGGTAAAATTGACTTTAAAGTCGATAAATTCGGAATTATTCACACATCAATCGGACGAGTTTCTTTCGATAAAGATAAGATTTACGATAATGCTGTTGAATTAATCCAGACCATCGCTAAGTTAAAACCTGCTTCAGCTAAAGGTACTTATTTTAAAACGATTTCGATTTCTAGTACTATGAGTCCTGGTATCGAAATTGATAAAAACTCTATAGCAGGATTATAACCATGACTAGAGAAGAAAAAGCACAAGTAATAGAAAGTCTTGTTGAAAAGTTTAACAACAATCCTTTTTTCTACATCGCTGATGCTAGTGGGTTGTCTGTTGGACAAGTAAACGACTTTAGAAGGTTATGCTTTAAAGAAGGTGTTGAATATAAAGTTGTTAAGAATACTTTGATCAAGAAAGCTCTTGATCAGCTTGACAACGACTTTAGCGAATTAGATGTAGCATTAAAAGGATTCAGTGGAATTATCTTTTCTGAAGAATCTAATAATGCTCCGGCAAAAGTTATTAAAGCCTTCAGAAGCAAGCAAGGTAAAGAGATTAAAAGACCTTTATTGAAAGGTGCATCGATCGATTCTGATATCTTTATCGGTGATGAAAACCTTGAAACACTAAGCAATCTTAAATCGAAAAGCGAGCTTATCGGCGAAGTTATATCGTTGCTTCAATCACCAGCTAAAAACGTTATCTCTGCACTTAGCAGTGGTGGCGACAAACTTGGCGGTATTGTTAAAACGTTACAGGATCGAGAAGCTTAATTACAATTATTTATTACAATTTTATTAGAAACAATTTAAATCGGGAATAAAATGGCAGATTTGAAAGAATTCGCTGAGCAGTTAGTTAATTTATCTGTAAAAGAAGTAAACGAATTAGCAGAAATCCTTAAGGAAGAGTACGGTATCGAGCCTGCAGCTGCAGCAGCACCAGTAATGGTAGCTGGCGGTGGTGCTGGTGGAGACGGCGGTGAAGACGAAAAGTCTGAATTCGACGTAGTACTTAAGTCTGCTGGTGGCGCGAAACTTGCTGTAGTGAAACTAGTAAAAGAATTAACTGGTCTTGGGCTTAAAGAAGCTAAAGAACTAGTTGACGGTGCACCTAAGGCTGTGAAAGAAGCAATGCCTAAGGATGAAGCTGAAAGCATGAAAAAACAACTTGAAGAGGCTGGTGCCGAAGTAGAGTTGAAATAATTTGACCGTCTTGGTCAACCCTGTTTAGGCCCTGATATTTTATTGGGGTCTTTTCCTGTTTGTACGAACATACATTGCTGAAGAGCATATGTGTCGGGTTCCAAAGCGAAACCCGGCACCTTTTGTGAAAACTTAAACTCTGATAGTCTTGGCTAATAAGATTCAAACCGAAAGAATTAATTTCTCATCTATAAAGTCAGTAATTGATTACCCTGATTTCTTGGATGTACAATTACAATCTTTCCGCGATTTCTTCCAGTTGGATACCCCAGCGGAAAAAAGAAATCACGAAGGTCTCTATAAAGTATTTATGGAGAATTTCCCTATTTCTGACTCAAGAGAAAATTTTGTTCTTGAATTCGTCGACTATACTATCGACCCCCCTAAATATTCTGTACAGGAGTGTATCGATCGTGGTTTGACGTATGCAGTTGCTTTAAAAGCAAAATTGCGACTCTCTTGTAATGATGAGGACAATGAAGATTTTGAAACTATTGAGCAGGAAGTTTTCCTTGGAAGCGTTCCTTTAATGACCGCTAAGGGATCTTTCGTGATCAATGGTGCTGAACGTGTGATTGTTTCTCAACTTCACCGTTCTCCTGGTGTTTTCTTTGCTCAAAGTAAACACACTAATGGTACTACTTTGTACTCCGCGAGAATTATTCCTTTCAAAGGATCGTGGATAGAGTTTGCCACTGACGTAAACAACGTCATGTATGCCTATATCGACCGTAAGAAAAAATTCCCGGTCACTACTCTCCTAAGAGCTATCGGCTTCGGATCTGATAAAGATATTCTTGATCTTTTCGACCTTTCTGAAGAAGTTGAAGCGACTAAGGCAAACCTAAAAAAAGTTATTGATAGAAAGTTAGCTGCAAGAGTTCTTCGTACCTGGACTGAAGACTTTGTGGATGAGGATACTGGTGAAGTTGTTTCAATCGACCGTAACGAAGTGATCCTTGAGCGTGACTCTGTACTAACTTCAGAAGATATTGATCTTATCCTGGATGCAGGTGTTAAATCAATTATCCTGCATAGGAAAGATGCTAATGTAACTGACTACTCTATTATATATAATACCCTTCAAAAAGATAACTCAAACTCTGAGAAGGAAGCAGTAGAACAGATATACAGACAGCTACGTAATACTGAGGCTCCTGACGAAGCAACTGCAAGAGAGATTATTCAAAATCTTTTCTTCAGTGATAAGCGTTATGACCTTGGTGAAGTTGGTCGTTACAGAATTAACACCAAATTAGGCCTTGATCACTCTAAAGATTCAAGAGTTTTAACTACTGAGGATATTATCCTTATCGTTAAATATCTTATCGGATTGATTAACAGTAAAGCTGTAGTTGATGATATTGACCACTTAAGTAACAGAAGAGTAAGAACTGTTGGAGAACAGTTATATTCTCAGTTCGGAGTTGGTCTTGCAAGAATGGCTCGTACCATTAAAGAAAGAATGAACGTTCGTGATAACGAAGACTTCAAGCCTGTTGATCTGATCAACGCTAGAACGTTATCTTCAGTTATTAACTCATTCTTTGGTACTAACCAGTTATCTCAGTTCATGGATCAAACCAACCCATTAGCTGAGGTTACTCATAAAAGAAGAATGTCTGCTTTAGGACCTGGAGGTCTTTCTCGTGAAAGAGCTGGTTTCGAGGTTCGTGATGTTCACTACACTCACTATGGTCGTCTTTGTACGATTGAGACTCCTGAAGGTCCGAATATTGGTTTGATTTCATCTCTTTGTGTTCACGCCAAAGTGAATAGCATGGGATTCATCGAAACTCCATATAGAAAAGTTCAGGAGGGTAAAGTGACTAGTGATGTAGTTTATCTGACTGCTGAAGAAGAAGACAATCACTACATTGCTCAGGCAAACGCACCAATCACAGATAATGGTGATTATGTGAATGACAGAGTTAAAGCAAGATACGAGGGTGACTTCCCAGTTATGGAACCACATGAGCTTTCATACATGGACGTTGCTCCTAACCAGATTGTATCTGTTGCTGCATCAATGATTCCTTTCCTGGAACACGATGATGCCAACCGTGCATTGATGGGATCGAACATGCAGCGCCAGGCAGTACCTCTTTTAAGACCTGAAGCTCCAATCGTAGGAACAGGACTTGAAAAAAGAGTTGCTCTTGACTCAAGAACTCTTGTTGTTGCTGAAGCAGATGGTGAAATAGATTTCGTAGATTCTACAGTAATCAAAGTTCGATATGACAGATCTGAAAATGAGCGTCTTGTTAGCTTTGATGATGATGTAGTTACATACGACCTGATCAAATTCAGAAGAACTAACCAGGATACCAGCCTTAACCTTGTACCGATTGTTAAGAAAGGTGAGAGAGTTGAAAAAGGCCAGGTTCTTTGTGATGGTTACGCAACTGATCAGGGAGAACTTGCTCTTGGTAGAAATATGAAAGTTGCTTTCATGCCATGGCAAGGTTACAACTTTGAGGATGCGATCGTTATTTCTGAAAAAGTTGTAAGAGATGATATTTTCACTTCTATTCACATTGATGAATATGAATTAGAAGTTAGAGATACAAAACGTGGTGAAGAAGAATTAACTTCTGAAATTCCTAACGTAAGTGAGGAAGCGGTTAAACACCTTGATGAAAATGGTGTTATCAGAACCGGAGCTGAAGTTAAAGAAGGAGATATCCTAATCGGTAAGATCACTCCAAAAGGAGAAAGTGATCCAACTCCGGAAGAAAAATTACTCCGCGCTATATTTGGAGATAAAGCTGGTGATGTAAAAGATGCGTCTCTTCGCGTTCCTCCTTCAGTCAAAGGTGTGGTAATTGATACTAAGTTATTCTCTCGACCTAAAAAGGATAAGGAATCAAGAGCTCGAGCTAAAAAAGAGGTTCAAACTCTAATGGCTGAGTACTCCAAAAACCTTAGAGGATTGAGAGCTAAGATGATTAATAAGCTTGTATCTCTTCTTGAAGGAAAAACTTCACAGGGAGTTAAACATAAATTTGGTGATGAACTACTAAGCAAAGGAGTTAAATTCAATCACCAGAATATTGAAAACAACTTATTCCCTGAAAAAAATATATATAGAGATGAATCTGGTTATGCAGTACCAGAAGAGGTTAACCTGATTGCAGATGTTATCCTAGAAAGTTGGACTGATGACGAGAAAACTAACGAGTTACTTGTTACTCTTGTTAAGAATTACTTAAATAGACGAAACGAGCTTGCAGGTGAATTTAAGCGTGAGCGATTTACTCTGGAGGTTGGTGACGAACTTCCTGCTGGAATAGTAAGACTGGCTAAAGTTTATATTGCTAAAAAGCGTAAACTAAGAGTTGGTGATAAAATGGCAGGACGTCACGGTAATAAAGGTGTTGTTGCCAAAATCGTTAGACAAGAAGATATGCCATTCCTTGAGGATGGAAGTCCGGTTGATATCGTGTTGAACCCATTAGGTGTACCTTCACGTATGAACCTTGGACAGATATACGAAACCGTATTAGGTTGGGCTGGATTAAAATTAGGTCGTAAATACGCTACACCGATCTTTGATGGAGCATCTGCTGATGAAGTTGATGCACAACTTAAAGAAGCAGGTCTTCCACATTTAGGTAGAACTTACCTTCATGATGGATTAAGTGGTCAGCGATTTGATCAGCCAACTACTGTGGGTGTAATTTATATGTTGAAACTGGGCCACCTTGTTGATGACAAGATGCACGCCCGTTCAATTGGACCTTACTCACTTATTACTCAGCAACCACTTGGAGGTAAAGCTCAGTTTGGTGGACAGAGATTTGGTGAGATGGAGGTTTGGGCTCTCGAGGCATTTGGTGCTGCAAATATTCTACAGGAAATTCTGACAATTAAGTCTGATGATGTTGTGGGAAGAGCCAAAGCTTACGAGGCAATAGTAAAAGGAGATAATCTTCCAAGACCGAACATTCCTGAATCATTCAACGTATTGATTCATGAACTGAGAGGATTGGCTCTGGAAATTACGCTCAAGTAAAAATGTTAAATTAAGGCGATGTGCCTACCTATAGATAAGGAACATTATGGCATTTAGAAAAAACAAAAAAATCAATAATGACTTTTCAACAGTTACGATAAGCCTTGCTTCTCCGGAGTCAATTCTGGAAAGCTCTTTTGGTGAAGTAACCCAGCCGGAAACTATCAATTACAGAACTTACAAACCTGAGATGGGTGGTCTGTTTTGTGAAAGAATATTTGGTCCGGTAAAAGATTGGGAATGTCATTGCGGTAAATACAAAAGAATAAGATATAAAGGAATTATTTGTGATCGATGCGGTGTCGAAGTAACTGAAAAGAAAGTTCGACGTGAGCGTATGGGGCACATTGAACTGGTAGTTCCTGTTGCACATATCTGGTATTTCCGTTCATTGCCAAATAAAATCGGATACCTACTGGGGCTTCCGACTAAAAAGCTCGATCAAATTATTTACTACGAGCGCTATGTAGTTGTTCAGCCTGGATTAAAAGCTGAAGATGGTATCGAACAGATGGACTTCCTGACTGAGGATGAATATCTGGATATCATGGATAAATTGCCAAGAGAAAATCAACTTCTTGATGATGATGATCCAAATAAGTTCATCGCAAAAATGGGTGCTGAAGGTATCGAAATGTTACTTTCGAGACTTGAACTAGATGAGCTATCTTATCAGTTACGCCATCAGGCAGCAACAGATACTTCTCAGCAGAGAAAAGCTGAGGCTCTGAAAAGACTTAAGGTTGTTGAAGCATTTAGAGATGCTAAAACCAGAATCGAAAACAAGCCTGAATGGATGATTATCCGCATGGTGCCTGTTATTCCACCGGAGCTAAGGCCATTAGTTCCATTGGATGGTGGTCGATTTGCAACATCTGACCTTAATGACCTTTACAGAAGAGTTATAATCAGAAATAATCGTCTGAAAAGATTGATAGATATCAAAGCGCCTGAAGTAATCTTACGTAACGAAAAACGTATGCTTCAGGAGGCTGTAGATTCTCTTTTCGATAACAGCCGTAAAGTAAATGCGGTTCGATCTGATGGAAACAGAGCTCTTAAATCTTTAAGTGATATGCTTAAAGGTAAGCAAGGTCGATTCCGTCAAAACTTATTAGGTAAAAGGGTTGACTATTCAGGTCGTTCGGTAATTGTAGTAGGTCCTGAACTTAAACTTCACGAATGCGGTCTTCCTAAAGACATGGCTGCGGAGTTATTCAAGCCGTTTATTATCCGTAAGTTGATTGAAAGAGGAATAGTAAAAACTGTTAAGTCTGCTAAGAAGATCGTTGACAGAAAAGATCCGGTTGTATGGGATATACTTGAGAATGTATTGAAAGGACACCCTGTACTTCTTAACCGTGCTCCAACTCTTCACAGACTTGGTATCCAGGCGTTCCAGCCAAAACTTATTGAAGGAAAAGCTATTCAGTTGCATCCTTTGGTATGTACCGCATTTAACGCTGACTTCGATGGTGACCAGATGGCAGTTCACGTTCCATTAGGACATGAGGCAATACTTGAAGCATCTGTTTTGATGTTGTCTTCTCACAACATTCTTAACCCTGCTAACGGTGCTCCTATTGCAGTACCTTCACAGGATATGGTTCTTGGACTTTACTACGTAACCAAAGGGCGTAAGTCTACTGATGATCATCCGGTAGCTGGAGAGGGAATGACTTTCTACGGCGCTGAAGAGGTTATCATTGCTTTGAATGAGAAGAGAATCTCTAAACATGCACATATTAAGGTAAAAGCCAAAGCAAGAAACTCTAAAGGTGAACTTGAAGATCAGTTGATAGACACAGTTGCCGGTAGGGTTTTATTTAACCAATATGTACCTGAGGAAGTTGGTTTTGTTAATGAGTTATTAACGAAGAAAAAGCTTCAACAGATTATTGCTAGAGTATTCAACATCGCAGGAATGGCTAAAACAGCGCACTTCCTAGATGATATTAAAGAACTAGGATTCCAGATGGCCTACAAAGGTGGTCTGTCAATGGGTCTTGGTGATATAATTATTCCAACAGCGAAAGAAGAATTGGTTGATAAAGCCAAAGAAGAAGTTGATGCAGTTTGGAATAACTACCTGATGGGTCTGATTACAGACAACGAGCGTTACAACCAGGTGATTGACATCTGGACAAGAATTAACTCTCAGTTGACTAATACTCTGATGACTCAGCTTGAAGAAGATAATCAGGGATTCAACAGTATTTATATGATGATGCACTCAGGAGCTCGTGGTTCCAGAGAGCAGATCAGACAGCTGGGTGGAATGAGAGGATTAATGGCAAAACCACAGAAAAACCTTAGTGGATCTGTTGGTGCTATTATTGAAAACCCGATTCTGTCTAACTTTAAAGAAGGACTCGATGTAATCGAGTACTTTATATCAACTCACGGTGCTCGTAAAGGTCTTGCGGATACAGCACTAAAAACAGCCGATGCCGGTTACTTAACTCGTCGTCTTGTGGATGTTGCTCAGGACCTTGTTGTTTCCGAAGAAGATTGTGGAACATTAAGAGGACTTGCAGTTTCTGCATTGAAGGACAATGAAGAAGTAGTTGAGTCTTTGTCTGAGCGTATTGCAGGTCGTGTAGCAGTACACGATATCTATCATCCTGAAACTGATGAGCTGATCATGGCTGCAGGTGAAGAGATTACTGATGAGATCGCCGATTATATTGAAGAAGCCGGAGTTGAAGAGGTTGAGATCAGGTCTCTGTTAACTTGTGAAACCAGACAGGGAGGTTGTGCCAAATGTTATGGTAGAAACCTTGCTACTGGTAATATGGTTCAGAAAGGTGAGGCTGTTGGTGTAATCGCTGCGCAGTCTATCGGTGAACCAGGTACTCAGTTAACACTAAGAACTTTCCACGTGGGTGGTACTGCTTCAAACATTGCTGTAGATGCTAAAATTACCGCAAGAAATAGTGGTATTATCGAATTCGAAGGTCTGAGAGCTATTAAGACCAAAGATGAGGAAGGTAAGAATATTGAGATCGTAATGAGTCGAATGACAGAAGTTAAGATCATCGATCCAAAATCTAAAACAATGCTTAGCAGTAACCACGTTCCATATGGAGCAACGTTAACTGTTAAAGAGGGCGAAAAAGTAGAAAAGGGACAAGAACTTTGCTACTGGGATCCTTATAATGCTGTTATCTTGTCAGAATTTGATGGTTCTATCGAATTTGAAAGTATCGAAGAAGGGATTACTTACAAAGAAGAATCTGATGAGCAGACAGGTCACAGAGAGAAAGTAATTATAGAAACCAGAGATAAGACTAAAAACCCAACGGTTATAGTTAATCCTTCTAAAGGTGATCCTAAGGGATATAACATTCCGGTAGGTGCCCACCTTGCAGTAGATGAAGGTCAAACTATTAAAGCTGGTCAGGTACTGGCTAAGATACCTAGAACCGCAGGTAAGTCCAGAGATATTACAGGGGTCTTCCAAGAGTTACAGAGCTGTTTGAGGCTCGTAACCCATCGAATCCTGCAGTAGTTTCTGAAATTGACGGTGTTGTAACTTATGGTAACATTAAACGTGGTAACAGAGAGATCTTCATCGAATCTAAAGATGGAGTGAAGAAGCGTTACATGGTGCCATTATCTAAACACATTCTTGTTCAGGATGGTGACTTCGTTAAAGCTGGTTATCCTCTGTCTGACGGAGCGATCACGCCTAACGATATCCTTTCTATTAAAGGGCCTAAAGCTGTACAGGAGTACCTTGTAAATGAGGTTCAGGAAGTATACAGGCTTCAGGGTGTTAAGATCAATGACAAGCACATTGAAGGTATCGTAAGACAGATGATGCAGAAAGTAAGAGTAATTGATGCTGGTGACACTAGCTTCCTGGTTAATCAGGTAGTTGATAGATTCGCTTTTGCTGATGAAAACGACACAATGCTAGACAAGAAAGTCGTTACTGATGCAGGTGACAGTGAGTCAATGAAGCCAGGTAAGATCATTACTGCACGTCAGTTAAGAGACGAGAATTCTATGCTGAAGAGAAAAGATATGAAACCTATCCAGGTAAGAGATGCTCAGCCTGCGGTTTCTAAAACTATTCTTCAGGGTATTACTCAGGCATCTCTTGGTACTGAAAGCTTTATTTCTGCTGCTTCCTTCCAGGAAACAACGAAAGTATTGTCAGAAGCCTCTATCTGGGGTAAGAGGGATCAGTTACTCGGACTTAAAGAGAATGTGATCGTTGGACACCTGATTCCAGCTGGAACCGGTATCCGTGATTACGATAAACTGATCGTAGCTCCTAAAGATGAGTACGAAGCAATGCTAGCCGGGAAGAAAGAGCGTAGCGAGAGAGAAGCGGTAAATTAATGACCGCTCTACAAAATATATTTTATCAGGCACCCCGAAAGTTTTTCAGGGTGCCTGTTTATTAATTCCGAAATACAATGGCAGAAGAAAAAGATAAACAAGGACAAAATCAGATCAATATTGAGCTTTCAGAAGAAACAGCTGAAGGTGTTTATGCAAATCTTGCAATGATTGCACATTCGAATAGTGAGTTTGTTATTGATTTTATCCGTTTGATGCCGGGTGTTCCAAAGGCAAAGGTAAAATCACGTGTAGTGATTACACCCGAGCATGCGAAGCGTCTCCTGAATGCATTGGCTGACAACATAGAGAAATATGAAAGTACCTATGGGGCAATCAAAAATAGTCAGGAAACACCAAAATTCCCGATGAATTTCGGAGGAACGATGGGAGAAGCATAGGGTTGGAAACAGCTTAAAGCAAGGTTTAGAAAGAATTACTGAAAATTTGGTCAGTATACTTTGGATAATCCGCTGATTTTCCTACCTTTGCAATCCAAAATTTCGATAGGTCTATATTAAAATTAAACACAGAGAGTTAAATGCCTACTATACAGCAATTAGTAAGAAAAGGTAGAAAAAAGTTAACCTCAAAATCAAAATCTCCCGCTTTGGACTCATGTCCACAAAGGAGAGGGGTTTGTACAAGGGTTTACACTACCACTCCAAAAAAACCTAACTCTGCGATGCGTAAAGTGGCAAGAGTAAGGTTGACAAATGGAAAAGAAGTTAACGCATATATCCCAGGTGAAGGACACAACCTGCAAGAGCACTCAATCGTGCTTATTCGTGGTGGTCGTGTAAAAGACCTTCCTGGTGTAAGATATCACATTATCCGTGGTGCGCTTGATACTGCAGGGGTAAACGGACGTTTACAAGGTCGTTCAAAATATGGTGCTAAAAGACCTAAAAAATAATTTTACACAGCAATGAGAAAAGCAAAACCAAAAAAGAGATACATCCTTCCGGATCCTAAATTTCAAGATACGCTAGTAACGAAATTCGTTAACTATCTGATGGCTGATGGAAAGAAGTCATTAGCATATGGAATTTTCTACGATGCGATCGATATCGTTAATGAAAAAACTGGTGAAAACGGTTTAGAGGTTTGGAAGAAAGCACTTAATAACGTGATGCCTTCTGTCGAGGTAAAAAGTAGAAGAGTGGGTGGTGCTACATTTCAGGTACCAATGGAAGTTAGACCAGAAAGAAAGACTTCATTAGGTATTAAGTGGTTAATCTCCTATTCACGTTCTAGAAATGAGAAAACGATGGTAGAAAGATTAGCTAACGAAATCGTTGCGGCTTCAAAAGGTGAAGGTGCTGCCATCAAGAAAAAGGATGATACTCACCGTATGGCAGAAGCGAATAAAGCTTTTTCACACTTCAGATTCTAATAGGATATTAAAATGGCTAAAAAAGATTTAACCTACCTTCGTAACATCGGTATCATGGCTCACATTGATGCCGGGAAAACGACAACGACTGAAAGAATTCTTTTCTATACCGGTCTTAGTCATAAAATTGGAGAGGTACACGATGGTGCCGCTACAATGGACTGGATGGAACAAGAGCAGGAGCGAGGTATTACTATTACTTCAGCTGCTACTACTACTTTCTGGAAGTACCCTACAAAACAGGGACAACCTCTGGATGACACTAAAGAATTCAAAGTAAACATTATTGATACTCCGGGTCACGTTGACTTTACCGTTGAGGTAGAGCGTTCTCTACGTGTTCTCGATGGAGCTGTAGCTCTTTTCTGTGCAGTATCTGGTGTTGAGCCTCAGTCTGAAACAGTATGGAGACAAGCTGACAAGTACCATGTTCCAAGAATTTGTTTCGTAAACAAAATGGACCGTGCTGGAGCTGACTTCTTCAATGTTGTTAACGAAATCAAAGACAAATTAGGCGCTAACCCTGTTCCACTTCAAGTACCTATCGGAGCTGAAGATTCATTCAAAGGTGTAGTTGACCTTATTACTAATAAAGCTGTAATCTGGAACGACGAAGATTTCGGAATGACATACGAGGTTGTTGATATTCCTGCTGATATCGAAGATACAGTTATGGAGTGGAGACAAAATCTTGTTGAGGCAGTAGCTGAATACGATGATGCACTTCTAGAGAAATTCTTTGAAGATCCGGATTCAATTACAGAAGAAGAAATGATGGCTGCAATCCGTAAAGCTGTTATCGACATGTCTATGTCGCCAGTTATGTGCGGTTCGGCATTTAAAAATAAAGGGGTTCAGGCAGTGCTTGATGCAGTTTGTGCATACTTGCCTTCTCCATATGACATGCCTGCTGTAACAGGTGTTAATCCAAATACAGAAAAAGAAGAGACAAGAACTCCAGATAATGATGAGCCATTCTCTGCACTTGCATTTAAAATTGCTACTGACCCATTCGTAGGTCGTCTTGCATTTATGCGTGTATATGCTGGTACTCTGGACGCGGGTTCTTATATATTAAATAACCGTACAGGTAAAAAAGAGCGTATCTCTCGATTGATGCAGATGCACTCAAACAAGCAGAACCCTATTGATAAAGTAGAGGCTGGTGATATCTGTGCTGGTGTTGGTTTTAAAGATATTAAAACAGGTGATTCATTAACTGACGAAAAGAATCCATTAATTCTTGAGTCAATGGAATTCCCTGAGCCGGTAATCGGTTATGCGATCGAGCCTAAAACTCAGGCTGATGTTGATAAGCTTGGTACTGCAATTGCTAAGTTAGTTGAAGAAGATCCAACTCTACACGTTGAGACTGATCACGAAACAGGACAGACTGTACTTAGAGGTATGGGTGAGCTTCACCTTGAGATCATCATTGATCGACTTAAAAGAGAATTTAAAGTAGAGATCAACCAGGGTGCTCCTCAGGTTGCTTACAAAGAGTCTGTTACAGATTATGTTGAGCACAAAGAGGTTTACAAGAAGCAGAGTGGTGGTAAAGGTAAATTCGCTGATATTGTATTCGAATTAGGACCTGCTAAAGACGACGACGAGAAGTTGGCTGCAGCTGCTAAGGATGGTCTTCAGTTTGATAATAAGATCGTTGGTGGTGTTATTCCTAAAGAATTTATCCCTGCGATAGAAAAAGGATTCAGAGAAGCAATGAAGAACGGTCCTTTAGCTGGTTTCCCTGTAGATAATCTTTATGTTAGATTATACCACGGTTCATTCCACGATGTTGACTCTGACGCTCTTTCTTTCGAATTGGCTGCTAGATTAGGATTTAAGGCTGCTGCTGGTAAAGCTAAGCCTCAATTACTTGAGCCGATCATGAAAGTTGAGATCGTTACTCCTGAAGAGTTTACTGGTCCTATCACTGGTGACTTGAACAAGAGAAGAGGTATCATGAGAGGAATGGATACAAAAGGAGGAGCTCAGATCATTAAAGGTGATGTTCCTTTATCAGAACTTTTCGGCTATGTTACTGACCTTAGAACAATTTCTTCAGGTAGAGCAACTGCATCTCTAGTGTTCTCACATTACGATGCGGTACCTAAAAACATAGCAGACGAAGTGATTGCTGAAACTAAAGGTACAGCCGTTTAAAAAACAGAATTATGACACAGAAAATAAGAATAAAACTTAAGTCATACGATCATAATCTCGTTGATAAATCATCAGAAAAGATCGTTCGTGCTGTAAAAACTACTGGAGCAGTAGTAAGTGGTCCTATTCCTCTTCCAACAGAGAAGGACATCTTTACAGTGTTACGTTCTCCACACGTAAATAAGAAGTCAAGAGAGCAGTTCCAGCTTTGTACTTACAAAAGATTGGTGGACATCTATTCAAATAGTGCAAAAACTGTTGATGCACTTATGAAACTTGAACTTCCAAGTGGTGTTGATGTAGAGATTAAAGTTTGATCTTAACACACAGAAATATAAAAGAACCAATCATTGTATTGGTTCTTTTTTTATTGTCTAAAGTCTGCAACCGGAAATTATTGATAATAAGTTTTTTTTAATCACATTAATTTCTATCTTTGCAGTCCTTTTGCGCGGTGATTCCGCAACTCATTGGGCAAAAGGGAGTTAAAAATTAAAGAAATGTCAGGAATAATAGGTAGAAAAATCGGAATGACTAGCGTTTACGGTGCCGATGGACGAAACGTCGCATGCACGGTGATAGAGGCTGGTCCTTGTGTGATTACACAAGTGAAGAATGAAGAATCTGACGGCTACAATGCTGTACAATTAGCGTACGGTGAGCGTAAAGAAAAGCGTACACCTCAGGCATTGTTAGGTCACTTTAAAAAAGCTGATACAACACCTAAATCCAAGGTAGTGGAATTCAGAGATTTCCGTCTTGAGTTTGAAGGTGGTATTGAGCTTGGTAAAGAAGTCAGTGTACAGGACGTCTTTGAGGAAGGTGACTTCCTTGATGTAAAAGGCGTAAGCAAAGGTAAAGGTTTTCAAGGTGTAGTTAAGCGTCATGGATTTGGTGGTGTAGGCCAGGCAACTCATGGTCAGCACAACAGATTAAGAGCACCTGGATCAATTGGTGCAGCATCGTATCCTGCGAGAGTATTCAAAGGAATGAAGATGGCTGGACAGACCGGAAACAAATCAGTTAAGGTAACGAACTTAAAAGTTATGAAGATTCTTGCTGATGAGAATCTTATTCTAGTTAGTGGTTCGGTACCCGGTGCAAAAAATTCATACTTAATTCTAGAGAAGTAAGATCATGGAAATAACAGTATTATCAAGAACCGGAGAGGATACGGGTAGAAAGGTTAAGTTAGCTGATTCAGTTTTTGGAATTGAACCAAATGATCACGCAATATATCTTGATGTGAAACAATACCTTGCTAATCAAAGACAGGGTACTCACAAGTCTAAAGAACGTGCTGAGATCACCGGATCTACCAAGAAAATAAAGAAACAGAAAGGTACAGGTACTGCTCGTGCAGGTAGTATTAAATCTCCAATTTTTAAAGGTGGTGGACGTGTATTTGGTCCTCAACCAAGAAACTACGGATTTAAGCTTAATAAAAAAGTTAAGCAATTAGCGCGAAAAAGTGCTTTAGCATATAAAGCAAAAGATTCAGCAATTACTGTTTTAGATGGTGTTTCATTTGATGCTCCAAAAACTAAAGAGTATTTGTCAATGCTAAATGCATTGTCTCTTGCTGACAAAAAGACGTTACTTGTTGTTGATTCTGCAGATAAGAATTTATTATTATCAAGCAGAAACATTAAGAAGACAGACGTAATAACGTGTGACGAATTAAGCACGTACAAAGTGATTAATGCTGATACGCTAATTTTGAGCGAAAGCAGTGTAGAACAATTGGAAAAACTTTTTAATAAGTAAGCCATGAGCGTACTGATTAAACCTATAGTGACCGAAAAGGTCTCGGAGATGAACGAAAAGGGTAAGTATGGCTTCGTAGTAAGTCAAAAAGCCAATAAGCTGCAAATAAAAAAGGCTGTTGAACAAGCCTACGGCGTATCTGTAGAAGCCGTTAACACAATAAACGTACTAGGTAAGAAGAAAACGAGATATACAAAGTCTCAAATCCTTACCGGAAGAAAGCCTTCATACAAGAAAGCAATTGTAACTGTTGCAGAAGGCGAAGTAATAGATTTTTACAGTGGTATATAATCAACTGAGAAATGGCAGTTAAAAAATTAAGACCGGTAACTCCGGGACAACGATACAGATTAGCTCCTGTTTACAGTGGCATCAGCAAGGAGGCTCCAGAGAAGTCATTACTTGTTGGTAAAACTAAATCAGGTGGCCGTAATAACCAGGGACGTATGACAATGCGTTACATTGGTGGCGGACATAAGCAGAAATACAGAATAATCGATTTCAAAAGAGATAAAAGAGATATTCCGGCAACGGTAAAAAGTATCCAGTACGATCCAAATCGTACCGCTTTCATCGCGTTGTTGTTCTATGCTGACGGAGAGAAGAGATATATTCTTGCTCCTGAAGGATTACAGGAAGGACAACAGATAATTGCAGGACAGGATGCTGCTCCAGAGCTAGGAAACGCTTTACCATTGGCAAAGATTCCATTAGGTACAATTCTTCATAACGTAGAATTACAACCAGGAAACGGAGCTTCAATGGTTAGAAGTGCAGGTTCTTATGCTCAGCTTTTGGCTCGTGAAGGTAATTATGCTACAATCAAGCTTCCTTCAGGTGAAACAAGAAGAGTATTAACCAGATGTTATGCAACAGTTGGTGCGGTAAGTAATGCTGACCACATGAACGTTAAGCTTGGAAAAGCTGGTAGAAACAGATGGTTGGGAAGACGTCCACGAGTACGTGGTGTTGTAATGAACCCGGTTGATCACCCAATGGGTGGTGGTGAAGGACGTGCATCAGGAGGACATCCTAGATCAAGAAACGGACTTTACACCAAAGGGCTAAAAACTCGTAAACCAAAGAAATACTCTGACAGATTAATCATCAGTAGAAGGAAGAAGAAGAAATAATTATGGCTAGATCATTAAAAAAAGGACCATATATTGATTTCAGGCTCGAGAAGAAAGTCGATGCCATGAATGAAAGCGGCAAAAAATCAGTGATCAAGACCTGGTCGAGAAGATCAATGATTTCGCCGGACTTCGTAGGATATACATTCGCGGTCCACAACGGAAATAAATTTATCCCTGTTTATGTTACAGAAAACATGGTAGGGCATAAGCTAGGAGAATTTGCCCCAACACGTACCTACAGAGGGCATGTGAACAAAAAGGATAAAGGCAAACGTTAAGCGCTAAAAAGATGGAAGCAATAGCAAAATTAAACAATGTGCCTACTTCACCTCGCAAGATGCGTCTTGTAGCGGATATGATCCGTGGAGAAAGAGTGAACAGGGCCTTGAATATATTGAAGTTTGATTCCAAGCATGGTTCTGCCAGGCTGGAAAAACTGTTACTTTCTGCTATCGCCAATTGGCAGCAAAAGAATGAAGATGCCGATTTGGAGGAAGCTGACTTGTACGTTAAAACAATCTTTGTAGATAGTGGTCGCATGCTTAAGCGACTTCGTCCGGCACCTCAGGGCCGAGCACACCGAATCAGAAAGCGTTCAAATCACGTTACAATCGTGGTTGACAGCCTTCAAGCGGTAGATCATACAGCAGAAATTAATCAGGAACAAGATAACAACGAATAGGAATGGGACAAAAAGTAAATCCTATAGGTCTTAGACTGGGAATAATAAAAGGTTGGGATTCTGCCTGGTTCGGAGGTAAGGACTTCAGCGATAAGCTGGTAGAAGACCACAAGATAAGACAATATGTAGAAGCAAGGATACCAAAAGGTGGTATCTCAAAAATAGTTATAGAACGCACCCTTAAGCGCATCACGCTTACCATACACACTGCCCGCCCGGAGTCGTTATCGGGAAAGGTGGCTCGGAAGTAGATCGTATCAAAGAAGAGCTTAAAAAGTTAACTGGTAAGGACGTTCAAATAAATATCTTTGAAATTAAACGCCCTGAGTTGGATGCCAAACTCGTAGGTGATAGCATTGCGCAGCAGCTTAAAGCTCGTATCTCGTATAGAAGAGCGATGAAGCAAGCCATCTCATCAGCAATGAGAGTTGGAGCGCAAGGTATTAAGATCAAAGTTAGCGGACGTCTAGGTGGCGCAGAAATGGCTCGAACTGAGCAATATAAAGAAGGTCGAATTCCTTTGCATACCCTACGTGCAGATATCGACTATCATGTGTCTGAAGCCGATACCGTTTATGGTATAATCGGTATCAAAGTTTGGATCTTTAAAGGTGAAGTGTTCGGCAAGCGCGATTTATCGCCTAACGTTGGAGGCGGTTCAAATCAAGGAAACAGCGGAGGCGGAAGAAAACGTCAACGCAGAAAGCGCTAACCGACGCAGGGTTTAAAAGATTGCTGAACGTTAACAAAATTTAAAAATGTTACAACCTAAAAGAACAAAATTCAGAAAGCAGCAGAAGGGTAGAGTTAAGGGAATAGCTCAGCGTGGTTATACCATTTCGTTCGGTTCTTTTGCGATCAAATCGCTAGAGCCAGGATGGATCACTGCTCGCCAGATAGAAGCTGCTCGTATCGCCATGACCCGTGCTATGAAGCGTCAGGGTCAGGTATGGATCCGAATCTTTCCTGATAAGCCCGTAACAAAGAAACCTGCAGAGGTTCGTATGGGTAAAGGTAAAGGTGCACCGGAATATTGGGTGGCTACTGTAAAGCCGGGTACAATCTTATTTGAAGCCGGAGGAGTGCCACGCGCATTAGCTCAGGAAGCAATGAGATTAGCTCAGCAAAAGCTACCTATCAGTACAAAATTTGTTGTAAGAAGAGACTATACTGAATAAGGGTATGAAAACGAGTGAAATTAAATCTCTGACAGCCGAAGAGCTAGAAGCTCGCATAAACGAGGAAACTGAAGCACTAAGCAAACTTAAGTTTGCACACGAGATCTCTCCGATTGAGAATCCGATGAAGATCCGTGAGTCGCGCAGGTTAATAGCTCGTCTTAAAACAGAACTAAGAGCAAAAGAAATTGCTAAATAAGAAAAAAGGCAATGGAGAATCGAAAATTAAGAAAAGAACGAATAGGTAAAGTTGTCAGCAATAAAATGCAAAAGACAATTACCATTTCTGTTGATCGAAAAGAAAAACATCCTATCTACGGTAAATTTGTTGGTAAGACCAGCAAATTCACTGCGCACGATGAAAAAGAAGAGTGCGGTATAGGAGATACAGTAAGAATCATGGAAACTCGACCTATGTCTAAAAACAAAAGGTGGAGATTAGTAGAAATCTTAGAGAGAGCGAAGTAATCATGATACAGCAAGAGTCTAGACTTAACGTTGCAGATAACAGTGGTGCCAAAGAGGTACTTTGTATTAGAGTACTCGGTGGAACCGGAAAGCGATACGCTTCTGTCGGTGACAAGATCATCGTAACAGTAAAATCTGCATTATCATCAAGCAACCTGAAGAAAGGTACAGTTTCAAGAGCTGTTGTTGTTCGTACGAAGAAAGAAGTTCGTCGTAAAGACGGGTCTTACATTCGCTTTGAAGACAACGCCGCTGTGCTGCTGAATAACAATGACGAGCCTAGAGGAACCCGTATTTTCGGGCCTGTTGCACGTGAACTTCGTGAAAGGCAATTCATGAAAATTGTTTCCTTAGCTCCTGAAGTACTTTAAGTTATGAAGAACGCACACAAAACAAATAAATTCCACATCCGTAAGGGTGATACCGTAAAAGTGATTGCTGGCAATCAAAACGGTAAGACAGGACAAGTTCTTGAGGTGATTCCTTCAACATACCGCGCTATCGTAGAAGGCGTAAACATGGTAACAAAACATGTTAAACCTTCAGCTACAAAACCAGAGGGTGGTATCGAAAAAGTTGAAGCACCTATTCATATGAGCAACCTGATGTTGGTTGATCCCGCAACTGGCGAGCCTACAAGAGTAGGTCGTAAAGTTGATGAAAACGGTAAACTACAACGTTATTCAAAAAAAACCGGAGAGGTAATTAAAAATGGCTAATCCAAGATTAAAAGATAAATACCTAAGCGAGATCGCACCTGCACTGAAAGAAAAATTTCAGTACAAGTCTGTAATGCAGGTGCCTAAGATCACCAAGATTTGTATCAACAAAGGTATTGGTGCAGCAGTTGCCGATAAAAAGTTGGTAGATGTTGGTGTTGAGGAATTAACTGCAATCACAGGTCAGAAAGCCGTAGTTACCCTTGCGAAAAACTCTGTCTCTAACTTTAAGCTAAGAGAAGGCATGCCTATCGGAGCTAAAGTTACTTTGAGAGGAGAGCGCATGTACGAATTCCTTGATAGATTATTAAATATCGCACTACCACGTGTAAGAGATTTCCGTGGTGTAAGTGACAAAGGATTCGACGGCAGAGGTAATTACACTTTAGGTGTGAAAGAGCAGATTATTTTCCCTGAGATCAGTATCGACCAGGTTAAGAAAATAAACGGTATGGATATAACGTTTGTAACGACCGCCGATACAGATGAAGAGTGTTTTGAATTGTTGAAAGCGCTGGGAATGCCTTTCGTAAACAAAAACAAATAAGAAATTATGGCAAGAGAAGCATTAAAAGCCCGAGAAAGAAAGCGTGAGCGTTTAGTAGCTAAGTACGCTAAAAAGCGTGCTGAATTAAAAGCTGCAGGCGATTACGAAGGTCTTGATAAACTTCCGAGAAATGCCTCACCAGTTAGATTACACAATAGATGTAAATTAACTGGGCGTCCTAAAGGTTACATGAGAAAATTTGGAATCTCAAGGGTAACATTTAGGGAAATGGCACTTGACGGAAAAATTCCGGGTGTTAAAAAAGCAAGCTGGTAATTATCAGCCCTTTTATTTTATATATAAGAAAAGTTCTTTATCTTTGCACGCCTGTTTCAAATCAGGCTTAACGATATTATTGATTAAAGATGACTGATCCAATAGCAGATTATTTAACAAGGATTAGAAACGCGATGACTGCTAACCACAGAGTGGTTGAGCTACCCGCTTCGAATATTAAGAAGGAAATGACAAAAATCCTTCATGATAAAGGTTATATCCAAGGGTATAAGTTTGAAGATGATGTGAATGTACAGGGCACAATCAAGATCGCGTTGAAGTACAACCCTGTAACCAAGGCTCCTGCTATCGTTCATCTAGAGCGTGTTAGTAAGCCTGGTTTGAGAAAATATGCGAAAGCCTCCGAATTACCTCGTGTACTTAACGGTCTTGGAGTTGCCATTTTATCTACTAGTGTAGGTGTGATGACCGACAAAGAAGCCCGTACACAGAATATCGGTGGTGAAGTTTTATGCTACGTATACTAATTAGGAAATTATGTCACGAATTGGTAAAAAACCGATAACTATACCAGAAGGTGTAACAATAACTCATAAACCTGGACAAATCACAGTTAAAGGCCCAAAAGGCGAACTGGTACAGGATGTGAGCGAAGAGATAAAAGTATCTATCGAGGACGGCGAATGTATTTTTGAGCGTCCAACCGAACAGAAGAAGCATAAAGCATTGCACGGTTTAACCCGGGCGCTGGTTGCTAATATGGTTGAGGGTGTTGTTAACGGTTATAAAAAAGAATTAGAGCTTGTTGGTGTAGGTTACAAAGCTACAGCACAAGGTCAGTTACTTGAGCTTAACCTTGGATACTCTCATAGTATCTTCTTCCAGGTACCTGAAGAGATTAAAGTAACTGCTGCTACTGAAAAAGGTAAAAATCCTATCGTTACTTTAGAGAGTAATGATAAGCAATTAATCGGCCAGGTTGCAGCTAAGATTAAATCACTAAGAAAAGTAGAGCCTTACAAAGGTAAAGGTATCCGTTTCGTAGGTGAAAGAATTAGACGTAAAGCAGGTAAAACCGCTGCTAAATAATAAGAAGTAATATGGCTATTAAAAAATATAACCGCAGATTACGAATAAGAAGAGGAATACGTAAAAAAGTAAGTGGTACAGCAGAGCGTCCTCGTTTGAGTGTATATAAAAGTAATTCTTCTATATATGCGCAATTAATAGACGATTTAAACGGTAATACACTTGCTTATGCTTCTTCTCGAGAGGTAAATCCTTCTAAGAAGAATTTCAATGTAGAGGATGCAAATAATGTAGGTAAGAAAATTGCTGAACTAGCAAAATCTAATGGCATCGAGACTGTTGTTTTCGACCGTAGCGGATACCGCTACCATGGCAGAATAAAGTCACTAGCTGAAGGTGCTAGAGAAGGAGGCCTAAAATTCTAAGAATATGTCACAAAGTAGTACAATAAGATCAGTAAAAGCGAGTGAATTGGACCTTAAAGAAAAGGTCGTTGCAATTAAGCGTGTAGCTAAAGTAGTAAAAGGTGGTAGACGCTTCAGTTTCTCTGCAATTGTTGTTGTAGGAGATGGTAATGGAGTGGTTGGTTACGGATTAGGTAAAGCTAATGAAGTAACAGATGCTATCACTAAAGGCATCGATGATGCAAAAAAGAATCTGATCAAAATTCCTGTACTAAAAGGATCTATTCCTCATGAAACCGTTGGAAAGTACGGTGGTGGACTAGTATTGATCAAACCTGCATCTCACGGTACTGGAGTTATCGCTGGTGGTGCTATGCGTGCTGTACTTGAAAGTGCAGGTATTACAGACGTACTCGCTAAATCTAAGGGTTCATCAAACCCTCACAACGCTGTAAAGGCAACCTTTAATGGACTGTCTAAGTTACGTGATGCTTATACTGTGGCACAAACAAGAGGTGTTGAACTAGATAAAGTATTTAACGGGTAAAGATTATGGCGAAGGTTAAAATTACGCAAGTAAGAAGTACAATTGGTCGTCCAAAACGTCAGGTTAGAACTATTGAAGCACTGGGTTTAGGACGTATCAATAAATCCGTAGAGGTAGAGAATACTCCTCAAATAGCGGGTATGATCAATAAAGTTAGTCACTTGGTAAATGTAACTGAGATATGAAATTACATACATTAAAACCTGCCGCGGGATCGACGAAGAATTCAAAGAGAATAGGTAGAGGTCAGGGAACTGGCCGTGGTGGAACTTCAACAAGAGGACATAAAGGTGCTAAATCCAGATCAGGATACAGCAGCAAAGCTGGTTTTGAAGGTGGACAAATGCCCCTTCAAAGAAGGGTTCCTAAGTTTGGATTCAGAAATCCTAATAGAGTAGAGTATAAGCCTGTAAACTTGTACCAAATACAAGAGTTGGCTGATAATAAAAAATTAGATGCGATCGACCTACAGGTTTTGATCGATAATGGGTTTGCTCAGAAAAATGATTTGATCAAAATTCTTGGCAAAGGAGAATTAAAGTCTAAATTAGCAGTTACTGCTCATAAATTTTCGGCTTCTGCTAAGGAAGCTATTGAAAAAGCAGGCGGATCAGTAACAACACTTTAATTAGAAGAATGAAAAAGTTTATTACGACCATCAGGAACATTTTTTCGATTGAGGAACTAAGAACTAGGATCCTTAACACCCTTGGCTTTTTAATTATATTTCGCCTTGGGTCTTTTATCGTTTTACCTGGCGTTAATCCAGATCAACTACCTGAGTCAGCAGATGGAATATTCGGTTTGCTTGACAGTTTTCTAGGTGGTGCATTTAATAATGCTGCGATTTTCGGTCTTGGTATTATGCCATATATTTCGGCATCGATCGTAGTTCAATTGCTAACCATAGCTATTCCTCATTTCCAAAGATTGCAGAAAGAAGGGGAGAGCGGTCGTAAAAGATTAACTCAGATAACTAGAGTACTGACCATCATAATTACTTTAGGTCAGTCTATAGGATACCTTACTGCTTACATTCCAGGTGAAGCAGTTGTGGTAGATCCTTTATTCTTTAAAATCAGTTCAGCAATTATTCTGACATCGGGAACCATGTTCTGTATGTGGCTTGGTGAAAGAATTACTGATAAAGGAATTGGAAATGGTATTTCAATGCTGATCATGATCGGTATTATATCGAGATTTCCAAATTCATTGATTTTTGAATTTACTTCAAAAGGCGATCAGGGAGGTATAATACTTTTCGTGTTGGAAATGGTTGCTTTGTTCTTTGTTGTAATGGCAGTAGTTGCTCTTACAAAAGCAGTAAGAAGAATTCCGGTAAATTATGCTAAAGCGCATGTTTCAGGAGGAAGGGCTTATGGAGGACAAAGACAATACATTCCTTTAAAAGTAAATAGTTCAGGTGTAATGCCAATCATTTTTGCTCAAGCATTGATGTTTTTACCTGCCTTATTTGCTCAGCCTTTTCAGGACACAGATCTGGGTAACTATTTTATAACAACGTTCTCAAACTACCAGACTCCGGTTTATAACATAACCTTTGCGATATTAATTATTCTTTTCACGTTCTTTTATACTGCTATTACCGTAAACCCTACAGAAATAGCTGACGGATTGAAAAGAAACGGAGGGTTTATTCCGGGTGTTAAACCAGGTAAAGAAACATCAGAGTATCTTGATAGTGTTTTAACTAAGATTACTCTTCCAGGATCAATATTCCTTGCAATTGTAGCTATTTTACCTGCATTTGCAACATTAGCGGGGGTTTCTCCAATGTTCTCTCAGTTTTATGGTGGAACAAGCTTATTGATTATGGTTGGAGTTATTCTTGATACTCTACAGCAGATAGAAAGTTATTTATTAATGCGTCATTACGAAGGACTAATGAAGTCTGGTAAAGTAAAAGGACGTTCTGAAGCAGCAGTTGTTTAATTTATGATCCCTGTTAAGTCTAAAGAAGAAATAGAGATCATAAAAGAGAGCGCTGATATACTCGGAAGAGCTCATGGTGAAGTTGCAAAAGCAGTTAAGCCAGGAGTTTCGACGAAAGCTCTTGATAAGATAGCTGAAGAATTTATAAAGGATCATCAAGGACATCCGTCCTTTTTGGGATATAGCGGGTTTCCCGCATCACTTTGTATATCAGTGAACGAAAACGTCGTTCATGGTATTCCCGGTGAGTACGTTTTGAAAGATGGAGATTTAGTTTCAATTGATTGTGGTGTTTTTTATAAGGGCTACCACAGTGATTGTGCTTACAGTTATGCAGTAGGTGAAGTTAGCGAAGAATTAAAGCGGCTGATTCGAGTAACTCGCCAATCCCTCTATGAAGGGATCCAGGCTGCAGTAGCCGGACACAGGATCGGAGATATAGGCTATGCTGTACAATCATTTGTTGAAAAAGAAGGTTATTCAGTTGTAAGAGAACTTGTCGGCCATGGTGTCGGTAAGAATCTGCACGAAAAGCCTGAGGTTCCTAATTATGGGAAGCGCGGTCGTGGAGCTAAATTGAAGCCGGGTTATGTATTAGCAGTTGAACCAATGGTTAATCAAGGTGGACGAAGTATTGTTCAGGAAGCCGATGGTTGGACCATTAGAACTGCAGATAGATTACCGAGTGCTCACTTTGAGCACACAATTGCTATCACCGAAGAAGGTGAGGCAGAGATTTTAACAACGCATCAATATATTGAAGACTATTTAAAAGAACAATATGGCGAAACAATCATCCATTGAACAAGACGGTACAATAACCGAAGCATTGTCGAATGCGATGTTCCGCGTTGAACTTGAAAACGGGCACGAAGTTATTGCTCATATATCAGGTAAGATGCGGATGAATTACATTAAAATATTACCAGGAGACAAAGTTAAATTAGAAATGTCTCCGTATGATTTAACTAAAGGTAGAATCGTTTACAGATACAAATAAAGTCATGAAGGTAAGAGCATCCGTAAAAAAGAGAAGCAGCGATTGCAAAATCGTACGCCGAAAAGGAAAGGTGTACGTTATTAACAAAAAGAACCCTAAGTTTAAACAAAGACAAGGATAATTATGGCACGTATTGCAGGAGTCGATATTCCGGATAACAAGAGAGGGGAAATTTCCCTTACGTACATCTTCGGTATAGGAAAAAGTTCAGCTCAGGAGATTCTGTCTAAAGCCGGGGTCGATAAGGATAAAAAAGTAAGCGAGTGGACTGATGATGAGTCAACAGCTGTTCGTAACGTCATTTCTGAGAACCACAAAGTAGAAGGTGTGTTAAAATCAGAAGTGCAGCTTAACATTAAGCGACTTATGGACATCGGTTGTTACCGAGGACTTCGTCACAGAAAAGGTTTACCTGTTAGAGGTCAAAAAACTAAAAACAACTCGAGAACGAGAAAAGGTAAACGTAAAACTGTTGCTAACAAGAAAAAAGCTGTTAAATAATAGCAAACAGGATAGATTACCTTCCTGAAAATTGTAGTGAAATATGGCTCAAAAAAGAAAAGATAAAGCAAAAAAGAGAGTAGTAGTTGTTGACGCAGTAGGTCAGGCTCATATCAAAGCGACCTTCAACAACATCATTATCTCAATGACTAATCAGGCCGGTCAAGTTATTTCATGGGCTTCTGCAGGTAAAATGGGCTTTAAGGGTTCTAAAAAGAACACTCCTTATGCTGCTCAAACTGCTGCTCAGGATTGTGCTCAAAAAGCATATGATCTTGGTCTTCGAAAGGTTGAAGTATTCGTTAAGGGTCCTGGTGCTGGTCGTGAATCAGCAATCAGAACAATCCAGAACACGGGTATCGAGGTGACAATGATTAAAGATATCACACCTCTTCCACACAACGGATGTCGTCCACCAAAAAGAAGAAGAGTCTAATTTAATTAACTGAACGGAAAAAAATAATGGCTAGATATACAGGTCCAAAGGCTAAAATAGCCCGTAAATTCCAGGAAGCGATTTTTGGTCCGAGCAAAGCGCTTCAAAAGAAAAGTTACGGTCCGGGACAACACGGACGTAGCCGCAGAAGAAAGCAGTCTGAATACGCTATTCAGCTTGCTGAAAAACAAAAGGCAAAATATACTTACGGTGTATTAGAGAAGCAATTCGCTAATACTTTCGAAAAAGCTACAAGAAAGAAGGGTGTAACTGGTGAGGTTCTTCTTCAATTATTGGAAGCTAGATTGGACAACACCGTTTATAGATTAGGTATTGCGCCAACAAGAAGGAGTGCAAGACAACTTGTATCTCATAAACACATAACTGTTAATGGCGAAATCGTTAACATTCCATCGTATTCTTTAAAAGAAGGTGATGTAGTTGGTGTACGTGAGAGAAGTAAAACATTGGAAGTTATCAGTAACTCACTTGCTGCAGGTAGAAAGCAATTTTCATGGCTTGAGTGGGACGGAAAAGAGTTTGCTGGTAAATTCGTAACAATGCCACAACGTGATGAAATTCCTGAAAATATTAAGGAACAATTGATCGTTGAATTGTACTCTAAATAATCCTATTGACTAATATAAAGACTCGAAATAATATGTCCATTTTAGCATTTCAAATGCCCGAAAAGGTGGCGATGGAGAAAGCAGATGATTTTCACGGGCTTTTTACATTTAAACCACTTGAACCGGGATATGGAGTTACTATAGGTAATGCGCTTAGAAGAATCCTTTTATCTTCTTTAGAAGGATATGCCATCACCGGTATAAAAATTCCGGACGTTCTACACGAATTCTCTTCTATCGAAGGTGTTGTAGAGGATGTATCTGAGATCATCCTTAACCTGAAGATGGTTAGATTTAAGAAAGTAGGCGACCTTGTTGAAAACAAAATCACAGTTAAGGTTGGCGGTAGCAAAGAATTTAAAGCTGCAGATATCGGTGGAAATACCTCTGCCTTCGAAATTCTAAACCCAGACTTGGTGATTTGTCATATGGACGAGTCTGTTGATTTCGAAATCGAATTAACTGTCGATAAAGGAAGAGGGTACTTACCAGCTGAGGAAAACAAACCAGCTGAGCAGGTATTCGGATTTATTCCAATTGATGCGATTTTCACTCCTATTAAAAACGTGAAATTTAGCGTCGAAAATACTCGTGTTGAGCAAAAAACTGACTACGAAATGTTAGTGCTTGACATTGAAACTGACGGATCTATTCATCCTGAAGATGCATTAAAAGGAGCTGCCAATATTTTGATCCAGCACTTTATGCTATTCTCTGATCAGAATATGATCCTTGAAACTGAGAAATCAGGAGAGCCTGAGCAAGTAGATGAAGAAATGCTTCATATGCGAAAGCTGCTTAAAACTTCACTTAGTGATCTTGACCTATCAGTAAGAGCTTACAACTGCCTTAAAGCTGCAGATGTTAGAACTCTTGGTGATCTTGTAAGACTTGAGATCTCTGATATGATGAAGTTCCGTAACTTCGGTAAGAAGTCGCTTGCTGAGCTTGAGCAGTTAGTTCAGGAAAAAGGATTAACTTTTGGAATGGATTTGTCTAAGTATAAACTTGACGAAGAGTAAGAAAAATGAGACACGGTAAAAAATTTAATCACTTGGGTAGAACTGCCTCTCACAGAAAGGCAATGCTTTCTAACATGGCAAGTTCACTCATCCTACATAAGAGAATAACGACGACTGTAGCTAAGGCAAAAGCTCTTAGGAAATATGTTGAGCCTTTGATTACTAAAGCTAAGGCTGATTCAACTCACTCTCGTCGTGTAGTATTCAGTTACCTTCAAAATAAGTACTCTGTAGATACTTTATTTAATGAAGTAGCTGATAAGGTTGCCAACCGACCAGGTGGATACACTAGAATTATCAAGCTTAATTCAAGACTTGGAGATAACGCTGATATGTGTATCATGGAATTAGTAGATTACAATGAGCTACTAGTTAAAGAAGAAAAGTCTGCTGGTAAGAAAACCAGAAGAAGCCGAAGAGGTAGTGGTTCTAAAACTAAATCTGCTGCTCCTAAGTCTGAAGCTAAAGCCGAAGTGACTAAAGCAGAAGAAAGTAAAACTGAAGAACCTAAAGCAGAAAAGCCTAAAGCTGAAACTAAAAAAGCTGAAGCTAAGAAAGCTGCACCGAAAAAAGAATCTAAAAAATCTGATTCTGAATCAAAGTCTTCTGAAGAAAAGAACGAAGATAAAGGTGAATAATAAATATTTACTAAATAAATTTAAAAGGGAGCAAACATATGTTTGTTCCCTTTTTTATTTTTGCACAAAATCTATTTCGCAAATACATTATGACTACAGCCAAGTATAATCCGCACTCTAAAGCAAGCTTGTTACTCGAAGATGGTACTTTGTTACATGGTATTTCAGTAGGTTACTCCGGTACCGCTGGTGGTGAGATCTGTTTTAATACTGGTATGACAGGTTATCAGGAAATTTATACCGATCCTTCTTATTACGGACAGGTAATTATCAGTACGACTTCACATATTGGTAATTACAATGTCATTGATGATGAACAAGAATCTGCTAATCCTCAAATAAGTGGAATCATCGTAAATGAATTTTCCTGGAAAGGAAGTAGAAAAACTTCTGATGAAACGCTACATAAATATCTTAATGACAATAAGGTTGTAGGGATTGCCGACCTTGATACCCGAAAACTGGTCAAGCATGTAAGAACAAAAGGTGCCATGAACTGTATCATCAGTTCTGAATATCATACTAAAGAAGAACTTCAGAAGGAACTGGATAAAATTCCTTCAATGCTAAACCTGGAGTTAAGTACTCAGGTGACAGCTAAGGAGCCTTATTATGTAGGAGATCCTTCCGGAATAAAGGTAGCTGTTCTCGATCTTGGTTGTAAGACAAGTATCCTTAGAAATATGACCTCAAGAGGTATTTATTGTAAAGTGTTTCCTGCTAAAACATCTTTCGAAGAAATGAAAGAATGGGGACCTAAGGGATATTTTATTAGTAATGGTCCCGGAGACCCTGCAGCTACTTCTTATGCAGTTGAAACTGTCAAGGAAATTCAGGAAAGCGGAAGCCCGATGTTCGGCATTTGCCTGGGGCATCAAATGATCGCTCTTGCCAATGATGTAGAAACCTATAAGATGCACCATGGTCATAGAGGATTAAATCACCCAGTTAAAAATCTCCTTACAGGAAAAAGCGAAATAACTTCTCAAAATCATGGATTCTCTGTAAGTATGGAATCTGTGGAACAACACCCTAATGTTGAAATGACACACATTAACCTGAATGACAAAACCGTTGAAGGAATCCGGATAAAGGATAAAAAGGTGTTCTCGGTACAATATCACCCGGAAGCCGGCCCTGGGCCTCATGATTCCAGATACTTATTTGATGATTTTATTGCGTTAATGAACTAAAAACTAAAACTATGAGTTTAATTGAAAGTATCCACGCCAGACAAATTCTGGATTCACGTGGTAATCCAACCATTGAAGTAGATGTAACTACAGAAAACGGCTTTGTTGGCAGAGCTGCTGTACCATCAGGTGCTAGCACAGGTGTGAATGAAGCAGTTGAATTGAGAGATGAAGATAAAGATAGATTTGGCGGGAAGGGTGTCTTAAAAGCTGTCGAAAATGTAAATGAAGTTATTGCCCCAGAATTAGTTGGGTTTGATGTGTACGAGCAAAACATGCTTGATAAAATCATGATCGAACTTGATGGTACCGATAATAAGGGTAAACTGGGAGCTAACGCTATCTTAGGTGTTTCATTAGCAGTTGCTAAAGCAGCAGCAATGGAATCCGGACAGTCTTTATATAGATATATTGGAGGTGCAAATGCACGTACACTTCCTGTTCCTATGATGAATATTATCAATGGAGGTTCTCACTCTGATGCTCCTATTGCTTTCCAGGAGTTTATGATCAGACCCATCGGTGCACCTTCATTCAATGAAGCAATGCGAATGGGGACAGAGATCTTCCATCAATTAAAGAAGATCTTAAAGGGAAAAGGATTAAGTACTGCTGTAGGTGATGAAGGAGGTTTTGCTCCGGAATTTACAGGAGGCACTGAAGAAGCTTTAGATACTGTTTTACAAGCAATCGAAGAAGCAGGATATAAACCAGGTACTGAAGTAACCTTAGCGCTAGATTGCGCCTCTTCGGAATTTTTCGAGGATGGGGTTTACAATTATGCTAAATTCGAGGGCGAGAATGGTAAAAAGAGAAACCAGGAAGAGCAAGTTGATTACCTGGCAGAATTGATCGGTAAATATCCAATCGATTCAATCGAAGATGGATGTGCCGAAGAAGACTGGGATGGATGGAACCTGTTAACTTCCAAAATAGGAGACAGATGCCAGCTAGTTGGTGATGACCTTTTTGTAACTAATGTCAAGTTTCTTGAAAGAGGGATTAAAGAAAAGTCTGCAAACAGTATTCTAATCAAGGTAAATCAGATCGGTACGCTTACAGAGACTCTTGAGGCTATTGATATGGCTCACAGAGCAGGATTTACTGCAGTGATTAGTCATAGAAGTGGTGAAACAGAAGATGCAACTATAGCAGATATTGCTGTAGCAACTAATGCTGGTCAGATCAAGACTGGATCTCTGTCAAGAAGTGATAGAATGGCAAAGTATAACCAATTACTTAGAATAGAAGAAGAATTGGCTGAGGTAGCTAAATATCCAACTGCCAAAAAATAATATTTATTATACTTAGAAAGAAAGCTGTAGACTTCACGTTTACAGCTTTTTTTATTGAAAGTATCGATCAAGATTATTATTTTACTTAAAACAGGTATCTTTGAGAGAGATAAATAATTTTTATAATGTTAGAGCTGGAGAAATTTTTGAGTCGTGTTAAAAGTAAGATGTCTAATGTTTATGTTCTTAGTCTTGCAGTATTTTTAGTTTGGATGCTTTTCTTCGATAACACAAACTTCATAACTACTTTTAAGCTCAATTCTAAGCTAAACAACCTTGAAAAGGAGAAAGAATATTATGAGGAGAATATTCAGCAGGTTGAAAAAGACAGAAAGGAATTATTAAGTAATACTGAGTTGTTAGAAAAGTTTGCCAGGGAGAGATATTTTATGAAGAAAGAATCTGAAGATTTGTATATAATCGTAGACCATACCGAATAAGAATGAAAAATCTATCAATCACCATTATTATTTTCATCTTTATCGCTTTCAATTCTTTTAGCCAGGAGTATTATAAGGAAGGCGACAGAAATGAGGATTCAGTTGAAGTCAAAGAAGAAACAGCAAAGACTTATCAACAGGCAAAGGAAGAAAATGAGTTTTGGCAAAAAGTTAGATTTGGCGGAGGGTTTGGATTAGGGTTTAATCCATTTTATGTGGATCTGTCTCCTTCTGTTGGCTACATGGTCAATCAACGTTTAATGACCGGTATTGGAATCAGATATTTATATGTCAGATACGATGATCCATTTTTTGAAGGGTCTTATAACAGTTACGGAGGGAGTCTCTGGGCCAATTATTTCGTATTAGATAATATATTTCTACGTACAGAATATGAGACGTTAAGAGTAGATTTTGTTGAAGATGCAAGGCTAAAAAGAGAGTGGGTGCCTTCATTTTTTCTAGGGGGTGGTTATGTTCAACCGATAGGAAGGACAGGATCAGGATTTTATCTTACTGCTCTTTATAATCTTCTTCATGACGACCTAAGATCACCATACGGAAGTCCACTAGTTATCAGGGCAGGAGTTATGCTTTAATTAATTCGGATTTGGCAAATCCACATCAAACTTTTCTGAAAGGTTTTTAAGACTATCTACTACAGGTTTTAGTAAGGGAATACCGTTTTCTTTTCTTTCTTTCTCGAACATTCTTTCAGGGTCACCTGGGATTTTTACTTTTTTCTCATTGTTTATAGATTCTGTTACCCTGAATCTTCCAATCCATTGATCCATATGTTTTAAGAAATCTTCTTTTGGCCGAAATGCATCAACTCTCATTGCGCCAAAGAAATGACCCAGACCTTCTCCTACCGGATTATCTGAAACAGGTAAAAAACTCACGAATGGAGGTACCCATGGTCCATAATTCGCTCCTGATAAAACCCCGGATAAAATATCAACTACCGATCCGAGAATATATCCTTTATGTCCTGCATTTTTTGGAGATCCACCTAATGGCAATAACGCTCCACCATCTTTTACAGCACCGGGATCAGTAGAAGGATTCCCTTCTTTGTCCTGTACCCACCCTAAAGGAGCTTGTTCATTTTTTCTTTGAAGAATTTCCAGTTTGCCATTAGCAGCTGTGGTAGTTGCCATATCAGCGACAAATGGAGGTTCATTTTTGGCTGGAATTGCTACACTTATCGGGTTAGTACCAAGCATTCTTTCCTTTCCAAAGGTGGGAGCAACAAGTGGACTGGCATTAGTGAAGCTAAAGCCAATCATGTCTTCTTCCAATGCCATCATGCTATGATAACCAGCAATACCATAATGATTGGAGTTTTTAACTGCTACCCATCCGGTACCTACATTTTTTGCTTTTTCCATAGCAATTTTCATTGCAGCAGGGCCAACGACAAGTCCTAAGCCTTTGTCTCCATCCACAACCGCAGTTGAAGGAGTTTCATGAACAACTGTAATGTTCGGTTTTGGATTCACTCTTTTGGACTCCCAGAGTCTGACATATCCGATCAGCCTGGCTATACCATGAGAATCAACCCCTCTCAGGTCTGCTGACAACAATGTATTAGTTGCCTGTATTGCATCTTGATCGCTGCAACCAATTGCTAGAAATATTTTTTTAGCGAAATTATATAGTTCCTTATAGGAATAATTAGTAGTCATTTGCTAATTATTTTCTTCATCTTCCTTTAATAAAACCTCATGTAAAAGGCCTTCTTTCAATGATGCAGGAGATATTCGAATTCTTTTTAAATCAAGGGTGTTTAATACAAATTTTATTAATACGCCGGCAACAACTATCATATCAACCCTTAGAGGAATCATGCCGGGAATCTGTAATCGTTCCTTCCTTGATTTTACAACAAGATTGCTGTAAATTTCTTCAAAATCTTTAAGATCAAGCCATAAATCGGATTTAATTTTATTGTATTTCAGCGGATACTTTTCACATGAGATGTCATTTAACGTATCAAAACTACCTGATGCACCAATCAAAACCACAGGATGGTATTTTTCAGCTGCATCGACAAGAGGTTTAAGCATAATCTCAAGATAGTTATTTAATTCTTCTATCTTGTTATCTGGCATAGGATCTGATGATTGGAACATATCTACCAATCTCTGTCCGCCAATTTCAAATGACTGTTTCCAGAATATGTTGTTTTCATCACAAATTATAAACTCAACACTTCCTCCTCCAATATCAAGAATCAGAGATCTTTCATCACCAATGTAGATTGCCGATTTTACACCTTCATAAATATATTCCGCTTCTTTATCACCGTCAATGATCTCAACATTAATACCATATTTTTCATAGATCAGGTTTGCTATCTCCTGTCCGTTTTTAGCATTGCGCATTGCACTCGTAGCAGTCGCGTAAATGTGGTCAACTTCGAGTTCGTTGATTACCTTTTTAAAACTGGATATTGCCGTTAAACCCCGGTTTTTGGCATCCTCGGTTATAAAACCTTTGGAAATACCTCCTTTACCAATTCCCACAGCTTGTTTTTCCTTGTGTAATACCTCTATTTCATGGTTAACAACTCTAACGATTAAAAGGTGCCATGTATTGGTACCCAGGTCTATTACGGCAGTTTTCTGATTATTCATATTGGCTTAAAAAATCGGCGAAATTTAGCTATTTTTAGCCTCGCAACAAAACATATGACAATGCATTTGATATTTTGGGTGTATAAGCCTGAAGTTATATATATTTGATAAACAAAATAAACCCATTTAAGAACATGAGTTCAGATTCTGAAAAAAGTAAAGCAATATATACACTACCTACCAGGGAAGAGAAATTTGATTTATTAGCCAGAAAACATAAAGAGGCAGAACAAGGTGGGGGTGAAGCACGGATTAAAGCACAACATGAAAAGGGTAAGTTGACCGCGAGAGAGCGTATAGAACTTCTTCTTGATGAAGGAACTTTCGAAGAAATCGGGAAATTTGTGATGCATCGTGCAAAAGACTTTGGTCTTGATAAACAACATTACCTTGGTGATGGTGTTGTGACAGGATATGGTAAGATTCATGGAAGACCTACTTACGTTTTTTCGCAGGACTTTACTGTGTTTGGCGGTTCACTTTCTGAAACTCATGCAGAAAAAATTGTCAAGATCATGGATCTTGCAATGAAAAATGGAGTGCCGGTAATTGGTTTAAACGATTCGGGAGGAGCTCGAATTCAGGAAGGTGTTGTTTCGCTGGCAGGTTATGCAGATATATTTTATAGAAATGTAAGGGCATCTGGCGTGATACCTCAAATTTCCGCTATCATGGGGCCATGTGCAGGAGGAGCTGTTTATTCCCCAGCCATTACAGACTTTATTATGATGGTAGAGAACACCTCATATATGTTTGTAACCGGGCCAAATGTTGTTAAAACAGTTACTCAGGAAAATGTTACAGCTGAGGAGCTGGGAGGAGCAAGTGCTCATAGTACGAAAAGTGGAGTAACACATTTCTCATGTGCAAACGAGGTGGAATGTATCAATAATATAAAGAATTTGATGAGCTATGTTCCTCAGAATTGTGAAGAATTGCCTCCATCGGTTCCTTATGATGAAAAGTCAGATGAAACTCGCCAGCAACTTGATGAAGTAGTACCTGAAAACCCAAATCAACCATACGATATTAAAGAGGTGATTGAAGGTATTGTTGACACAAATTCATTTCTTGAAGTCCATAAGGATTTTGCAGAAAATATAGTTGTTGGCTTTGCCAGACTAGCAGGAAAAAGCATAGGTATAGTTGGTAACCAACCAGCTTCACTGGCTGGAGTATTAGATATCCATGCTAGTCAAAAAGCAGCAAGATTTGTCAGGTTTTGTGATAGTTTTAATATCCCATTACTTGTATTAGAAGATGTACCAGGTTTTTTACCAGGAACGGACCAGGAATGGAATGCTATAATAACCAACGGTGCCAAACTTCTTTACGCCTTTAGTGAAGCAACAGTACCAAGAGTTACCGTAATTACTCGAAAGGCCTATGGTGGGGCTTATGATGTGATGAACTCAAAACATATTGGTGCAGATCTTAATTATGCATGGCCAACAGCAGAAATTGCTGTAATGGGTGCAAAAGGAGCTTCAGAAATTATATTCAGAAAAGAAATTTCAGAAGCGGATGACAAAGAAGCCAAGCTCCAGGAGAAGATTGACGACTATACAGCAAAATTTGCAAATCCATACAGAGCAGCACACCGTGGTTATGTTGATGAAGTAATTCTTCCACGTGATACCAGGAAAAAGCTAATCAGAGCTTTTGAGATGCTACAAAATAAGGTTGATAACCTTCCGAGAAAAAACATGGAAACATTCCATTATAAAAAACACTTAATAAAGTAAGGGCAATCTGTTTCAGATTGCCTTTTTTGTCAAAAAAAGCGACTAATTATGGACGATAAAAGTTTTAACTTCTTAAATGATTACCTGAATAATCCATCACCAACCGGGTTTGAAACTCCCGGGCAGCAACTTTGGCTTGATTACCTTAAGCCTTACATCGATGATTATATTACCGATGTGTATGGTTCTGCAGTTGGTGTAATCAATCCTGGGAAGGATTATAAAGTTGTAATTGAAGCACATGCTGATGAAATAAGTTGGTTTGTCCATTACATCAATGATGATGGATATATATATGTTAGAAGAAATGGTGGATCAGATCATCAAATTGCTCCTTCCAAAAAAGTAAACATTCATACTGATAATGGAATTGTAAAAGGAGTTTTTGGCTGGCCTGCCATTCACATCAGACAACAGGATAAAGAAGAACCACCTTCTTTAAAGAATATTTGTATTGATATCGGTGCAGAAAGCAAAGAAGAAGTTGAAAAAATGGGTGTTCATGTAGGATGCGTGATCACATATGATGATACCTTTACTGTATTGAATGATCGCTTTTACACCGGAAGGGCTTTGGATAACAGAATTGGCGGGTTTATGATAGCCGAGGTTACTCGAAGGTTAAAAGAGAACAAAGCAGAGTTACCTTTTACTCTTTATGTTGTTAACGCTGTCCAGGAAGAAGTGGGATTAAGGGGAGCTCAGATGATTGCTCAAAAGCTAAAACCAGATGTGGCCATCGTAACGGATGTATGTCATGACACTCATTCTCCAATGTATAATAAGAAGGAGCAAGGAGATTTTAAATGTGGAAAAGGACCAGTATTATCCTACGGGCCTTCAGTTCAGAACAATCTTTTGAAAATGGTTATTAATACTGCAAAAGAAAAAGAAATACCATTCCAAAGACTAGCTGCGAGTAGAGGAACCGGAACTGATACCGATTCTTTTGCTTATAGTAACGAGGGTGTTGCATCTTCTTTAATATCCCTTCCAATAAAATATATGCATACAACAGTGGAAATGGCTCATAAAGATGATGTTGAAAGCGTAATAAAACTTATGTATGAGTTTTTATTACAACTCAAGGCTGGTCATGACTTCAGATACATCAAATAAAAAAGTAATTATTGATATGGTGAACAGGAAAGTTGAATTAACCAACTTTCCTGTTCGTATTATATCTTTGGTACCTTCTCAAACAGAGCTATTGAGTGATCTGGATCTTGATAAGCGAGTTATAGGAATTACCAAATTTTGTGTTCATCCTGAGAATTGGTTGAAAGAAAAAGAAATCATCGGGGGTACCAAAAAACTCAGGATAGATAAAATAAGACAACTCAAACCAGACCTGATCATTGCCAATAAGGAAGAAAATGTAAAAGAGGAAGTTTTAACTCTTGCTCAGGACTTTCCGGTTTATATCAGCGATATCTCAAATTTGCAGGACGTAAATCGCATGATTAGCGATATTGGTATTTTGACTGGCAGAGAACAAAAGGCTGATGAAATTATTAATGAAATAAAAAGAAAGTCGTCCGACCTACAAAGTTTCCCTACTAAAAGCTGTCTTTATTTTATATGGAAGAATCCATGGATGATAGCGGGTAATGATACATTTATAAATGAAATGCTGGATGCTGCCGGGTATAAAAATTTATGTTCTTTTCCAAGATATCCGGAATTAACAGATGAAATGAAATCCTTAACACCAGATGAAATCCTGTTGAGTAGCGAACCATATCCTTTTAAGGAGAAAGATTTTTCTGAAGTAAAGAATATATTCCCGGACTCAGAAATTAAAATAGTCGATGGTGAATACTTCTCGTGGTATGGAAGCAGATTGAGAGAAGCTTTTAATTATATCAAAAATTTAAGAGCAAGGTCGTAAAATCAACCTTGCTTTATTTCAAATCCTGCTTTTTGCATATGTTCCCAGAAATTAGGGTATGATTTAGCAACAACATCTCCGTCAGCAATATTCAGTTTTAACCTGGTAGCAAGAGGAGCAAATGCCATAGCCATTCTATGATCGTCGTATGTTTCGATATGTACTTCTTTAGGTATCTCAGGACTTGGAGTTAATAACCATTCGCCTTTGTGTTCTTCCATTTTTGCCCCTAACTTCCCTAATTCATTTTGTAAAGCCTGAATACGGTCAGTTTCTTTGATTCTCAGACTCTCAAGTCCTGTTAAGTGGCATCTTACTCCCTTTGCAGCACAAGCAACAGCGACCGTTTGGGCCAGATCAGGGCAGTCAGAAAAGTCAATATGGATAACATCATCATGATCACATTTTAAAAGTTTTACTCCATCATCAGAGAATTCTGATTGAACTCCAAGACTTTTCATTATAGCTGTAATGACTCTGTCTCCCTGGAAGCTTTTTTGTCGAAGACCCTTCAAAAAATCGATGACTCTTTTGCTAGAGCAACTACACTAAACCAATAACTTGCCCCAGACCAGTCACTTTCAATTTCATAGTTATTAGGCTGATATTTTCCGTGAGGAATTTTTATTGTATTTTCTATCCAATCAGCTTTAACGCCATAATGTTCCATAAGTCCTAAAGTCATTTCAACATATGGCCTGCTACCAAGTTTTCCAATTATATTGATTGTAAGTCCTTCAGGTAAAACCGGAGCGATCATCAATAATGCCGAAATATATTGCGAACTGATGTCACCTTTAATAGATATCTCATTTTTCGATTGACCTTTGAACGGTTTGATCTGTAAAGGAGGATATCCTTCTTCATTAATATAGTTTATATCACAACCGATAGACCTTAAAGCGTCAACCAATATACCAATAGGTCTCTGGCACATTCTTTCAGTACCTGTAAGAGTTACTTCCTTTTCATTAATGGCCATATATGCAGTGAGAAATCTCATGGTAGTACCTGCATCAATTACATCAAGGGTTGATTCTTCCGAATTAAGAAGCCTCTTCATCGTTTGTGTATCTCTTGCCGCCGAGAGGTTGCTTATTGTATCCTCTGCATTGGCAAGTGCCTCAATTATCAATGCCCTGTTACTTTCACTTTTACTAGCCACCGGTGTGATTTCTACAGCTGGCAAAAGTTGATTCTTTTCTATTTTAAGGCTTGGCATGGTTAAGTTTTTGTTAATTTATTTTATCAATTCAACAATTTCGGCACGGTTTTCGTATATTATATTGTAATCAAAAAGTAGTTTAATTTTCAAAATATAAGCCTATGAAAACATCAATTACCGGAAAATTTTTTACCCTCGTAGCCGGAGCTGCAATTGGTACAACAATTGGTTTTTTAATTGCTCCGGGTAAAGGAGATGAAACCAGAAGATCATTACTTTACAAAGCAAAAATTTTAAAAGCTAATATTAATGCTCTTGCTGGTGTCAAAGAAGTTGATTCCAGAAATTATGCTGAATCAAATGATCCTTCAGATAATCAACTTTTAGGAGTTTGATCTGAAAATTTTGAAATCAACTGCATATAATTTTCAACCGCAATTCTTACTTCTTTTAAGCTAACAACTTTATCGAATGTGCTTTTACCAATATTATTTAAAAGCACAAAGTAGATCGTATTGCCCTTATTTTTTTTATCGTGAACGCACTTGTTTACTATTTCGTTTATTGCCTTTTCAGGAATATGCAAAGGCTTGAATGTTTTTAGTATATAGTTGCTTATATCGCTAAAATCATTTTTAGATAATCCCGTGAATTTAGTACTAAGATCAGCTTCTATAATCATACCTGCAGCTATAGCTTCTCCATGCAGGCAGGCGGTATCTCCATAATTTTCTAGAAACCAGCTTTCAATAGCGTGTCCTATAGTATGCCCGAAATTCAATATTTTTCTCAATCCTTTTTCTGTCGGATCATTAGATACTACTTCACCTTTGATTCTTATAGCATTCAAGGTGATATCAGACCAGTCCTCTACATTTAACGGATCAACTTTTTTAATTTTCTCCCACCAGGCAGAATCGGAGATTAACGCATGTTTTACCACCTCGGCATAACCAGATAGTAATTGCCTTTCTGGTAAACTGCTGAGAAAATCATTATTTATCAACACCTGATCCGGGTTGCGAAATAATCCGATATGATTTTTCAGACCGTCATAATCTACACCTAGTTTCCCTCCAATTGAAGCATCAACCTGGGATAAAAGAGTAGTGGGTATGTTTATGAAATAAATCCCTCTCTTAAAAGTAGAAGCACAAAAACCACCCATGTCGCCAATCACACCACCACCTAGGTTTATCAAAAGAGACTTTCGGTCTGCATTTTCTTTAGTCAGTTCATTCCAGATCAAACAGCTAGTATTGAGTGTTTTATTAGATTCTCCGGATTCAATTTTTATTAATTTAGCATCGAATTCAATTTCAATCTCCGGAAGACAATGTTTTTCTGTATTTTCATCGACTAGTATAAAAACTTTGCTGACTTCCTTTTCCTTGATGAATGAATTTAAAGACTCATTTAAGGAAGATTCAATTTTAATATAATCAGGAATCATGGTTGTCCTCCTTTTTGTTCATAATACGAGTTTGAGTTTTTATTGACTCAGTATGAAGCAGTTTAACTAATTCTTTTACAAAATCTGAATTTAATCCCAGAGATTCACCCCATTTTTCACGTGATTTATAAACTTCATCCCATCTTTTGACCTGGAAAACAGCTACATTATTTTCTTTTTTATAATCACCTATTTTTTCTACAAGTCTGATTCTGTTTGCTATTGCTTCAAGTAGTTCTCTGTCAGATTGATCTATTCTTCCTCTTAAATCTTCAAGCTTATTAGTAAAAGATTCATCGTCAGTATTCGGGATTCTGGTATTTAATATCTGAATTATGTCCTTCAATTGTTGAGGAGAAACCTGTTGTTTGGCATCACTCCAGGCTTGATTCGGGTCGCGATGAGTTTCGATCATCAATCCATCGTAATTCAGGTCAAGCATTTTCTGAGACAGATCGTAAATGAGATCTCTTTCTCCTGCTATATGACTTGGATCCCCAATCAGTGGTATTTGTGGCATTAATCTTTTTAATTCTATCGGTAATTGCCACATGGGTTCATTTCTGAATTTTGACTGTTGAAAACTGCTGAAACCACGATGTATAGCACCTATTCTCTCAATACCAGCACCTGCGACTCTTTCTATGGCACCCTGCCATAAGGCAAGGTCAGGATTAATCGGATTTTTAATCAGGACCGGAATGTCTACACCTTTTAATGAATCAGCAATATCCTGAACAGTAAATGGATTGACTGTTGACCTTGCGCCGATCCAAAGAATATCTATATTGTGTTTTAAAGCCTCTTCGACATGCTGGGGATTAGCTACCTCGATAGCGAACTCTACATTTAATTCTTTTTTAACAGATTCAATCCACTGCAGAGCTTCCGTACCAATACCTTCAAAGGAATTTGGTCTTGTCCGGGGTTTCCAGACACCTGCACGCATGACGTTTATTCCAAGCTGTTTGATTTGCTTACAAGTATCCAGCAGTTGATCTTCAGTTTCAGCGCTACAAGGCCCTGAAATGATAAAAGGTTTATTGGTTTTACTTCCCCACGTCTCAATTGGCTTTATATCCATAACCTTTTTTTATAAATTGATTAATTTTTACTTACTTATAAACACTTTTTCACGACTGCAGGTTTTATCTTTGCATCGAATTTTAATATCGGTTTCTATGAACGAACTTTCATTCGAAAATACCGCAGTAGCTTTTAGTCACAAAGACAATGCTGAATTAAAGAAGTCTTACCTTATTTTTAAGGCTATGAATTACCCCTGGTTGGTAAAAGTAGGTACTTTTTTTATGAAATCCGCAATTAAATTACATTTTCCTGTTAAGCCTTTCATTAAATGGAATGTTTTTCAACAATTTTGTGGTGGAGAGTCAATTAAGGATTGTGAAGAAACTATTAATTTGCTTAAAGGCAGAGGCGTTGGAACAATATTAGATTATTCTGTGGAAGGAGAAAAATCTGAAAAAGGTTTTGAGGCTACTACTAAAGAAATATTAAAAACCATTGACCGTTCGGCAGGCTCTGAAGAAATCCCTTTTTCTGTTTTTAAGGTTACAGGTATTGGTTCATTTGATCTTCTAGCTAAAATTCAGGCCGGTGAAAAGCTATCAGCTAAAGAAGAGAAAGCATACGAAAAATTAAAAGAACGTTTTCACAGGATTTGTAAGTACGCTTACGATAACAATGTTAGAATTCTTGTGGATGCAGAGGAAACCTGGATTCAGGATGTGATTGACGAACTCACCTATAAAATGATGGCATTGTTCAATAAAGATAGTGCGATTGTTTATAATACATACCAGATGTATTGCCATGCTTCTCTAAAAAACCTCAAAGATGCTTATCATGATGCGACCATGCATCAATATTGGTTAGGAGCTAAATTGGTTCGAGGAGCCTATATGGAGAAAGAAAGAGAAAGAGCAGAGGAAAAAGGATACCTTGATCCCATTCAACCTTCAAAGGAAACTACTGATCAGGATTTTAATAAAGCACTTAAATTTTGTACTGATAATAAGCAGCGTATAGCTGTTATCTGTGGCTCTCACAATGCATACAGTAATGCGTTGCTAACCGAATTAATGGATAAACATAGCGTAAAGCATGATGATGAAAGATTTTATTTTGCTCAATTGTATGGAATGAGCGACCATATCTCTTTTAACCTTGCAGAGCGAGGATTTAATGTAGTTAAATATGTTCCTTATGGGCCTGTACAATCAGTAATGCCCTACCTTGTTAGAAGAGCAGAAGAAAATACTTCAATTGCGGGGCAGTCAAGCAGGGAGTATATGCTGGTAAGTGCTGAAATGAAAAGAAGAAATAATCAGTAAATTTTGGCTCAATTTTCATTTAAGAACATATCTAAAGTATACTATGGTGAAAATAAGCCAGCTTTAAAAAATGTCAGCTTAGACCTGGAGGAGGGAGAAGTGGTTGGGGTAATTGGGCCTAGTGGTTCCGGTAAGTCAACTTTAATTAAGCTTATAGGTGGTTTTATTGTCTCTGATGGAGGAGAGTGTTTCTATGAAAACCAAAAGCTACCCCTGTGGAAGATCTGTTGATCCCTGGATTTGAGGGCGTCAAATACCTTCGGCAGGATTTCAAGCTCGACCCAAATGACACTGTTGGCAGAAGATTAAAATTTGCATTGCGTCATTATGATGAGGACTTTGCAGAAGAGAGATATAACGAACTTATCGGATTAACCCAATTAAAAGGCTTCGAAAACAAATTATGTAAACTACTAAGCGGAGGCCAAAGACAGAGGCTTGCACTAGCTGTATCCATTGCAGAATTTCCGGAATTATTATTAATGGATGAGCCTTTTAGTCAGCTTGACAGGGGAAATAAACTCAGACTGATAAATGCTCTAAAAGATTATCTGGAAGAAAATAATATATCTTCAGTAATAGTAACCCATCATCCGGAGGAGCTTTTTGGTCTCGCAGACAGAATAATCGTGCTTCGGGAAGGTGAGATAATTCAGGAAGGAAGTTCAAATGAGATATATACGAATCCTGAACATAAAATCACTGCTGAATTGTTTGGCCCGGTGAATTGGTTTTCTAATGGATCAAAAAAGAATAATGGTTGGAGATGGGAAGATACCTTTTTACATTCTAAAAGTAGCGATGGGTTAAAAAAAGCTACTATAAAAGACTTCTCATTTGCCGGTAAAACATTTTTATACACTTTAGAGATGAATAAAAATATTATTCATGCTTACAGTGAAAAGAAGTTTTCTGTTGAAGATGTTGTATGGGTAGATTTTGATAAAAATAAGGAATTGAATGTCAGCAATTAGATTTTAAAAGGCCTTAAAAAGAGTTTTCTTTATTGGTTGTAACAAATATTATACTTTCAGGGTTCAATTTCATTGAATCTTATTTAATTTTGCATTTTTAATAACAAAAAGATATAGTCCATGCAGTTAAGTGAGCAGGAAACCGTACGCAGGCAAAAGCGCGAAGCTTTGATTAAAAGTGGAATAAATCCTTATCCATCAGAACTATTTGAAGTGAATGTTACCGCGAAAGACATTCACGAGAACTATGAAAAGAATAAGACTGATTATAAGAATATTTCTATTGCCGGACGATTGATGTCTCGTAGAATTATGGGGTCAGCCTCATTTGCTGAACTGCAGGATTCAACCGGTAGAATTCAATTATACTTCAGAAGAGATGATATCTGTCCAGGTGATGATAACTCACTATACAATGATGTCTTCAAGAAGATGACGGACATTGGTGATATAATTGGAATCAAAGGTTATGTGTTTACAACTCAAACAGGTGAGTTAACTATTCATGTCACAGACTTTAAGTTGTTAACAAAAAGCTTAAAACCTCTTCCAATAGTAAAAGAAACTGAAGATGAGTCAGGAAATAAAAAAGTGTATGATGCTTTTTCTGATCCTGAGACAAGATACAGGCAACGTTATGTTGACCTCATAGTAAATCCTGAAGTTCGTGATGCTTTTGTTAAAAGAACACAGATGGTAAATAGTATCAGAACTTTTCTTTCTGATAAGGGATATCTTGAGGTTGAGACTCCCATTCTTCAACCTTTATACGGAGGAGCAGCAGCAAGGCCATTCAAGACGCATCACAATACGCTTGATATGACTCTCTATTTGCGAATAGCCAATGAGTTATACTTAAAAAGATTAATTGTTGGTGGATACGATGGTGTATTTGAATTCGCTAAAGATTTCCGTAATGAAGGAATGTCTCGTTTCCATAATCCTGAGTTTACACAAGTAGAACTTTATGTAGCTTATAAAGATTACAACTGGATGATGAATCTAGTTGAGGAAATGGTAGAAAAAGCAGCCATCGATATGCATGGTACCACTGCTGTTAAAGTTGGAAAAAACACAATTGACTTCCAGCGTCCATGGAAACGATATACAATGTTTGAATCGATAGAAGAGTTTACAGGCATTGATATATCGGAAATGGAAGAAGATCAGCTTCGTGAAACAGCCAAAAGTCTAAGTATTGATACAGATGAATCAATGGGTAAAGGCAAGTTGATCGATGAGATCTTTGGTGAAAAAGTTGAGCCTTATTTAATTCAGCCGACATTTATTACAGACTATCCTATTGAAATGTCTCCTTTAGCTAAGAAGCATTCAGAAAAAGAAGGATTAGTTGAACGATTTGAGGCAATTTGTAATGGTAAGGAGATATGTAATGCATTCTCTGAGTTAAATGACCCTATCGATCAAAGAGAGCGTTTTGAAGCACAATTAGAACTTGGTAAGCGTGGTGATGATGAGGCAATGGTGCTCGATGAGGATTTTCTGAGAGCCCTTGAGTATGGAATGCCTCCAACTGCCGGTTTAGGAATTGGAATAGACAGGCTTGCAATGATCATGACCAATTCAGATTCTATTCAGGATGTATTGTTCTTCCCTCAGATGAAGCCTGAGAAGAAACCTGAAGTAGCAACAGAAAAAGATTATATTGAAATAGGAGTAAGGGAAGAATTAATTCCAATCCTGCAGAATCTTGGCTTCACAACACTTGATAAAATAAAAGAAGCTAATCCAAACAAATTGTTTAATGATGTTTGTGGGACACGGAAAAAGTTAAAACTTAAAGATGTGAAGAACCCTTCGAAGGAAGAAGTGGAAAGCTGGATTAATGCAGTAAGTTAATTATATAAAATAAATTAATAGGAAAGGCTATCATTTTGGTAGCCTTTTTTTATGCGCATGTTTTAAAAGTTAAATGACGGATTATCTCTAAAGTTTCTGTTTCTGGTGATCTTAAGATCCTGGAGCATGCTTGATCTCACACGGATTTCGAAATTGAATGACTGGAAAGTTCCGAACGGCACCCAGGTCACATTCATCATCCAGCAGTGTAGATTCCTGTTAATACCAATAGTAGTTTGAGAGAACTCATTTCTACGAAAGTCATATCCTGAACTGAAGTTAATTTTCCAGTTTTCGGTTAAGTTAAAATCACCACTAAAGCGAACATTCTGAGAAATCTGGGCTTCTTCAAAACCTCGCTTGGTGTAAGATAGGTTATAGTTGATCCGTAAGTTCCATGGTATACTCCAATCCAGATATAGGTCAGGATTGGCATTGATTCTATCGACAGTCTCTCTTAATTCAGGATTTTCACTGGCAATACCATCTAATTCATCACGACGTTCGTTATCACTTTCACGCCCTTTCCCGTTTAGGTTTGTCGATAATGCCAAGCTAGCAGAAGTTAATTGCCCGATACCCCTGCCTTCGTTCCAGGCAAATTTATCAACCCTGTTCTGTTGAACAGCTCCATCTTCGCTGACACCCGTAAGTTCATAAACATAAGGATCTATTCTAAATGGGATATTCAAGCTTAGTTTTCTATTGAACAAAGCGGTTCGAAAACTAAAATTAAAAGTATTTAGATTAAAAGAGTCTAAGGCAAAGTTATACCCTGTATTAAAACTAAAGTTCTCAATCAGAGGAATCTTTTTATATGGATTTTCGCTTGTTGTATCATTTTCGTCTAATACCTTTCCTTCAACAGTGTTAGTCAGGCTAAAGCTAAGACTTTGGCTTTCACCACGTGATCCTCCACCATAAGCATAATTTTGATATTTTGATAATATCTCTGGCTCTTCCTGGTTGGGAACATCTACATATTGATAAAAGCCATATTTTTCCTCTCCAAAGTCAGGAGAATAGCTGTACGATAAGGCAGGAGCCATAATGTGTCGTATGGCCTGGATCTTAGAACCTTGTTTAAATTGATAGGTTCCATAAATCCTGGTATTTAAGGATGCACTGGTAGAGTAATTATATACCCTGTTGAATCCAGGTACAGTATCTGAAGCAACTACTCGATCAATTGTTTCATTGTACTTATAGTCTAACCTGCTGAAATACCAGATTTCTGAGTAGTTAAATGAGGGGTTAAGAGTAAAATGCCTGAAAATTCTTGCTGATGTACCTACTGGTATAGTGTGGCGTATACCATTTCTGGCTCTTTCAATGAAGAAAGGCATGTTTTCACTATTAAAAGGTAAAATGGTGTCTCCTTCAATACCAAAATATTCCCCTTCGACCTGGTTTGAGATTCGATTTGTTGCAGCCATATTGTATGAAACAGATGCTGATCCCAACAAGCCTCTTGATGAATTAATCAGAGATCTGAAAGGGAAGATCCTATTCATACCAAAACTAACGTCCGGAAATTGCAGGTCAACTTCTTTTGTCTGAACGTTTTGATTATATCTTGCTGATGCAGATAGGTTGAACGGAGAGTTTGGAAAAACGGTAGAAAAAGTTACTGCGGAGTTGAAGGTTGCCCGGGTATTTAAATTCGGATTCAACTCATTATTTTGATTATAAGTAGAAGTACCTGCATTTACACTGGCAGAAAACCGGCTATTACCTTTCGATTGTGGGGTATGGCTCCATCTTAACCAAAAGTCTTTAGTTACGGATGTATCTCCTTCAATCCCCGAAGTTAATCTGTTATATGTGAAGTCAAAATTACCATTATAGGCATATCTTTTCTTATATGTCGTTGCTGCCCTGGCTCCCATACTACCTTTTGAATAAACTTCAGCAGTCAGTGCCATTTTCACATACTGGCTGATGTTAAAATAATATCCAAAGTCGCGTACGAAGAATCCTCTTCTTCTTTCTTCACCAAATGTCGGGAATATAACTCCCGAAGTTCCATCATTTTTTGTTTCAGTATCAGGAAACATTCCAAAAGCAAAACCCAGGGGAGTTGGAACACCCATAAAGTTTAAATTAAATGGACCTGATATAACCTTATCATTAGGTATAACCTTAATTTCTCTGGAAGAAATATAATAATGAGGCTCAATATGATTACAAGTCGTGTACTTGGTTTTACTAATGAAAATTTCATCTTCATCATTCTTATACATTTCCTTTCCGTGCATTATGGCTTCACCTTGTTTGGTTACAATGCCTTCAACTACGGCTCTTTCAGTTTGGAAATTGTATTTTAATTTATTGACATAATAAGTTTGAGAACCTTCTGTAAATACCGGTTGCCCCAGCATTTTACCTGTAGAATCTTCAACCCCTTCTGCAGAAAGTGATTGTTCATCATAGTCAATTATTATGCGGTCTGCTTCAAGTCTTATATCTTCGTAAGTAATCCAGGCATCATTGTATAAATAGACCTTATTACTTATAACATCCATGATGGTTGAATCTTTGGCAAAGTATTTGATTTCTCCTGACAGACCGGATGGATTAGACACAAGAGAATCGTTCAGACTAACTTGTAAAGTGTCCGAGGCGTCTGGAGTGTTCGGGTCGACTGTAGTGTTTGGATCATCCGTGGTATTCGGAGGAACCGTATCAGGATCGAGAACAATATCAGTAGGTGCAGGTATCCTGTCAGATTGAACGCGAAGTGAGTCTGTATTTACTTCACGATCCTGAGAGAAAACACTGAAAGTTGATAATAATAAGAATATGTTAAAAAATCTCGTTATCAAATAAGCGGGTGATTTTTTATACTTTGACGAAAAATTTACAATTTTGTGTAAAGTTATGCGATTCGGCAAAAACAACAGTACAATAGTGAAAAATAATATACTATTATTCAGCATTTGTTTCATTTTATTTTTTGGTTCGTTTATTCCATTGGACAGAGCCGAGAATAAAATTGATGTTATAGTCATTGATGCTGGTCACGGAGGTAAAGATCCGGGGACCCATGGCGAAATTTCTAAAGAGAAAAAAGTTGCGCTCGAAATAGCGCTCAAACTTGGTGCCACAATTGAAGAATATCTGGATGGAGTCAGAGTCATTTATACTCGTGATAACGATTCCTTTCTTGAGCTATACCAAAGGGCTGAATTGGCAAATAGAAATAATGCAGACCTTTTTGTTTCGATTCATTGTAATTGGGTAGGTAATCCCCGGGTTCATGGTACTGAGACCTATGTTATGGGACTCCACAAGTCAGAAAGTAATATGCAGGTCGCAAAAAGGGAGAATGAAGCTATTCTATTTGAAGATAATTACCAGGAAAATTATGAAGGATTTGACCCTAACTCGCCCGAAAGCGCAATACTTTTTTCACTTTACCAGGACGCTTATCTTGAGAATAGCCTAAAGTTAGCCGAGCGAATTGAGACGCAATTTTCTAAACGGGCAGGGCGTAGAAGCCGAGGAGTTAAGCAAGCGGGTTTTGCTGTACTTTGGAGAACATCGATGCCTTCGGTATTAGTGGAAACTGGATATTTAAGTAACCAAAAGGAAGAAAAGGAGTTAAATAAGGAGCTGATCCAGGAATACATTGCATCGGGAATATTTCGTGCAGTGAGAGACTATAAAGAGGAGATTGAATCAAGAAATTAGTGATTGGCTTGCATAGAGTCAATAATAGGCTCAACTTTATAACAGCTTATGCTTTAAAATAAAAAGCCTGTGAAAATATCAAAAGAATTAAAAGTTGGACTTTTAGCTGTAGTTGCCTTAGCATTATTTTATTACGGCTTTAATTTTTTAAAAGGAATAGATTTTTTCTCTTCAACGAATCAATATCATGTTGTTTACAAAAATATTGAAGGATTGACTGTGTCAAATCCTGTGTTAATAAACGGATTTACAGTTGGAAGAGTGAGTGAAATTAATTTGCTACCTGAAAGACGAAATGAAATTGCCATAACAATTGATGTGGATAAAGATATCCCAGTAGGGGATTCTACGATAGCCGAGATAATTTCCAATGACCTTTTAGGAAGTAAGGCGGTTGAGCTTAAACTCAAAAAAGACTCTGGTTTTTTTCAGGATGGAGATACCTTATATGGATCTGTTCAGGAAAACCAAATTGCAGAATTACAAAAAAGGTTCTTCCCGTGATGGATGAATTCAAACAGCTTTCTGTAGAGTTTCAGGCCACAGCTCGCAAAGTCAGAGAAAGTCTGGATACTTTTGAGAATACTGCAAACTCAGCTACTACCGAATTAAACCGCACAGCTCCGGAAATCAGAAGAACACTTGTAAGTTACAGAGAGCTATCTGATAAATTATCAGATGAAGATAAAGGACTTCCTAAAGTAATAGCCAACCTTTCAGAATTAAGTCAAAACCTGAATGATGCCAATTTAAAAGCAACCGTTGATTCAGCGAATGTTGCCTTAAGCAGTTTTAATAAAACAATGGCGAAAATCAATGACGGCGAAGGGTCACTTGGTAAGTTACTCAATGAAGACTCTATTTATAACAACCTTAACACTTCTTTAAAGAGCCTCGATAGCCTTTTAACTCATATGAATTACTATCCTAAACACTTTTTTGGTCCTTTAGGGAAGAAGCATAAAAAAGTAGTCAGAGACCTCGAAAAAGCACAAGATTAATTCTTACCCTAACAACTGTTAGCTTTAATAGGTTTTGCTTAAATTACGCAAAATCATTAACCCATGGACATAACTTTTAACAAAAACGAAGATCAAAACAAACAGCTAGTAAGTACTTTAAACCGTCGCCTCGAAAAAGTTAAGTTAGGAGGGGGTAAGAAGCGGATAGAAAAGCACCATGCTAAAGGTAAGTTGACCGCCAGAGAACGAATAGACTATCTTCGGGATGATGATACAGAATTTTTAGAAATTGCCGCATTTGCCGGAGAAGGAATGTATGAAGAAGAAGGAGGTTGTCCTTCAGGAGGGGTTGTTACAGGTATAGGATACGTCGATGGCAGGCAATGTGTATTAGTGGCCAATGATGCTACAGTAAAAGCCGGAGCATGGTTTCCGATCACCGCAAAAAAGAATTTAAGAGCTCAGGAAGTCGCAATGGAAAACAGGCTTCCAATCATTTATCTTGTTGATAGTGCGGGTGTATACCTTCCTATGCAGGATGAGATTTTTCCTGACAAAGAACATTTCGGAAGACAATTCAGAAATAATGCAAAGATGAGTGCAATGGGAATTGTGCAGATTGCAGCTATAATGGGATCTTGTGTTGCAGGTGGAGCATATCTTCCTATAATGTCTGACGAGGCTTTAATAGTAGACAAAACAGGGTCAATCTTCCTTGCAGGTTCTTACCTGGTTAAAGCAGCAATAGGAGAAGATATTGACAATGAAGAGCTTGGTGGCGCAACCACTCACTGCGAGATCAGTGGAGTAACAGATAACAAATATCAAACAGATGAAGAATGTCTGGACGCCATAAAAAGAATCATGGATAAAATCGGTAAATTTGATAGTGCCGGTTTTAGTAGAAAAGAATCTGCCCAGCCTGAAGAACCTGTAGAAAATATCTATGGCCATTTTCCTTCAGACAGAACCAAACCTTATGATGTTCGCAACATTATAAAATGTCTGGTAGATAAGTCAGAATTTGATGAGTACAAGGAATTGTATGGTAAAACCATTGTATGCGCAACCGCAAGAATTGATGGCTGGTCGGTAGGAATAATTGCTAACCAACGTCAGATTGTAAAGACGAAAAAAGGTGAAATGCAAATGGGTGGAGTAATCTATTCAGATTCTGCTGATAAAGCCGCCAGATTTATTATGAACTGTAACCAACGTAAGATACCTTTGGTATTCTTACAGGATGTAAGTGGATTCATGGTAGGAAGTAAAGCCGAACACGGCGGAATAATTAAAGATGGGGCTAAAATGGTGAATGCCATGGCTAATTCCACAGTGCCTAAGTTTACTATTATTATGGGTAATTCTTATGGTGCAGGGAATTATGCAATGTGTGGTAAAGCATATGATCCTCGATTAATTTATGCCTGGCCCTCTGCACAGATCGCAGTAATGAGTGGAGCTTCTGCAGCGAAAACATTATTGCAAATCAGAGTATCGGCATTAAAATCTGCCGGAAAGGAAATTACCGATGAAGAAAAGGATAAATTACTGAAAGAAATTACTGATAGATATAATAGTCAGTTAAGTCCTTATTATGCTGCATCAAGAATTTGGGTTGATGGAATAATAGACCCTACAGAGACCAGAAAGGTAATTTCCATGGGTATAGAGGCTGCTGATCATGCTCCGGTTGAAAAATTCAATGTTGGAGTACTGCAGACCTGATTAAACTGTTGGTATGGAAGAAAAAGAACTGAAAGCATTAGTTTCTCTTCTTGACGAAGAGGATGAAAATATTTTAGGTCATGTAGAGCAAAAGATCCGGTCACTTGGTGATCGGATCATTCCTGTTCTGGAAAAGGAATGGGAAAGAAATCTCAACCCTGTAGTACAGGAAAGAATCGAAAATATAATCCATTCTCTTCAGTTTGAGAATCTTAAAGAAAAGCTTACTGAATGGTCAGAAGAGGAGGAGCCTGAATTACTAGATGGACTTTTTCTGGTTGCCAAATACCAGTATCCGGATCTTGAATACCAATTGCTTACCGATAAGTTAAATGACATCTATCTGGACACCTGGTTGCTTTTTAAAGATAATATGCATTATTACGACCAGATCAGAACACTGAATAGCATATTTTTCAACAAATATAAATTCTCAGGTAATACAAAAAACTTTCATTCCCCGACAAATAGTTTTATTAATGCCGTATTAGAATCAGGAAAGGGTAATCCGATATTATTATGTTCCATCTATATGATAGTAGCCAACAGGTTAAATATTCCTCTTTACGGAGTTAACCTACCCAACCTTTTTATTCTGATGTACAAGAATAAACAAACAGAGTTTTATCTAAATGTATTTAATAGGGGGTTGATTTTCCGAGAAGAAGATATTGATAATTACCTTGAAAATATTCATGTCCCTAAAAAACCGGAATATTATCAACCTTGTACTAATAAAGATATTATTAAGAGAGTGTTGAGAAATTTGATCATGGCCTTTGAAAGCTTGGAGGATCAGGAAAAGACCGAAGAAATCCGGGAATTGCTTCAAATTTTTATGCCATTGCCGGGTCTTTAGAATGGGTCTGGTTTTTCTCTAATAGTATAAGTAACTATTTCATCATTGCTGAAGAAAAAATGCACCTTCATCAGCTCAACCAGTTGTTCCTTTACAATCCGGGCTGTGATGATGCCAGTATGATAATCTATTCTGATCAGGTCTATGTCATCTTTAAGTGAAAGGCTTTTTCTCCCGTAAGCTTTATATATTGATTCTTTCGCTGACCATGCAAGGGTCATTAATTCAAGGTTTTCACAATAAACCTTTTTTTCCTCACCAGTCAAAAATTTATTTTCCACACGATATAATTGTTCTCTTGGTTTTTCTATATCTATTCCTACTGACGCATGGGGGTGTATAAGTAGTCCTGCCTGAGTCTGAGAGTGAGTATAACTTATACCACCTTCGAATCCCGGAAGATGAGGTTTTCCGTATTCATCTTTTACTACCGGAGAATATTTGATGTTGAATTTATTACAGGCTTCAAATAAAAGGTTTCTAATAGTTAACCATTCTCTTTTCCTTTGCGTAGTTTTCATTGAAGAAAGAATTACCTGATCATGGGATGATTTGGATGATTCGTAAGTATTGCTATTTAAATCATCTAATTGTCTGATAAACAGAAAAGAGTTCTTATCTATATTTTTTACATTTGTGTCTGACATCTCAATAGGATAATAAATTAAAATTAATGTCGAAAGTTCAAGTATCCAAAGTTCATACTTTTAAGGGCCATAAAGATTGTATTTATGCACTTGAAGATCTCGGTGATGGTCATCGGTTTGTTTCATCCGGTGGAGATGGAATGATTGCGGAGTGGGATATAAGGGAGCCTGATAAAGGAAAGCTTCTGGCAAAAGTAAATAGATCTGTATATGCTCTGCATAAGGCCGGTGATCGACTTGTAATCGGAGAAAATTTTGAAGGAATTCATGTTGTTGACCTTCAAAGCAAAAAAGAAATTGGATCTTTGAAATTATCTTCTGCAGCATATTTTGATATTCGATCTTTTCAGGGCAATTTTATAGTGGGAGATGCTGATGGAACGATTTTTATTATAAAAGGAGATAGTCTTTCTTTAATAAAAACTATAACCGAGTCTCAAAAAAGTGCACGAACCATATCTATTTCTGAAAAAAGGGGAGAGATGGCAGTCGGATACAGTGATAATCACATAAGAATTTTTTCTTTGGAAAATTTTGAGTGCCTTTATTCGTATCTGGCACACGACAATTCAGTGTTTACCGTTGAGTATTCAGAAGATGGGGAAAAACTGATAAGTGGAGGTCGTGATGCAAAAATAAAAGTATGGAATGCTCAGAAAGGATATGAATTACAGGAAGAAGTTGTAGCTCATATGTACACAATAAATAATCTTGCATATAGAGCGGACTTTAAATATTTTGTATCGGCTAGTATGGATAAATCCATTAAAGTCTGGGATGCATCAGAGATGAAGCTTTTAAAAGTTATCGATAAGGTACGACATGCCGGGCATGGGACATCAGTAAATAAGCTATTATGGCTTCCGGAAACCGATTTAGTTGTCTCTGCAGGTGATGATAGGATTGTTTCTATTTGGGAATTATCTCTATAATAGTTAATATTGATTATTTGATTTTTTATAATTTTTAATAGATCGCGGATGAAAGTTACACCATTAGAAATACGCCAGAAGACTTTTGAGAAAAAGCTCAGAGGATATGACAAAGAAGAGGTTCAGGCGTTTTTGCTTTCACTTTCCCAGGAATGGGAGAAAGTTATTGAAGAGAACCGCGAACTGCGGATCAAACTTCAGACGTCGGAAAAGGAGGTTGAAAAGTTAAGGGAGGTGGAAGAATCACTATTCAAAACCCTGAAAACGGCCGAGGACACCGGCGCTAACGTGATAGAGCAAGCTAATAAACAGGCTGACCTCAATGTTCGCGAATCTCAATGGAAAGCTGAATCTATAATTAATGAGGCTAAAGGAAAGGCAAAAGATTATTTGATTGATGCTGAAAATAAAGCAAAATACATCCTTGATGATATGCTGGAAGAATTGCGCAAGCTGGAAAAAAATTACAGTGTGCTCAAAGGATATAAGAATGATCTGTTAACTGAGATTAAATCTATCTCAAATGAAATTGCTGATAAGGTATCAAGAATAGAACAAAGTGGTGAAAAGGACATTGACAAAGCAATCAGAGATGCGAAGGAAGAAGTGAGGTCACTAAGGCCTGCAAATGACATCATTAGAGATGTTCTTTCTTCGGAAGGAGGGACTAAAAACACAAAGTTCGAACCAGATGATATTGCTGACAATACTGAAAAAGAAAATGAAGAGGTAGCCAGAAAACTCGAAGAAGAGAGAAAAGCGATAGAAGAAGAAGCCGAGAGATTACGGCTGGAGGCAGAAAGACAGAAAGAAGAAGCCGAAGTAGCTAAGAAAAAAGAAGAAGAGCTATTAAGACTAAAGGAAGCAGAAGAACGAAAAAAAGCGGAAGCTGCGAAATTGATCAAAGAACAGGAGGAGAAAAAATCTAAAGCTGAAAAAGAAAGAAAAAGCAGAGTGTCATCTGATCCAAATGATGAAGAGGAAGGATCGTTTTTTGATAATCTGGATTGATAATGGGATTTATATCTTTAGAAGGAATAGAGTTTTTCGCTTATCATGGATACTATGATGAGGAAAGACGCATCGGAAACAAATATTCTGTAGATATTACAGTGGAAGTTAATTTCAGAGATGCCGCCGAGCATGATAAATTAGCCGAGACACTAGACTATGAAGATCTTTATAAAATAATAAGGGATGAAATTAACATTCCTTCTAAATTATTAGAACACATTTGTAAGCGGATAATCGATAGTGTATTTACCCGTTTTGCAAAATCCACTTCTGTAGAGGTTAGCATCTCAAAATTCAATCCACCAATCGGTGGTGTATGTCAGCGTGCCAGAGTTACAATGAAAAGAAATCGGGATGAAACCATTTAAGTCAATACTGATTCTAATATTTTTCTCTTCATTTTCTATCCTTGCACAGGAAAATCATTTTAAATTATTCAAAGCATACGATAGAAATGGCAATCAGGTCGAGATCAGTGATAAAATCGAAGATATTAAAAGCTCTGATGTCGTTTTTTTTGGTGAATTACACAATCAGGCTATTTCTCACTGGCTTTCACTTCGCATATTAAAATCACTACCTGTAGATAACCTGGTTGCTGGCTTTGAAATGTTTGAGACAGATCAACAGATATTTCTGGACGAATTATCAAAAGGCTTAATCAAAGGAAATAAGCTTGAAGATGTAACTCATCTATGGTCAAATTATAAGACTGATTATGCCCCTTTAGTAGAGTATTGTTTAAAAAATGATATTCGGGTGTTAGCTACTAATATTCCCAGAAGATATGCCTCTATCACTGCAAAAGTAGGTTTGGATTCTCTATCTAAGCTTGAACTGTCATCAGAAGTTGTTCCGAAAACAAATTTTGATTTACCTGAAGATTATAAAACCTATGATCAGATAAAAAATATGGGAGGACACGGGCATGGAATGACCATGGAATATTTTGTGCAAGCCCAGGCTATAAAGGATTATACTATGGCCACAATGATCTCAAATGCGTTGAATTCAGGTGCAAAAAGAGTTTTTCATCTAAATGGTTCTTTTCATTCTACCCAATTTGAAGGAATCGTTGGCTTTTTGACAAACATAAACCCTGGTATTTCCGTTTTCACTGTGGAGGTCGTAATTCAGGGCGACCTTGCTGAATTAAATGAGGAAAACAAAGGGAAAGCTGACCTTATCATAGTTTTACCTTCGGATTCTCCTGTAACTTACTAACCGGAGAAAAATCATTTTTATATTTTTGTATCCATAATTAATTATTGACCAATATGGTATTTGGATTATTTAAAAAGAAAAAGAAAAAACCTTCAGGTCCGGATTATGTGGACCTTTCAGTTAAAGATATTATTAAAGAAACACCCGATGCCATCACTATCGTTTTTGATGCCCCAGATATGGATTATAAGCCAGGGCAATTTCTAACTTTAATTAGTGATATTAACGGAGAGGAAATCAGGCGATCATATTCTCTTTGCACGTATAAAGAAATAGATGAATATCCTGCAGTGACTGTAAAAAGAGTGCAGGGTGGAAAAATGTCTAATTATTTAAATGAAGCTCTTCATATAGGTGATACAATTACTGTAATGAAGCCAAAAGGCCATTTTACGGTAGAGACAAATCAGGCAAACGGTCGTCATATAGTATTATTTGGTGCCGGAAGTGGTATCACTCCATTAAAAGGTATTGCTTCTCAGGTATTAGAGGACGAACCAAATTCAACTGTTTCATTGATCTATGCCAACAGAAACCATGAATCTATAATTTTCAGAAATGCCTGGACAGAAATGATAGCAAAATATGAAAATAGATTGAGTGTAAGTCATATCTTGGAAGAGGCATCGGATAATTTTGAAGCGAGAACGGGGCTTCCCTCAAAAGAAATGCTTGTTGAGCTGGTGAATGATCTGACCGGTAAAGATCCTGCATATTATTTCATGTGTGGACCTGCTCCTTTTATGGAAAAAGTAGAAGAAGCACTGGAAGAACTTAATGTTCCGAAGGAAATAGTTAAGAAAGAAAGCTTTACTCCTGCAAAGAAAAAAGAAATTGAAACGGACCAGTCTGTACAAAGGACTGTAAAAGTGATTATAGATGATGAAGAACATGATGTAACTGTTCAACCCGGGCAGAGTATCCTTGAAGCAGGTTTAATCATGGATCTTGATATGCCTTTTAGTTGCCAGAGTGGTATGTGTACGGCTTGCAGAGCTAAGTGCCTGAACGGAAAAGTATCAATGGAAGAAAGTGATGCTTTGACAGATGAAGAATTAGAAGAAGGATATGTGCTTACGTGTGTAGGCCATCCTGAAACAGATGATGTAAAACTGGAATTTGACTGAAATGATTGATACTACAAATACAACTGATAAACCTGAAAGACATTTCCTGCCACAGGAACTGAAGGTGAATAGCTGGGATGAAATTAAACCATTTTTTGATAACCTTGTTGAACGCGAAATCGGAACTGAGGAAGACCTGAGAAAGTGGTTTCGAGATAGAAGCGAGTTAGAAGCAGTTATTTCCGAAAACCTTGGATGGAGATATATCAGAATGACGACGGATACCGGGAATGAAAAATATGTAGAAGATTATAAAAATTTCATTCAAAATATTCAGCCCCATATCTCCCCATATTCAGATAAGCTTAATAAAAAGGCTGTAGAAAGCGATTACCTTAAGAATATCGAGAAGGAGAAGGCCTATTTCATTTTATCCAGGGGGATGAAGGAAAACATTAAGATTTTCAAGGAAGAAAATATCCCTCTTCAAACTAAGGCTCAGACTAAATCACAGGAATATGGCTCGATAACCGGAGGAATGACTATCGAGCTTAATGGAGAAGAATTAACACTCCAACAGGCAGGCGATTTTTTATTGAGTCCTGATCGAAATTTACGCGAAAAAGTTTATAAGAAAATTAGTGAGAGGAGGCTTCAAGATAAGTCAAAGCTTGATGATATTTTTAATGAGCTAATTACCCTGAGAGATCAGATGGGTAAAAACTCAGGGTTTAAAAACTACCGTGATTACAAGTTTTCAGCAATGGGTAGGTTTGATTATTCTGTTGAAGATTGTTTTGCTTTCCATGATTCTGTTTCTAAAGAAGTCGTGCCACTATTAAATAAAATGGCTGAAAGGCGAAAAGAAACTCTTGATGTTGACCATCTGAGACCATGGGACAAAAGCGTGGACCCGGAAGGCAATACTCCTTTAAAGCCATTTGAAGGAGGAGAAGAGTTACTCGAAAAGACAATTAAAGTATTTGATAAGCTTGATCCTTATTTAGGTAAATGCCTCGTTCGAATGAAAGAAATGGGGCATCTCGATCTTGAAAGCAGAAAAGGCAAGGCTCCGGGTGGATATAATTATCCATTATCTGAGACCGGTGTTCCATTTATCTTCATGAATGCTACTACCAAATTGAGAGACATGGTAACACTTTTACATGAAGGAGGACATGCCGTACATTCATTTCTGGCCAATGATCTCGAATTAACTGATTTTAAACATACTCCATCAGAAGTTGCTGAATTGGCGAGTATGTCAATGGAGCTTTTGACTATGGATTATTGGGATATATTCTTCACAAATGAAGAGGAATTGAAGCGAGCAAAAAAGGAACATCTTGAACAAATAATCCAGACGTTACCGTGGGTTGCAACAATAGATAAATTTCAACATTGGATCTATGAAAATCCCGGGCATACTGTAGAAGAAAGGGATGCCGAGTGGGTAAAGATCTTTAGTGAGTTTGCAGACAATGTAACAGACTGGTCAGGATTAGAGAAATTCAGAAAGAACCTGTGGCAGCGACAGCTTCATTTATTTGAAGTTCCTTTTTATTACATTGAGTATGGAATGGCTCAATTAGGTGCGGTTGCTGTCTGGAAAAATTTCAAGGAGGACAATGAGCAGGGGCTTGATAATTATAAAAATGCCCTGAAACTTGGATATACTAAAACAATTCCAGAGATATACGAAGCTGCTGGTATCTCATTTGATTTTTCATCTGAATATATCAGTGAATTAATGTCTTTCGTAAATGATGAATTGAATAAGATCGTGTGATAAAGTAAAACTAAAAAAAAGGGTGTTCAATTGAGCACCCTTTTTTTATGCAGTAAATATTCCATACAATATCACACCAATTATTATGGCCAGAAGAATCAATCCAAAGAATACATTTACTTTTTTTCTTTGCCCGGTGTAGTAACTTCTAAGTTTCTTTTCAATTTCAATTCCAGCTTCTTCATTAGAAGTAATTGCTCCTTCTGCTCCAGCTTTGATCGATTCTTCAATGATCACTTCATTAGTTCCTTCTTTGAAAAGAACATAAATTGGCAAATTTTTATATTTCTGTCTGATTCTTTTGATCAGATCAATTCCATTCAATCCCTTAATGTTAATGTCGGTTACAACAGCCCAGGGTCGGGTATCATCAAGGTAGCTCAACAACTCATTACTTTCGGTAAAAGTCCGGATTTTCCTGAATCCTTTGTCTTCAAGATGCATTTTTATGAGTTCCAGCTTCATTTCCTCATGAGCACCGATAACCAGCGGCTGATGTCTTGTGGTTAACATGCTTATTCCCATTATAACTCTGGTTAGTGAAAATCTTATTCAGACGGAATAGTAAAAACTCCTTTTTCTTCAGGTTGTGTGCCGTTTTCAAAGCCTGCAATTGAATCGGGATAAGTAACTATGATCTCATTATATACTTTAGTATGAACATCATGATCAATTCGAAGCATTAAACGGTTATTATTTGCAGCTTCGATGCTATCCATCAGAGCTTTTGCATCTTCTGATTTTTCTTCAAGATTGATTTCATCAGCTGCTTCAAATAAATTCATCGTAAAGGTATCCGTGGCTGAATCATATTCGTCAATTTTTTCAGAATCTTTTAAATCCTCTCTTGAATATTGTAATTCCTTAAGATCGTTAAGGTTGTTTTTAAGTTCCTCAGCTTTTTCTGATGAAAGGCCTTTATTTTCCATTTCACTGATCAGTTGATTCATAAGATCAAATTTATTTTCATCTTCACTGATCATATTTTCCCAGCTACTGTCAGATTTGAATTTAACAGTATTATACAGGGCATAAACCGAATCATAATTCACTAAATTTTCAGCTTTATCATCAGTTTTTGTACCACATGAAGCTGTAAATAATATTAGAAATACGATAATCAGGTCACTAAAATGTTTTGTTCTCATAGTTAAAAAATTTTCCTTATTTCATTTTTTAAAGTGATCATAGCAGAAATCACAGGATTACTTTCGTCTTGCATGCTTTCATTAAGCACGATTTTAGCAAGTTCAAGCCCGGGAGCATTTTTATCGCAACGACTAGCCGCATCATTAATCGAACTGATCATGAATTCTTTGGCATTTTTGATTTGTTGCCAGGAATCATCGCTCATATAAATTTGTTGAGCGAGGTTGTGCTGATACTCATTGCTTATTTCATTGATAGCGACATATCTTAACTCATCCGCTGTCAGATCATTTCTGTTAATCCTTGGGAATAAATTGTCTGGAGATATACGCTCTAAAAATAATGTCATCCTTTCGAAGGCTTGTAATCGTATTGGAAGAGCTGCTTCGGCATTATTTGCTTTAATTTTAAGCTCTTTTTTATCGAGTTCCCTGGCAATAAATGATTTTGTAGCAAGATACATTGCTGTTAAAACCAATGCTGCCGGGATTGTGATTTTTAAAATATCACCGATAATTCCTTCCATAAATTAAAAATTAAATTAACAAAAACTGAAATATTACGATATACTAATAAAACCTAAAATTATAAAGAAATTTGTATCAGATTGACAATCTGTATGAATTATTACCTTTTTAGACTTTTTTAAACAGAGGTTGAAGAATGAAAACAATAGAATTTAGTAAATCTGCTTTAGCAGAAGTAAAAAATATCATGACCAAGAAAGGTATACCGGAAGGATATGGACTTAGAGTAGGAGCCAAGGGAGCCGGCTGCGGGGGTATGTCTTTTGCTCTTGGTTTTGATAAGAAAAAGGAAAATGATGACCATTTTGAGATAGAAGGTATTCCGGTATATGTTGAAAAAAAATTTGTTATGTATTTACTGGGAATGGTTGTTGATTTTTATGAAGGAAGTGAGGCGAGGGGCTTTCTTTTTCTGAAAAAGGAAGATTTTGAAGGTGAGCTGGTTTAAACTTAATTGAATTGGTTATTTTTGGCTCTTTATTAATTATTCGGATAAGATCACATCATGGAATTAACAGATTTAACTGCAATATCACCTGTAGATGGTAGGTACAGGTCAAAAACAGATTCATTAGCTGAATATTTTTCGGAATATGGCCTGATAAAATACAGAGTGAGAATAGAGATTGAATATTTTATCGCACTATGCGAACAAAAAATACCTCAATTATCTTCTGTAGATGCAGATAAGTTTGAATCACTAAGGTCAATTTATAAAGAATTTACTCTCGATGATGCAAAGGCTATCAAAGAGATAGAAAAAACAACCAATCATGATGTGAAAGCAGTTGAATATCTTATTAAAGAGAAATTTGATGCTTTGGGACTAGAGGATGTTAAAGAATTTGTTCATTTTGGCCTTACCTCTCAGGATATTAACAATACTGCAATCCCATTATCTATTAAGGAAGCACATGAAAAAGTATTGTTACCTGCCCTTAATAATGTTATTGAATTGATGTCAGGCATTGCAGAAGACTGGAAAGATATTTCGATGCTGGCAAAAACACATGGACAGCCTGCCTCTCCAACGAGATTGGGTAAAGAGATTGAAGTTTTTGTTTCCAGATTAACAGAGCAATTAAAGCAATTGGAAGCAGTTCCTTTTGCCGCAAAGTTTGGCGGGGCTACAGGTAATTTTAATGCACATAACGTAGCTTATCCAGGAGAGAACTGGCATAAGTTTGGGAATAAGTTCGTTACTGAATACCTGGGTCTTAAAAGAAGTTACCCGACAACTCAAATTGAGCACTATGATCACCTGGCAGCTTATTTTGATGCCTGGAAAAGAATTAATACGATACTTCTGGACTTCAGTAAAGATATATGGCAATATGTTGCAATGAATTACTTTAAGCAGAAGATAAAGAAAGGTGAAGTAGGGTCTTCTGCTATGCCACACAAGGTTAATCCAATAGATTTTGAAAATGCAGAAGGTAATCTTGGAATTGCTAATTCCCAGCTAATATTTCTTGGCGGAAAGTTACCTGTGTCAAGATTACAAAGAGATCTTACTGACAGCACAGTTTTAAGAAATGTAGGGGTTCCTTTTGGTCACATATTAATATCACTGGCCTCGTTAACAAAAGGTATTGGTAAGCTTGAGTTGAATAAGTCTGCTATTGATCATGATCTTGAAGAAAACTGGGCTGTTGTAGCTGAGGCAATTCAGACAATTTTACGAAGAGAAGGATATCCAAAACCTTATGAAGCCCTGAAGTCTTTGACCAGGAAAAATGAAAAGATCACAGAATCAACAATCAAAAGCTTTATCTCAGAACTGAATGTAAACGAGAGTATAAAGAAGGAATTAAGCGACATAACACCATTTAACTATACAGGAATATAAACTCCTTTAATTATGAATAATAAATCATTCATAACCAGGATGTCATTGTTATATTATTTTACTCTGGCATTACCACTGGGATTTTTTGTTTACGTCTGGCTTCATTTCTATGATGGTTCACTACAACCTTTGATGCCTGAAGTGGATATTACTACAAATCTCATGATAATCGCAATAATCTTATTGAGTGCTGTTGGAGGGATTATTTATTATAAGAGATCAATACAAAACGCAATTAATGCACAGAATCTCAGGTTAAAGCTAACAGGTTTTATGACTTCAAATATTGTTTTGTTTGCAGCTTTTGAAGTAGCCTCCCTGGCTGCTGTATTCGGTTACTTTCTTTCTGAAAGTGGATTGTTTCTGGCGGTGTATGTCGGTTTGCTATTTTATTCGACAACAAAATTACGACCTGAAAGGGAACGGGTGATAAAAGATCTCAAACTGAGTGAAGAAGAGAAAGAACAATTGGAAATATAGAAAACAGAAAAAGGGGGCGAATCGCCCCCTTTTTTAATTAGAATATGAATCCAAAGCTTACTGCATTTAAATCCGGGGCATTTACATCATCAAATACCGGGTTAAGATCATAGTCCACAAAGAAGTTAAAGTTTCCATAGCCTATTTGAGCTCTTAATCCATATCTGAAATTATTCATGTTAAAGCTTGAGAAGTCTTTATCTTTCTCCTTGTCACCCTCAAAATTGTAAGTGTATTTTGAATAGCTGGCTAGTCGGTAACCTACAAAGCCTCCAAAACCTACTCTAAAGCTTTTCTTATTATATCTTGTCACATTTCTAATACTTCCGTCACTCAATTCTATTGGTTTCTTTTTGTATGAGAAATCAAGCATTGGAACAAAGTGCATTGTAGCATAAGAAGCTGTTAGTTTACTTTTTATAAAACCAAGCTCAGGATTTTGATCCTGCGTGAAAACTACTCCTGTTTCAGTTTTGGAAATTCGGGTAGCAGGATCATCAAATTTAAAGTTGTACCAATGGATACCAGCTCCCCATAATAGAAACAAAGGTCCACCGAAAGATGATTTATTCTCGATAGTACCTCCTATGCGAGCACTATGCCATGGTTTCACTGCATATTGGGAATTACCTGAAGGGAAATCAGATCCTTCAACCCAATTATTTAATCCATATTCAATATGACCTGTAGTTTTTGTACCAGGCCTTTTCCTGTTATCTTCAACTTTGCCATGTTTTCGAGGATATTGAATAACTAATTCCTCATCGCCCTGATCATCTTCGTAATCTTCACCTTCTACCAATACCTCAGTGGAGCCATCAGATTTGATGATATAAATTTTTCCTTTATCCTCTTTTATGATTCGAGCATAATCAGATTCATTTTTAATTATAATTCTTTTGAATTCATCCGAGTCACCAGAATCAAGATGGTACCGATAATCATCAACAATCTTATTTAGATTGTAATTTCGTATTACCTCAAGCCCCAAAGTATCGTTATATTGAATTATGACAGTATTATTGCCAGGGAATTCAAGTTTTAGAGTATCGGGATTCTGACCATAAGAATTTGTAGCTGTAAGAAATATTGAAGCCAGAATAAAAATTATTTTCGTTTTCATACCTATTCAGTTTCTAAGTTTTTGTTTTTACCATTGAATGCGAGTAACTGACTGGTAGTGTTTTTGATCGATTTAAAAATCTTTTTACTTTCATTGGTAGCCTTTGAGTCAGAGGCAAGTGATTCAAGCAATGAATCATCACCCCACATCTGCTCTTCACCTAAGTTTCCTTGATCCGTAGGTTCAGGCTTTGTTGTTTTTGTAGCAACCTTTCCGAAGGTTAAAGTAACTGATTGAGACTGATCAGATATTTTTTCCTCCATCTGTGGTTCTGTAATATTTTTTAATTCTTTTCCGTCAGCAAGCATATTTTTTGTTTGAATTTGTTCTGTCTGCTCAACTGACTCCTGCATGTTAATTTTTTTAGGGTTTGATGATTTTGTATTATTTGCTACTTCGATTTGTTTTCCGGAATCGGTAGCTGATTTGCTTGTAATCGCTTCGACCTTTTTTCCTTCATTTTCATTTTCAGTTATTGTAGAGTTATTGGTATTATCCGCAATTAATTCTTCAGTTTTTATCGGAGTATTTAATTTTTCATCGTTCTTTTCAATTTGTGGAATGTTCAATTCTTCAGTTTGCTGAACCAAAATATCTTCTTCTTCAGGTAACTGAAATAACACTATTGAAGCAACTCCAAGGAATAAAATAGCGGCAGCCACCCTGTAAAATATCCGTTTTTTGGACTTGCTTTTTTTCTGCTTCAGCATTTTATCCAGATCCTCCCACGCTTTTGGTGACGGATCAGACTCATGGGTGCTGAGTTTATCTCTAAAGAGCTTGTCTAAATTTGAATTATCCATGGTGGTCCTCCTTTAAATTTTTATTAATGCGTTCCTCTTCATAAGAAAGCATTTTTTGTAACTGTGACCTTGCCCTGCTTAATTGGCTTTTACTGGTGTTTTCACTTATGTTGAGTTTTTCTGCAATTTCTTTATGAGAAAACCCATCGATAGCATACAATGAAAAGACAGTTCTATAGCCTTGGGGTAATTTATCAATCAGTTTTAAAAGGTCTTCTGCTTCGAGAGAATTGGATAGTGAATTATAATCCTGAACATTTGAAGCTGCATTCAAGTCAGACTCAGGCCACATATTTTTATTCTTCCTGAGATACATTAATGCTTCATTTACCATTATCTTTCTCATCCATCCTTCGAAGCTACCTTGAAATTCATATTGATCTATTTTTTCAAAGATCTTCATGAATCCTTTCACCATAACTCCTTCTGCCTCGAGGCTATCAGATATATACCGCCGGCAAATGGCATGCATTCTGCCGGAATACCGATCATATAGCTCTTTTTGCGCATTTCGTTTCTGCTTTTTACAATCCAGAACAATTTGCTCAAGTGAGTCGTTATGTGAAATTTTTAGTCTCATTACTCGCATTCAATAGGAAGATGCAGAAGTATAATCAGAGGTTGCTTGGCCTTGAAAAAAATTAATAAGCTGCTTTATAGTCTAGCTTAACTTCTATTTCTGTCCACTTATCTTTATCGACTTTAACGGGGTTAATTATATTGTCTCCATCAAACCTATTAACGTAATATCCTTTTTCCTCTTTGGAAACAATAGTGTATTTACCAGGAGGTAAGGAAACTTTAAAATTTCCAGACTCATCTGACTTTACTGTTTTAAATGGCTTTTTATCAATGACACTTAACCAAACTCTATTGGTGATATCAACTGATTCAGCACTAATCGGCTCGAAAATATAAAGTGTTCTGGAAATCCCAACGGGCTTACTTCTATTTGCATCATCTCCAATTGCAGGCATAAAATTCCCTTCATACCACATTACTTTACCCGTAATACCCTGATCATATTGTTTTTTATTTGCTGCACATGAAATAATAAAAATCATGAGTAAGCTTAAATTTATTAATACTGGATACTTGAACATATTAATGATTTTAGTTGTTGCAATTTAATATAAAGCAAAAAACCGGCCTAAAGCCGGTTTTTGATCAGAAATGTTACAAAATTTATTATTGATTATATTGTCCGATATTTTCAATCGATCCGTATTGAGATATAGTTTCGTTTAATTCTCCTGTTACATTTACTTTTGCTCGTGCTGCTCCGGAAACCTTGATTTCTGCTCTATTTGTTTCGAGTTCTTTTGCTTGTAAAGAACTACTACCTGAAATAGTCGCTTGCAAGAAGTTACAGTTTCCTTCCAAATCAATTTTAGATATGCCCGTTGCGTTTACATATAAATTTTTAACATCGCCGGTATAAAATATCTTGGCTTGATTGGATGCTTCAATTTCAAAAGTTTCCTGTCTCAGGTTATTTAAATAAACCTTACTTTTTCCTGTTGATTTAAGAGATTGCAATTCAGGAACGGTTACTTCAATATGAACTTTATCGCTTTCATCCATCCATGAATTACCATCGCTATCATAATCCATCGTTAGGACCCCATCGATATTGGTCAGCTTTACTCTGTCAATATATCTTTCAGAGTGACTGTTAATCGTAACAGAATACTTATCTCCCTGATTGATCTTAACATTGAAGCCTTCATCGATAACAAGATTTGAAATGCTATCGAATTCGATGGTGTCGGATTCGTTAGTCCTGTATTCATACCTGTATTCATCATCTGAATCATCATCTGACTCACATGTTAAACACTGTAATCCATCCGGATTGAAGACCCAGGTATTTTTGGAAAATTCTGATCTTCTGTAACCGTACTTGCTCAAAGTTCTTGAAATCACCTGGTTAAAGCCTTTTTCAACATGAACAGGGGTTTGATATGGGATATATAATGTTACAGTAACCTCCTGAGCTCTCCAGTTTGATTCTTTGTCAAACTCGATCTCCCTGTCAAATACTATTACAGAATCATTTTGTACAACGCCATAGTTTACTTTTTCAGCATATTCACGGGCGTTTTCAAAAGAGCTACCCCTCGCAGATATTTTTTTCACCATCTTCACGTAATTTTCATCGTGACCGCGTAGCTGTAATCTGATTTCATTATAATCATTGATGTCTCTGCTGAAGAGGTTGTTATCATCATTATATTCGTCAGAAAGTCGCAATACTATTTGTTTGCCTTCTATGCCACTATAAATTTCCTCAGTTTCAACATGTCCTTCATCACTCCATTGTGAGATAGCCTTAGGAAGAGTTGCAGCAACAATAGCAATTGATATAAACCATGCTGCCAGAAAACTCCAGCCTACTCCTGTATTTAAGACCCATCTTCTGGAGATAATAGATATGCCAGCAATTGCAAGCATAACACCAGGGATTGTAACTATAAGGAAAACACCTAGTATTCCGATTGCAGGAAACATCTCAGTAAATATGCTTATTGGAATACCATCGATAACAGTATTTTCAGGTGCTGCGGTAATACCTAAGGCAGCTGCTAATCCAATAATTGAAGAGACAGAAACAACAAGTCCTACAAAGGTTATGAATACTCCTATTATTACTCTTATGGCTTCTACCAAAAACTTTAATAAAGGACCAAGAACCCTTGATAACCAATGAAAAAACATGGCGATGAGTCGGAAAGGGAAAAGAAGAATCTTAACTAATAGATTTTCCTGATCGTCTTCTTTCAGGTTTAACCCTTTCTTAATATTCGACTCTATATTAGAAAGGGTTACCGGCTCCCCCCGCATTTGAACCTTTTCAGTGATTGTCGAGGCCATTGGAGTTATGATCCATAACACCAGGTATAATATAAGTCCTGCACCACCGGCAAATATTCCCAGAATAAACAGTACTCTGATTAGAGTCACGTCTGTACCAAAGTATGCTGCAATACCTCCTGATACACCGGCTATTACCTTGTCATCCGGATTTCGGTAAAGCTTTTTAATCTGTTTGTTTTCTTCAAGGGTATAGTTAGGTGGAACAATTATCCACATAGCTATATATCCTACAACTACCAAAACAGGAGTTGCTTCAAATATTAGCCCCCGAAAGTTAGAATCAGAAAAATTAGACGGATCCAAAGTGCATCCACATTAAAGTAATGCGCAAGTCCGCTACAAACACCTCCGATTAATCTGTTGTTCATATCACGGAACAGTTTTCTGGAAGCAGCCGAAAAACCTTCATAAGATTTTTCTTTATCCTTATGACTGAATTCTTGATTGAACGTTCCGTCGTCCAAAGTTTCTTCTAATGCTTCGAAGTCTTCTATGCTACCCATAGTGCTTATTAGTGAAGCAACATCTTCTGCATTGATAACTTGTTTGCCTTCATTTAATTTGGCCAGGAATATTTCCGCAATTCGATTCTCGATATCTGCGATAATTTCACTACTGTCCTCATAGGTAGAAAAATACTTGTTTATTGAATCCAAATAGGATTTCAGACTTTCATATCCTTCTTCCTCTATGTGGAATATGATTCCTCCAATATTTATACTTATATTCTTTTTCATGACGATTCTTCAGTTATTTTTCCTGGATAATTTGGTTTGTCGATAAAACGAGGTCATCCCATGTGTCATTTAAGCTCTTCAGGAATGATTCGCCCTCTTCAGTAAGAGTATAATATTTACGGGGTGGGCCTGATTGAGACTCAACCCATTTATACTCAACTAATCCAGCTTTACGCAAGCGTGTCAGTAACGGATATAAGGTGCCTTCCACAACCATTATCCGTGCTGAGGTTAATTCATCCAACATGTCTGAAGCATAAACTTCACCTCTCGAAATTATATGCAAAATGCAAAACTCCAAAATTCCTTTCCGCATTTGCACTTGTGTATTTTCCACTTTCATCATTTATTTATTTTATGCATCTGCCTTAAACTTTATTTCTGGTAACTATAGTTGCTAAAGTAATACAATGTACTTTGTAATGCAAGGTACTGTTCTTTGTCATGTTCCTTGTTATATTTTACGCTTAGAAGAATTGCGGGTTATTTGTAACACTGATGAACATAGTGGTGTGCGATTATGAACAATAATTAAAAGCTGATTTTTGTTAAGCGTTTGATTATCAACACTTTGCTTTTGTAGCGGTCATAAGGCAAAAAAAAATTGATTTTTTTTAAAAAAAATTAAATTTTTATTAGAAAATCTTTTTTGTTGAAGCATTTGATTTCAGTAATTTGCTTTATGATGAGATTGTGTTGGTTGATTTTTTTTCTACCTTCCCTGCTTTTTGCTCAGGTTAGTACCCCGAAATATGCTAATGAATACCTCGCTCTGGGAGTCGGGGCAAGAGCGTATGGAATGGGTAGTGCCTTTCAATCTGTTTCCTCTGATGTTTATTCAGGTTATTGGAACCCGGCAGGACTTATGGGAATTCCAACGGATGAGTTACAAGTAGCTGCCATGCATACCTCGTTGTTTGCAGGAATAGCAAATTACGATTACGCCTCGATCGCTGCGCGAACAGATTCATCCACCTCTCTTGCTTTTTCTTTTATCAGGTTGGGAGTGGATGACATTCCGGATACCCGGTTTTTGTACGATGCCGATGGCTCGATAAATTATGATAACATAAGGTTTTTTTCTGCCTCTGACTATGCCTTTATTTTTTCAGTTGCCCATATTTTCCCAAAAACTCCTGACCTACACTTCGGAGCAAATGTTAAAGTATTGTATAGAAATGCAGGTGATTTTGCTACTGCCTGGGGATTTGGGTTTGATCTCGGACTTAAAACGAAACTTGGTAAATGGGATGTGGCAGCGAACTTAAGGGACGCGACCGGTACATACGTGGCATGGTATCATGAAACAAGCTTGCTATCACAAATATATGCGCAGACAGGGAATGAGATATCTGATCAAAGTCTGGAGATTTCTCCACCCAGATTGATTATTGGAGCCAGCCGAAGATTTAATCTATTAGAAGAAAAAATAGGTATAAGGCCTGCCCTGGACCTGTTATTTACTTTTGATGGTAAGCGAAATACTTTAATCTCCGGAAGTTTTACCTCCATTGATCCTTATGCAGGGGTTGAATTTGATTATAAACAAATGATATTTGTGAGGGGTGGGGCCGGACAGGTTCAAAAATCAAAAAACTTTGATGGCACTGAATCATATAAAGTAACACCATCAGCAGGAGTAGGGCTAAAAATCAAAAATTTTTATATTGATTATGCTCTGACAGATATGGGCAATGTCAATGATGCTCTTTATTCTCATATATTCAGTTTAAAAGTAGATTTTAGTCTTAATAATGAATAGAAGCAAAACATATTTACTTCTTATAGTTTTCACAGCTTTTATTTTTCCAGTAAGAGCTCAGTATACTAATGACTGGATAAATCCAAACCAGGATTATTATAAGCTTAAGGTTGCTGAAACAGGGTTTTACAGTGTTACTTATGAAGATCTTCAGGATAATGGTATTTCCATTGATGAAATTGATCCACGACTCTTAAAGTTATATTTCAGAGGTGAAGAGCAATCTATTTTGATAAGAGGTGAGTCAGATGGAAGTTTCGATCCGGGTGATGAACTGATATTTTACGGACAAAGGAATGATGGAACTCTGGATCAGCAAATATATTCAGAACCCGGTGACCAGCCTCACCAGTTTTATAATATCTATACTGATACAGCTTCATATTTTTTAACTTCAAGTTTTGATGGATCGCTGGGTAAAAGAATGCCATTATATTCGGGCAATGACCCGGGCAATTTACCTGTAATAGAATCTCATCAAGCAGAAGCACTTAGAGTTTTTACTGATCAGGCTGCCACTGGTGTCAGGTATATCGGTGATATTATGCTTTCTGCATTTGATCAGGGTGAGCAATGGACTGGTACCAGAGTTCGCCGTGGACAATCATTTGATTTTTCATTAGCTCCTGTTGCCTCAGGTATAACATCTTCCCCAAATCCTGTTTTCACTATTCAATTGACAGGCCGAAACAACAGGGATCACATTGTAGATGTTTATGTCGGACCATCACCGTCTGAATTATCTTTGATCACAACTCTTTCTTTTAATGGTTTTATAAATGCTACATATACGGGAGAAATACCCTGGTCGTTGGTAGGACCAAATGATGAAGTTGTAGTACAGATTACAGTGAATAATACTACTGCGGATGATGTATCGGTATCCTATGCGAATCTAGTTTATACCCAAAATGCAGATATGCTTGGTGAGCCGGCTAAGATGTTTTCTTTTCCCAGGCAAAATACCGGGGATGCTATTGGGAGAATTAGAAATGCTTCACTGGTGGAGGAATTGTTTGATATAACAGATCCCGATAATATCAGAAGGGTTTCATATCAGAATGTTCAAAATGATATCGAATTTATTTATGATGGTGCATTAATTGAACGCGATTTTTATGCTACATCAAATTTTCTGTCAGTACCTGAAATTCAATCAGCATCATTTAAGCAACTGGATTTAAATGCTGATTACCTGGTTATCACGAATAATCTGTTACGAGTACCGGCACTGGATTATGATGATCCGGTAGAAGCTTATGCATCATACCGGGCTTCTGCTGAAGGAGGTAGTTATGATACTTTAATAATGAATGTTCAAACCATTTATGATCAGTTTAATTATGGACAGCCAGGTCCTGGTGGAATTTATAATTTGATTAAATATCTACATGACAATGGTAACCTAGAAATGATTTTTATAGCTGGTAGGGCACTTTATTGGTTTAGAAATTACTATCGCAATGGCCCTATAACCAGCGATGGAGATGATGTGCTCCATGATTTAGTGCCAACAGCAGGCTTCCCCGGTAGCGATGCTCTTTATACTGCTTATTTAGATGGAAATAATCCCTATGGCACCATTCCCATAGGAAGATATCCTGCCAAAAACGCTCAAGATATTGCAGTATATCTAAACAAAGTTAGAGAAATAGAACAATTACCATTTGATGCTCTTTGGCGAAAAGATTTTTTGCATTTAAGCGGTGGACTTACCGAAAATGAGTTAATCAGTTTTAGGCGTTATGTAAATAATTTTAAAGTAGATGCCGAATCTCATTTCATGGGAGGAAAGGTTACGACACAAGGTAAAAGCACTAATAACTCTATTGAGGAAATAAATATTGCTGAAGCAGCGAATAGCGGATTAGCCATGATAACCTTTTTCGGGCATTCCGGCACTGTAGCTTCTGATATTGATATAGGAAAAGCCTCAGATCCTACCCAGGGATATGAAAACCAGGGGAAATATCCATTCATGCTGATCAATGGGTGTAGTGCAGGAAATTTATATAGTTCGGCAATAGCCTTCAGTGAAGATTGGTTGATAATTCCTAATAAAGGGTCTATTGGTTTCATAGCCCATGCAAATTTGGCGTTTAGTACTGATCTCAGACGGTATTCAGGTTTGATTTACGATTATGCTTTTTCGGACAGTGTTTTTATCAATAAATCGATAGGAGAAATTAAGGCCAAAACAGAGAGAGAATATTATAATAGTATTTTTCCAAGCGAAAGGCATTTGGCTCAGATACACCAGATGGTTTTGTACAGCGACCCGGCAGTACAATTATTTGGTGCGAAGAAACCCGATTATGCAGCGATAAGTGAAACTTTTTCAATTCAGGATGCGAGAGGAGGAGCTTTAAATGATCAGTCAGATTCGATTTCAATTAATCTTGCATTTCACAATTTTGGGACAACTGTAAAAGATTCAATTAATTATCGTATAACCAGGATACTGGAAGACGGAACTACCTTTTTTTACGATGATTTTTTCAGGCCATCCATACTGTATAGTGATACTATAACTTTTAATATACCGAATGTATCAGGAGCTTTTGGAAACAACATTTTAGAGATCACCGTTGACTCGGAAAATTTTGTTGATGAATTAAACGAGGTAAACAACACAATTAGAGTCCCTATTTTTATTCCTAAAAGTGGTGTGTTGACTCTTTTACCTCCTGAATTTTCAGTTTTATCTGATACACAGACTGATCTTATTGTTAGTTCCTCTGACCCGAGTGAAAGGAACAGAACTTTTATTGTAGATATTGATTCTTCCTTCTTTTATAACAGTCCTGTTTTTAATTCAGAACAGGTGTCTGGCGAAATTATTGCTGAAAGGTCCTATACTTTAGCTGAACAGGATAGTGTGAGTTGGTATTGGAGATCGAAATATGCAACTCCTTCACCTGAAGAGGACACTTCATTTGTAAGGAGTTCTTTTAGTTATATAGATGGCCATCCTGAAGCCTGGGCTCAATTGAATTCCGGTCAGTTTACTTTTAATGATCTTGAAGGAATTGAAATAGATCCGATAACAGGTGAATGGAATTTTGAGAATACAGAAGCATTGGTGGGTTTGACAACTTATGGTGCTTCTAACCCCGATAGTGATCCGGAAAATATACGTTTGTTCATTAACGATTTGAACTATATCATTACAGATGATCCTCGAAAAGTATGTCGTAATAATAGCTTAAATGCTATCGCTTTTGATCGACAGAATGCCAATCCTTTTGCAGTTCTTGATAATGGCAATTTTGATCTTTTGGACCCTAATCGATGCGGAAGGAGACCTCAGGTAATAAATAATTTCCTCAATTCTCAGTTGAACGAGAGAAATGGGCCAGATCTTGTAGATTATATTAATGGATTAAAAAATGGTGATAAAGTAGTTATTTTCAGTATAGGTTCTGCCTCTTATACCACTTTAAATGATCAGACTAAGCAAGCATTATCAGAAATTGGAGTTCAGGTTTCTGCCTGGAATGATTTCTCAGATGGAGATCCGATTATTATTATTGGAGCAAAAGGATCATCAGCAGGGGATGCCCGGGTAATTAAAGCTGAGGTTTCTCCGGAGGAGCTTCAGGAGATCAGTTTTGACGGAATCATTACCGGGAGATTTGATGAAGGAGAGCTGATCTCTTCAAGAATTGGTCCAGCCACCAGTTTTTCCACTCTTAAAATAAAGGCAATAACCGGTGCCACAGATAATTATTCAGTGGATCTGATTGGTGAGAATTTTTCCGGAGATCAAACAAATATATCCGGATTTACCGAATTGCAAAATGGAGAGTATGACGTAAGCTCAATAAACCCTCAGGATTACCCCTATTTAAGGCTTAAATATAATATTAGTGATTCTGAAAATAGGACGCCCGCTCCTTTGGATTATTGGTTTGTTACATTAAGTTATCCGCCGGAGGGAATTTTATACCCAGTAAACGAAACACAAGTAGAGCGAACTGAATTAAATGAAGGTGAGTCAAAAGTAATAGATTTTGCCTTCAGGAATATATCAGAAAAAGAATTTGCTGATTCGCTGAAAGTGTCCCTGAGAATGAGAAACCAGGAAACCGGGAAAATTTTTAATGATACTATAAAGATTAATTCTCCTCAACCAGGTGAGGAAGAAGTATTTAGTGTAGAATTTAATACAGAAGGCTTTGCAGGTGAAAATGATCTTTCTGTTTTTGTTAATCCGTATGTCCAACCTGAAATATATTATACTAACAATGTATTTTCGGGTGATCGATTGCTTTCTGTAAAGAGGGACACATTACAACCTACACTTAAAGTGACGTTTGATGGAAGAACAATAATGGATGGTGAAATAGTTTCTCCGGATCCTTTAATATCGATAAAAGTCCGTGATGAACAGAATTCATTGAGGAAAACAGATACAACAGGAGTTGAGTTATTATTTAAGCCTGATTGTGAAGGGTGTAATTATGAACAAGTTATCCTGGCTTCAGATCAGGTTGAGGTTTTACCAGCACTCGATGATAGAGATTTTACCTTAAACTTTCGGCCCGGGCCCCTGGAGGATGGAGTTTATTCCCTTTGGGTTAAAGCTGCCGATGGCTCAGGAAATCAAACAGGCAGCGAACCATATGAGATTTCGTTTGAGGTAATAAATGAGTCAACAATTACAAATTTTTATCCATATCCGAATCCTTTTTCAACATCAACAAGGTTTGTTTTCACATTAACTGGCTCTGATATACCCGAAGAAATTAAAATTACCATAATGACTATTAGTGGAAGAATAGTTAGAGAGATCACCCAGGATGAATTAGGCCCTATTCACTCAGGTAATAATATCACTGAATTTTCATGGGATGGGACTGATGAATTTGGGGATAAACTGGCAAATGGTGTTTATCTTTACAAAGTTTCTATTCAAAATCAGGGGGAACAAATAAAACAAAGAAGTCTGGGGCCAGACGCCAGGGCTTTTAAAAATGGTTTTGGGAAACTTTATATCTTAAGATAATTTAATAAGAAGATGATGAAGAATTTATTTTTTGTGGGGGTAATAATCATAGGATTTGCAGCTTGTAATATCGGACCTTCAAATAATGAACGACCTGAGCCCCCATTGGAATTAGGTCAGGTTACACTTTTTAACGGGTTAGATAACAGGCCATACACCGTAGTGGGATATAGAGATACCTATGAAGGCAAAACCACTCAATATTGGGATGAACAAGATTATGTTGTGTTCATTTACCAGGATGATAATCACGAAATTCATGATGCGGTGATTCATAGAAATGCACTTATAAAAAAATAATCACATGATAAACGTTTCATTACTTAAAGATATTTGCGAAGAAGCAGGAGCTCCGGGATTTGAAAAAAGGATAAGAGATCTTGTAATCAAAGAAGTGTCACCTCTGGTAGACGAAGTCAATGTTGATAATCTCGGAAATGTCTATGCAGTAAAAAAAGGTAAAAATAATCCTGATGGCAAAAAAGTAATGGTTGCTGCTCATATGGATGAAATTGGCTTTATCGTTACTCATATTGATAAAGAAGGATATCTGCGATTTCATACTTTAGGAGGGTTTGATCCGAAGACACTTACTGCTCAAAGGGTAATTGTACACGGTAAAAAGGACTTTATTGGTGTAATGGGTACAAAGCCTATTCATGTGATGAGCCAGGAAGAGAGAAATAAAAATCCAAAAACCACTGATTACTTCATCGATCTTGGATTATCAAAAGAAGAAGTTGAACAGTATATTTCAATTGGCGATCCGATTACAAGAGAGCGCTCTTTGGTTGAAATGGGTAATAGTGTCAATTGTAAGTCTATCGATAACCGGGTGAGCGTATTTATCCTTATTGAGGCACTTAGAGAATTGAAGGATAATGATATTGATGTGTATGGTGTATTTACCGTACAGGAGGAAGTTGGAATCCGAGGGGCAAATGTCGCTGCTCATAATATAAACCCCGACTTTGGTATCGGATTGGATACTACAATTGCTTATGATTCCCCTGGTGCTGCCGAACATGAAAAGGTTACAAAGTTGGGTGGTGGTACAGCGATTAAAGTAATGGATGCTTCTACAATTTGTGATTACCGTATGGTTGAGTTCATGAAAAAAGTTGCTGACAAAAATGAGATCAAATGGCAACCTGAGATCCTGACTGCCGGAGGTACTGATACTGCCGGACTTCAGAGAATGGGGAAAAAAGGAGCCATTAGTGGAGCAATTTCAATCCCAACACGTTATTTACACCAGGTTATAGAAATGGCAAATAAAGACGATATTGGAGATAGTATAAAACTATTAAAATTTTGTCTCGAAGAAATTAATAATCACGACTGGAGTCATTAAAATTTGAAGCCCCTGTTTAATCAAACAGGGGTTAATTTTTTAATGGAGAAAACAACTCAGGGTCATCCGGAGAGATCTCATTCAGCGTTTCAGCAGATTTAAGATCTTTTATTTCCACATCAATAAAAAGTATTTCATGTGAAGTAGAAAGTAGGGCTCCGGAATTGATCTCTGTCCAATCTTCCCACGTTGCTTTCAATCCTTTGACAGGTAAAATACTTGCCCACATTTTATAATACTCAGGCAATCCATTCTCATCCAGAAACCATAAATAGGAGTCACCGGGAGTAGTTCCGCCGCTAGTATAGGTAATTAACAGAGTCTTTCTACCCTCGTAGTCGACTATCCTCCTTTCCGTGCCGGGATCAAAAGCTTTTGCTGGTGCATTTAACCAGAACGAATCATTATTAAAATGGTCTATGGCTTTTTTCACAAGCTTAGCATTGTCAGAAGGATCTTCAATTAATTTGCCGTCATCGTAAACAATTCCTTGCGACTTTTTAAGATCAATTAATGCTTTGTAATCATCCCATTTCACACAAGCTAAATGAGATTTTTTATCCCAGATAAATGAGTGTCTGTCTGAGAAATTCCAGGATACATATTTAGTGTTTTCCCATGAATCATGATTAATCGCATAAAGCATCTTTTTCGCGAGGCTATCTGCCTGAGGTCCTTTTTGACCTGAAGGAAGTGCTTCGCTCGCTAAACTGGTTCCTACAAAAAAGTGATTATTAATGCCAGCAAAAATATTATAACTACTAGAAAGACTTTCTTCATAAATGGGACAGTTTATTTTTCAGAGAAGACAATATAATATCTGAATGTGGTCAATGCAATTTTAAGGCATTGGATTACTTTGATAATTCAAATCCACCCCAGGCAAGAAGCAGCCCGCCAATAAAACTTACTAAAGTATATATTGCAGCGATTGAATAATTCTGGTCTTTAATTAAAATAAGGTTCTCAAAAGAAAAAGTTGAAAATGTTGTGAAGGCCCCACAAAAACCGGTTACAATAAATAATTTATAATTATCTGATGCCACTCCATTCTGGGAAACAATACCAAGAGTGAATCCAATTAAAAAACTACCCACAAGATTTACTAATAAAGTAGCCCACGGGATGTAGAATAAAGTATAGGTATGTAACCACTTTCCGATTAGAAACCGGGAAATAGCCCCAAAAAAACCTCCGGCTCCAACTAATAAAATTGCTTTCATTGTTTTACTCTTTTTTTAGGAGCCTTTTTTTCGAAAAATTGTTTGAACTTCTTATAATTCCCATTTTCTGGCAGGTTTAAGGAAAATTTACCGTTTGTAAAAAGTGCTTTGATTTCTTCAAATGGTTGTTTACCCGTTTCAATGATTATTATTTCCCATTGGATCAGATCATTTAATAAATAACTTTCACGTCGAAATCTAAACGGATAATAGACCAGAAATTTATTTTTTTCTGCTTTGATAACCTTATATCCAAACATGATCTTCAAAACTAAAGCAACCGCTATAATCCCCAGGAAAGTGATGCCTATCAGCCAACCCCAATGGCCATTTTGATTATACAGGTTTAATAAAAAATATATTCCTGCTATTAGAATTATAATAAAAATAAAAATAGAAAACAGGGTGTTTCTTCGTGGTCTGCTTATCAACATAATGATTTTAGCTAATTATATTTTATCTTGGTTCAAATATACCTTATTTTCCTTACAGGAATTGAAACCGATGTTTTAACAGTGTGATACCGTTTTAAATTTAATTAACTGCAAATATGAAAAAAAATTTTACATCAATCCTATTTATAGTTCTACTTGCCTTTTATAGTATTTCATTATTAGGGCAAGTAAAACCATCAGGTCCTGATGTCTTTGGTGAGGCATTTAAAAAAAGGCAGGCCCTTGAAGAAAGTTCTCCGGTAAAAGAACTGCCAGTAAGAAATATTGGTCCTATCGTTCAGGGAGGTAGAATAGTTGATATTGCTGTAAATCCTGAAAACATAAATGAATTTTATATAGCTTATGCCTCTGGTGGCGTTTTTAAAACAACCAATAACGGCCAAAGCTTTGAATCTGTCTTCGATAATCAACGGACTATAGGAATTGGTGATATAGCTATTGCCCCATCAAATCCAAAAATAATTTATGTAGGTGGCGGGGAAAATAATTCAAGTAGAAGTAGTTATGCAGGCGATGGTGTATATCGATCTGATGACGCAGGCAAAACCTGGACATTTCTTGGGCTGGAAGGTATCCAACACACTGGCAGAATAATAGTTCATCCGGAAAATCCTGAAAAAGTATGGTTAGCTGCCATGGGAAACCTGTATTCATCAAATGAAGAAAGAGGGGTTTATTTATCTGAAGATGGAGGAAAGAATTGGGAGAAAACATTATTTGTAAATGACAGTACAGGGATAATTGATCTTGAAATTAATCCCGCAAACCCGGATCAGTTATGGGCTTCTTCATGGGAAAGAACCAGAAAAGCATGGAATTTCAAAGGTAGTGGCCCTGGATCATCAATATACAGATCTGACGATGGGGGAAAGACCTGGAAAGAATTGGATAACGGTTTTGCCGAAAGACAAAATAGAGGAAGAATTGGACTTGCAGTTAGTCACGAAGATCCTTCTGTGATATATGCCTTACTTGATAACCAGAAAGAGGAAAAGAAAAAGAAAGACAGGGAAAAGGATGAATTATTAGCATCAGATTTCCTGGAGATGTCGAAGGACGAGCTGTTAGCACTTGAAAATGAAAAATTAAATAACTACCTGAAAGCCAATAATTTTCCTGAAAAGTATGATGCTCAGAGAGTAAAAAAAGAAATTAGAGAAAATGATTATACCCCAAAAGCACTTTCTGATTACTTAGGTGATGCGAATAATGCATTGTTTGAAACTTCAGTTGTAGGAGCCCAGGTATATAGATCTGATAATTCCGGAGAATCCTGGGAACTGGCTAATTCATATCCAATTGAAGGCCTTTATTATACTTATGGATATTATTTTGGAGAAATAAGAGTAAACCCTAAAGATGATAGTGAATTATTCATCATGGGAGTTCCGATGCTTAAAAGCAATGATAGTGGTGCAACCTGGCACAGGCTGGACTCAGCAGGGGATGTTCATGTAGATCATCAGGCATTATGGATTAATCCGGATAACCCTATGCACATGCTCCTTGGTAATGATGGTGGTTTATACAGAACTTATGATGGTGGAGGGCATTGGACTCACATCAATAACCTGGCTATTGGTCAGTTTTATACTGTTTCAGTCGATAATCAGGAACCCTATATGGTTTATGGCGGACTACAGGATAACGGATCATTAAGAGGCTCAAGTAAATCTATTCCAAATAAAACTAAATCATGGGAAAGAATATTCGGAGGAGACGGAATGTATGTTTTTCCTGACCCTTATGATCACAACCTTATTTATACCGGATTTCAATTTGGGAATTATTATCGCATCCAGATGGATGAACAAAAATATACCAAAATTGGACCTAGACATGATATCGGTGAAGATCCCTTGAGATTTAACTGGAGAACTCCTTTAGAGATGAGTCCGCACAACAATAAAATCCTTTACATGGGTGCTCAAAAAGTTTTCAGATCTATGAATCAGGGAGATTCCTGGGAAGAAATCAGTGATGATCTTACTAAAGATCTTCCTCAGGGCAATGTACCCTATTCTACGATCACGATAATTGAAGAATCACCGTTAAAATTCGGATTGATCTATGCCGGAACTGATGATGGAAATATATGGGTTACGATGAATGGAGGAGGAAACTGGGAAAAGATAAGTGAAAACCTTCCTGAAAGACTTTGGGTAAGTAGTATTCACCCATCTAATCATCAAAAAGGCGAAGTTTTTGCCACTTTGACTGGTTACAGAGAAGATAATTTTGAAACCAGGGTTTACAAAAGTGGAGATTACGGCAAAACCTGGACATCGATAAGAGACGGTCTTCAATATGAAGCCGCAAATGTAATCGTCCAGGATACTGAGGAGCCAAATCTGCTATTTATGGGGACTGATGGAGGTTCGTATGTGAGTTTTGATGCCGGGAACAATTGGGATATCATGGCTTCTATTCCAAATGTAGCATCTTACGATATGGTAATACAGCCTCGAGAGGGCGAACTTGTTATAGCTACTCACGGACGCAGTATTTATGTCGCAGATATTAAACCATTGAGAAAGGTAGTTGCAAATCCAGATAAAGAACTAATAGCTTATGAAATTGAATCACTGACTCATTCTGAGAAATGGGGTGAAAGGACTTTTCAATGGCAAGAACCAAATATTCCGGTAGTCACCTTAAGTTGGTTTTCTAAAGCTGCTGGTGAATTGCAAATTCGCATATTAAATCCTGAAGGAAAAGAAATATCTGCATGGACCGAAGATATTGGAGAAGGCTATGGAAAGATAAAATATGACCTGAAAGGCTATTCCTTTGAAGGCAGGAAAAAGTCTGATAAAATGGATTATCTCGAACCGGGAAAATATACTGTTGAATTTGGGTTAGGACGCTTAAAAGAAACTCAATTTCTGGAAATTAAAGAGCGCAAAAAAAGATAATAATCTAAAAAGTGGATGGCATAAGCTATCCACTCTTTTTATTTAAATAAGACTCTGAAAACCTTATCAAATCAGGGAAAAACTCTCTGAATTCTGATTCATAATCATCATAATCCTTCAAAAGGTCTTCTACTGAGCTATCAATTTTATTAGCAAAACTACTCCTGCGCGACATTCCCTGCATTACTCTTCGAATACCATCTATCTCAGCATAGGAAGTCAGCCAGTCTTGTTCTACCATAAAGGGTAGCATATGTTTTGTTTTAGGAGGTAAAAACTCTTCGTGATTTGCCAATAGCTGGTAATTTCGATGAGCAAAACTTTGAAGTTTTTCATCGTGATATTCATGCCATAATGCTGCCAGGTAGTGATCGTAAAAAATATCGACAATTACCGGAGCATAATGACTATGTCGTTCGCGCAATCGAATTTTACTTTTTAGCACAGTTTCATGCGAATCGGTAAACTCATCAATAGCCCTGTGTAGCCTGATTCCTTGTTGAATAGTTCGGGATAATTAAATATTTCGGCACCTTTTACAAAGTCACCGATAAAATTTCCCACAGCAATTCCTTGATGGTCACCACTTAAATATAAATGTGCTAGAAAATTCATATAGTTTACAAGTTGATTAAATTTAATTAAGCAAGGATGCTTTAGCAAAATTTATTTAAATTCGGGTAAATTGTTTGTTTATGATACCCACGCATATCAAAATTCTTATACAACTTGCCAAAGCTGATGGTCACATCCACGATAAAGAACGTGGAATAATTGAAAGAATAGCTGTCAGACACGATGTCGATAAGGAAGAAGTGGATAAATTTTTTGAAGAAATAAATACCGATGATAGTCTTCCTGATAAACACGTACTCACCAGCGAACAGAAAATTGAATATCTGTATGATATAATTGCTCTGATGAAAGCTGATGGCAAACTTGAAAGAAGCGAAGTTAACTATTGCCTTAGGGTGACCAAATGGCTGGGGTACGACGAATCAGTATTTTTTAATTTTATTACCACAATTTACATGCAGCCCCATCTTCTGGATGACAAAGAATCATTAAAGGAAACAATTAATGGGTATTTAAAAGAAATTTAAAATGAGATTTACTTTTTTATTTTTTGTCATACTTTTTAGTCTGAATTCAGATCTGAAGGCACAATCCGGAAATATTCAGGACAGGAAAGAAATAATGATGATTCTAGCTGATCAGACAATCGCCTGGAATGAAGGAGATATCACCAAATTTATGGATGGATACTGGAAGTCAGATTCACTGGTATTTGTAGGTAGTAGCGGCGTGACGAGGGGCTGGCAAAAAACACTGGATAATTATAAAACTTCATATCCGGATAAATCAACAATGGGGACTTTAAAATTCGATGTTGTTGACTTATATCCTATTGCAGAAAACACTTATTTCATGATTGGTAAATGGCACCTGACGCGAATCAAAGGCAATGTGGGTGGGCATTTTACATTAGTATGGAAAATAATTAACGGTCAATGGAAAATTGTTTCTGACCACTCTTCTTAATAATGACAGTGGATAAGAAATACGATATTCACGGCAAAGCCATATCAGATTATTTTAATAATACTCAAAAAGGCCCTCTGAAGATCCATAACTATTATGGTGAAGCAGAAGAAATGCCTCTAATTCATTATTTTAAAGATCCGGAAGATTTCTCTTCAATAGAACAGGAAGCTTTATTAGAGTCGACAAGAGAAAAAATTTTAGATGTAGGAGCTGCAGCAGGAACACACGCACTTTTTTTGCAGTCTAAAGGTTATGATATAACAGCGTTGGATGCTTCAAGTCACTGTTGTGAAGTCATGAGAAAAAGAGGGGTTGAAAAAGTTATTTGCGCTGATTTTTTTTATTTCCACCCAACAGAAAAATTTGATACCATTCTACTTTTGATGAATGGTATTGGTTTTATTGAAAAGCTTTCAAATCTTGAAAAATTTCTCGAACGATGCGATGAACTTCTGACTGAGGATGGAATTGTTTTATTTGACAGTTCAGATATTTCCTATTTATATGATGAAACCGATCTCGAGCCCGGAAAGTATTTTGGTGAGATTGATTATCGATATGAATATAATGGAGAAAAAGGAGAATGGTTTAAATGGTTGTATTTAGACCTGGAAACACTTGAAAATATTGCTTCAAAAAAAGGCTGGAAAATTGATGTAGTAGAGGAAGATGAAGAAACCGGGCAATATTTAGTTAAACTTGAAAAACAATAGTCAAAACCATGAAGAATATTTTTATAATCATTTTATTTTCCCTGGCATGTATAGTCAATGCCCAGGATGAAAAGGTAACTTATATTCATTGCGGTACTATTCTGGATGTGGAGGAATTAAAAGAGCTGGAGGAATATACCATTATCGTTGAGGGAAATAAGATAAAATCTGTCGAGAAAGGGTTTGAAAAAGTGCCAGCAGGAGCAGAATATATTGATTTAAGTGAATATACAGTAATGCCAGGGTTGATGGATGCCCACGTACATCTTGAAAGTGAATCTAATCCAAAAAAATATTTGGAGCGATTTACGCTGGAAGATGCAGATGTCGCCTTTCGAGCCGCTGAATATGCAGAAAGAACATTAATGGGAGGATTCACTTTTGTAAGAGACCTCGGAGGCTCAGGAGTTAATATCTCACTAAGAAATGCAATTAATTCCGGATGGGTTGATGGTCCGAGAATTCTTACCGCCGGCAAAAGTATCGCAACTACCGGAGGTCACGCAGATCCGACGAATGGAATGAAGAGAAGATTTTCAGGAGATGCTACACCTATGAATGGAGTGGCAGACGGACCTTACCAGGCGAGAGAAGCAGTGAGGTTTAGATACAAAAATGGTGCAGATGTTATTAAAATCACAGCTACAGGGGGAGTGTTAAGCGTAGCAAAAGATGGTCAGGGACCTCAATTCAAGGCTGACGAGCTTGAGGCTATAATCACAACAGCTAATGAATATGGCATGACTACTGCTGCTCATGCTCATGGTGCAGAAGGAATGAAAAGAGCAGTTGAAGCCGGGATCACTTCAATTGAACACGGAACTCTTATGACCGAAGAAGTTATGGATTTGATGATAGAAAAGGGAACTTATTTAGTACCTACTATCAGTGCAGGGAAATTTGTAGCTGAAAAGGCAAAAATCGATGGATACTTTCCTGAGCTCGTTGTTCCAAAAGCCCTGGAAATCGGACCGAAGATTCAGGATACCTTTGGTAAAGCCTATAATAAAGGAGTAAAAATAGCATTTGGTACTGACGCTGGAGTTTCTCCACATGGTGAAAACGGTAAAGAATTTATTTACATGGTGGAAGGTGGAATGCCGGCTTTCGAAGCAATTAGAGCAGCAACTCTTACCACGGCTCAATTATTTGAAGTAGAAGATCAGGTAGGAATGATTAAAGAAGGGCTTCTTGCTGACATCGTTGCAGTAAAAGGAAATCCCTTAACTGATATCGAAATAATGACAGATGTATCTTTCGTAATGAAAGACGGAAAAATTTATAAGTCTGAATAGATCATACCTGATAATAAAATATTTAAACGGAATGGCTAAAGCTATTCCGTTTTTTATTTAAAGATCCACTGAGAATTAGAGTTAAGAATATAATTATTATATCCTACTGTATGAGTTGTAAAATATTGACTAATTTTGCAGTTCGTTAGAGTAGGCCCTTTGATGTCTGACTCTGAATTTGAAATAATTTCTATATGAAGAACATTCGCAATTTTTGTATAATAGCCCATATTGACCACGGTAAAAGTACATTGGCTGACAGGTTATTGCAAACGACAGGTTCTGTTACAGAACGTGAGATGCAAGATCAGTTGTTGGACAATATGGATCTTGAAAGAGAAAGAGGGATAACCATCAAATCTCATGCGATTCAGATGAATTATCCTTTTGAGGGAGAAGAATACGTGTTAAACCTTATCGATACACCTGGTCATGTCGACTTTTCGTATGAGGTTTCAAGATCTATTGCTGCTTGTGAAGGGGCATTATTAGTTGTGGATGCAGCTCAGGGTATCGAAGCTCAGACGATTTCGAATCTATATCTTGCTATAGAACATGATCTGGAAATTATTCCTGTTCTGAATAAAATTGACCTTCCTGGTGCAATGCCAGAGGAGGTGAAAGATCAGATTGTTGACCTTATTGGTTGCGATCGCGAGGATATTCTAATGGCCAGTGCTAAAGAGGGTATAGGGATTGAAGAAATTCTAAGTGCGATTGTTAAAAGGATTCCTTCACCTAAAGGTGATCCTGAAGCTCCGTTGCAAGCAATGATCTTCGATAGTGTATTCAATCCTTTCAGAGGAATAGAAGTTTATTTCAGAGTCTTCAATGGTTCTCTAAAGAAGGGCGATAAAGTTAAGTTCGTCAATACCGGTAAAACATACGATGCCGACGAAATTGGAGTCTTAAAACTTAAGCAGGAACCCAGAAAAGAGATCGGGACAGGGAATGTAGGATATCTGATTTCAGGAATCAAAGTCGCAAAAGAGGTAAAAGTCGGTGATACGATTACACATGTCGAAAGGCCATGTCCTCCTGTTAAAGGTTTCGAAGACGTAAAACCGATGGTCTTCGCGGGTATATACCCTGTTGAAACAACCGACTATGAAGAATTGAGAGCCTCTATGGAAAAACTCCAATTGAATGATGCCTCATTAGTCTGGGAACCGGAAACTTCATTGGCACTTGGCTTTGGGTTCCGTTGTGGATTCCTCGGAATGCTTCATATGGAGATCATACAGGAAAGACTTGAAAGAGAATTTGACATGACCGTGATCACCACTGTTCCATCGGTGAGATTTGATGTCCATGAAAAGGATGGAGAGGTGATCCAGGTAAGTGCTCCATCTGAAATGCCCGATCCGGGAGATATTTCACACGTAGAAGAACCTTTTATCAGAGCTCAGGTTATTACCAAGTCTGAATTTGTAGGAAATATTATAAATTTATGTATTGATAAGCGAGGTGAGATTAAAAACCAGGTTTATTTAACTCAGGATCGCGTCGAGTTAACTTTTGAACTTCCTTTATCAGAAATAGTCTTTGATTTCTTCGATAAATTAAAGACCTTATCTAAAGGTTATGCTTCTCTCGATTACGAACTTATGGGGTATAAGACCAGTAATATGGTTAAGCTCGATATAATGTTAAATGGTGATCGGGTTGATGCTCTTTCTGCCATTGTTCATAGAGATAAAGCATATGAGTGGGGAAAAAAGCTTTGTGAGAAACTTAAAGAGTTAATGCCACGTCAGCAATTTGAAATTGCTATTCAGGCAGCAATTGGTACTAAGGTAATTGCCCGTGAAACTGTGAAAGCATTAAGAAAGAATGTTACCGCTAAATGTTATGGTGGTGATATTTCTCGAAAGAGAAAACTTCTTGAGAAACAGAAAAAAGGTAAGAAAAGAATGCGTCAGGTTGGAAACGTAGAAATTCCTCAGGAAGCATTTATGGCAGTATTAAAAATTGACTAAAAATATATATAAGGTATAAGAAGCAACAATATGGCTACAATCATTGATGGAAAAGCTACCGCTTTAAAAATTCAGGAAGAAATTAAATATGAAGTTGACCGGAGAAAAAAGGCAGGAATGAAAGTTCCTCATTTGGCTGCGGTTCTGGTAGGAGAAGATGGTGCGAGTCATACATATGTAAATGCGAAAGTAAAAGCTTGTGAACGAATTGGCTTTGAGTCTACCTTAGTGAAGCTTCCGGAAGAGACCACTGAAATCGAGTTATTAGATAAAGTGAATGAACTAAATAATGATCCGAAAGTGGATGGATTCATCGTTCAGGTTCCTCTTCCTGATCATATAAATGAGGAGAAAGTAGTAGAAGCGATAATTCCTTCAAAAGATGTAGACGGCTTTCATCCATTGAATATGGGCAAAATGCTTCTTGGACTTCCCGGATTAGTGCCAGCGACTCCAAAAGGGATTATGATGCTTCTGGAAAAAAACGGGATTGATACTGAAGGTAAACATGCTGTAGTGTTAGGCAGAAGCCATACTGTAGGAACTCCGGTAAGTGTATTACTTTCCAGAAATGCAAAGCAAGGAAACGCTACAGTTACTTTAGTACATAGCCGAACTAAAAATTTAAAAGAAATAGCTGCCCAGGCCGATATTCTGGTTGTTGCAATCGGTAAACCTGAATTTGTAACTGCAGATATGGTCAAAGAAGGAGCGATAGTGATAGACGTTGGAATTCACCGAGTGGATGCGCCTGAAAAGAAAAAAGGGTTTAAACTTAAAGGGGATGTTGCTTTTGATGAAGTTTCAGAAAAAGTTTCAGCCATTACTCCTGTTCCTGGAGGTGTAGGTCCCATGACTATAACTGCTTTGCTTCACAATACGTTAAAAGCAGCAGATAAGAAATAAATTGTTTAATAGCGGTTCCAGCCACCCGCTTAAAAAAGTTGTATGCAAAATCAAATTAAAATTAAAGAGGTAGAGATGACTTCAGAAACTCTACCTGTAATGGAATCATTTTATACCATCCAGGGGGAAGGTGCCTATCAGGGACAGGCAGCTTACTTTATTCGGTTAGGAGGATGCGATGTTGGATGTCATTGGTGTGATGTGAAAGAATCCTGGGATGCGTCAGTCCACCCACAAAAACAGTAAAGACTTTACTTGATGAAGTCGATGAAGTCGAAGGCGATATCGTTGTTATTACTGGAGGAGAACCTTTAATGCACGATCTTGATGTGCTGACTGCAGCAATTCAAGAAAGAGATAAAAGAACACATATCGAAACTTCCGGCACACATAAGATCACGGGTTCGTGGGATTGGATTTGTTTTTCTCCTAAAAAGTTTAAAAAGCCATTAGATGAAATTTATTCCAAAGCCGATGAATTAAAAATAATTATATATAACAAATCAGACTTTGAATGGGCTAAAATGCACGCTGAACGAGTTAATAGCGGTTGCAAGCTGTATTTACAGCCAGAGTGGTCTAAGGCTGATGAAATGATTCCGGCAATAATAAATTTCGTAAAATCTAATCCAGACTGGAATATTTCCCTTCAGGTGCATAAATTTATGCAGATACCATAATTATTATTTATGTCAAAAAACTCTTTATTTTTTGTTTTTGCAATTATTGCATTTTTAAACTTATCGCTTTTTGCTCAAAGAGGACAAAGCAACTATTCTACCAGAAATAAAAAAGCAATAGAATATTTTGAAGGAAGTGAAAATTACATGATCAGGCGTCAATATGATCAGGCGATCGATCTTCTTCAGCAAGCGATTAAGAAAGATGATGACTTTATTGAAGCATATTTGAGATTGGGCCAGTGTTACCAGGCCACTTCAAAACCAGATCTTGCTTTACAAACTTTTCAAAAATCATTAGAATTAGACCCAAATAACAATTACCCGATAATTCGGCTTCAATTAGCTGAATTATATTTTAATGATAATGATTACAATAAAGCGAAAGAGTATTATGAAGAATTTATATATAGCAAACCAAATCAACGATTATTAGGATTGGCACAGCAGAGATTAGAAAATTCTAACTATGCTATTAAATTCTTTAAAACAAATAAGGATACTTCTAATGTGAAAAAAGTTAGATTACCAGATCCCTTAATCAATTTCAATTACAATATTTCCCGGCATTATCAGCTGATGAAAAGCAGATATTTTTTACTGGCAGGAAAGGATTTTATAATTATCACGATGAAGATCTCTACGTATCTGTAAAAGATGACCAGGGAAACTGGTCAGTCCCTGAATCAATAAGTGAAAATATAAATTCTGAAAAGAACGAGGGAACATGTTCAGTGTCAGGTGATGGACGAACAATAATTTATACGTATTGTCATGAAAGAGAGGGATATGGCAGTTGCGATTTGTATATAAGTTACAAGGAGGGTGCAAAGTGGACAAAGCCTGAAAACCTTGGCCCCGAATAAATTCATCAGCCTGGGAATCTCAGCCATCATTATCAGCAGATGGTAGAATATTGTATTTTGTAAGTGACCGAAAACCATCCTTTGGAGGGAAAGATATATATGTATCCTATAAAAACTCTAAAGGAGAATGGTCTCTTGCTGAAACATTAGGAGAACCTGTCAACACTAAGGGAGACGACTCGGGACCTTTTATCCATGCAAACGGGCGAACATTATTTTACTCAACTGATGGTTTAAAAGGATTTGGAAAACAAGATCTTTTCTACAGTAATTTAAAAGATGATGGTAAGTGGACCGACCCTAAGAACCTTGGCTGGCCGATCAATGATAGTCAGGATCAGCCTTCGATATACATAACTCCTGACGGAGAGAGAGGATATTTCAGTAGTGAGAGACGACTAAATACTTATTATGAAGGATTTCTTTACAGATATGATTTTTCAAAAGATCTCTTCGATATGGAAGAGGCAAGGCATCTAACCGGAATAGTTTCTGATAAATATGAAGAAATTCCCCTCAAAGCTACGGTGAGTTTAATAGATCTTGAGAAAGATAGCATCGTACAGGAAGTAGAATCTGATCGCTTTACAGGAAGGTATTTGATTGTACTTCCTGAAGGTAAAAAATATGGATTGTTCACCAAGGCAGATGATTACCTATATAAAAGTGAATCAATAAATCTTGTCGATGATGAAATAAACACATTTAACAAGGACATAGAATTGGTACCAATAAAATCAGGAGAGTACTATAAACTTGGGAATGTATATTTTGACTTTGATGATTTTAAGCTTAAGCCGGAATCCATTCCTGAACTCAATAATATTGTTTCTTTACTTAATGAGAATCCTGAAATAAAAATATTGATAGAGGGGCACACTGATAATAAGGGTGAATCAGCTTATAATCTAAAACTTTCAGAAAAAAGAGCAAAAGCTGTTTATAATTATCTAGTTGAAAACGAAATCAATCCAGACCGACTTAAGTATGAAGGATTGGGAGATACACAACCTGCTGTACCAAATACTTCAGATGAGAATCGTGCTGAAAACCGACGAATAGTTGTCAAAATATTGTAGTATTCATAGAAATCATGTCATAATATTTATAATTATTGGTGATCTCATTCATTTCTTAAAATTATATTTCATAAAAAGTGTTTAATAAATTGAAATATAAATTCATAATTTTCAATAAGTACCGAATTAAATTTCGAATTACGGATTAAATCAGAATTACAAGTAATTATTTGCAGATAATTTTTTTTTAACATAAATTATCAATTAGATTTGAAAGGAAACTTTATTTAAAACCGTTAAACCTAAACCTAAACAGTATGAAGAGAATTTTCCTCTTATCATTCTTTTGGGCTATTAGTTTTTTAGCAATAGCACAAGAGAAATCGGTATCCGGTACAGTAACCGGCGAAAATGGAGAAGGCATACCGGGTGTGAACGTTCTTGTAAAAGGAACTAACCGCGGTGTGGTCACAGACATTCAAGGTAGCTACAGTATTACAGTGCCTTCGAGTGATGCAGTATTACAATTTTCATCAATTGGATATATTACCGAGGAAGTTACCGTCGGTAGTCAATCTTCAATTGATGTTGTAATGGAAGAAGACATCGAAGAATTAACTGAGGTAGTTGTTACAGCCCTTGGTGTTTCAAGAGAAAAAAGATCGGTAGGTTCTGCCGTTCAGAACGTAGATGGCGAAACTTTAGCCCAGGCCAAAGAAACTAACATCGTAAACAGCTTGCAAGGTCAGGTTGCCGGTGTTCAGATTCAAGGTTCTCAGGGTGCATTAGGTGGAGCATCTCGTATTACAATCCGTGGAGCAAACTCGTTCTTAGGAGAAAACCAGCCATTATTCGTAGTGGATGGAATGCCAATCAACAACGCAAACTACGCTTCTAGTGATCAGCAAGCTGGTTTCGGTGGTGGTGCTTACGATTATGGTAACGCTGCTGCAGATATCAACCCTGATGACATCGAATCAGTGACTGTATTGAAAGGTGCGTCAGCGACTGCACTTTATGGTACTCGTGGATCAAATGGTGTTATCTTAATTACTACTAAAAGTGGTAAAGGTAAAAAAGGAATTGGGGTTTCTGTAAACTCTACATGGACTTTTGAAGAGCCATTAGCATTGTTAGAGCATCAACAAAGATATGGTGGTGGTGCAATTACATCATCTCCTTCTGGATTTGTTGAATTTAACGAAAATGGTACTGATTATTTAGCTCCAGTTTACTCTAAAGATGGTGCATGGGGTCCAAAATATGATCCAAGCGTAAATGTTAGACACTGGGATTCTTGGGATCCTCAAGCTGCAAATTATGGCGAAACTAGACCATGGGTTGCTCCTCCTGTAGGATACGAAGCATTCTTCGAGACTGGTATGACAGCTCAAAATTCAGTTGCTTTTGGTGGTGCTAATGAAGAAGGATCTTTCAGACTTTCTTATACTAACTTGAGTCAGGAAGGTATTATGCCTAATTCAGAGCTTCAGAGAAATACTGTAAGTTTCAACGTTTCGTATAACCTTACTGAGAAATTAACTGTTTCTGCTGCTGGTAGTTTAGTTAACCAGGGTGCTGATGGACGTAACGCTACTGGTTACGACAACAAAAACCCAATGCAGGCATTTACTCAGTGGTGGCAAACACAACTTGACGTTAATCGTCTTGAGCAAAACCAGACCTGGATAGATGGTACTCACTACACTTGGAACCCTGCAGGTCCGATCATCAATGATGCTGGAACCCTTATCGGATTCGATCCAAGCCCTTACTATTTTGATAACCCATACTGGGTAAGAAATAATTTCCTTCAGGAAGATTCTCGTGACCGTTTCTATGGTAACCTTAATTTGAACTATGAAATCGTAGAAGGTCTTAGCTTTAACTTCAAAGCGATGAGAGACGGATATACTTTCCAGGCAAAAGAAGGATCTCCGATTGGTACAGTTGGACAGTCTAGCTACAGTGAAGTAACTAGAACTTTCGCTGAATCTAACTACGAAGCAAAATTATTATATGAGAAATATTTCAATAATGATTTCTCACTTAATGCAATGATTGGTGGTAACTTGATGAATCAAAGCACTACTTTCGAAAGCATTGAGACAGTAGGTGGATTAACTATTCCTAATTATTTCAACATTGCAAACTCTGCTGATAACCCTGCTGTTGATACTTATGAAACAGAGCAAGCGATTAGATCTGTTTTCGCTACTGCTTCATTTGGATTCAGAGAAATGTTATTCTTAGATCTTGCAGTTAGAAGTGACTGGGCATCTACATTGCCTGCTGATAACAACCAGTATTATTATCCTTCAGTTTCAACAAGTTTTGTATTCACTGAACTTGCTGGACTACAAGGTGTTGATTGGTTGAGCTTTGGTAAAGTGAGAGCGGGTTATGGACAGGCAGCTAATGCCCCTAATCCTTACGCATTATCTCCTTACTATGTAAACCAGCAACCAGCTTTTGGTGTGCCAAGATATACAGTACCTAACACAAACCCTAACCCGGAATTAGGTCCTGAAAAAACAAATGAGATAGAATTCGGTATCGAATTAGGATTCTTCCAGAACAGACTTTCATTAGATCTTTCTTACTACGACAGAACTACAGAAGATCAGATTTTCACAGTTCCAACATCTGCAACAACAGGTTATACTGCTAGATATCTAAATGCAGGATCAATGAAGAACAGTGGTATTGAAGTAGTGTTAAACGGTACTCCAATCAAAACTGATGATTTCGCATGGGATATGTCGTTAAACTTTGCAACATATAACAACGAAGTTGTTTCATTAACTGAAGGTGTTGATAACATTATCGTAAATAACACTTGGGCAGCAGACGTAAGAGTACAAAAAGGATATCCTTACATGGCTCTTTTCGGTCAGGAATTCCAGAGAAATGAAAATGGTGAATTAATCATCGGTTCAAATGGTCTTCCAATTGCTGAAAGCAGCAGAAAATTCTTAGGTTCAGCTATCGCTGATTTCACTGGTGGTTTCAGAAACACATTCACTTACAAAGGTCTTTCTTTAAGTGCATTAGTTGACTTCCAGGGTGGTGGTGTAATTCACTCTACTTCTCTACAGTGGGCTAAGTATTCAGGAATGCTTCCTGAAACTGCTGAAGGCGATATCCGTGAAGGCATGGTAGTAGAAGGCGTGAAGGAAGATGGTACACCTAATGACATTGAGGTTGATGCTCAAACTTATTACCAGAGCACTTGGTCGGTTGCCGGACCTAACGTTTACGATGCTTCTTTCGTGAAATTAAGAGAAGTAAGATTAGGTTACACTTTACCAAAATCTCTATTAGGAAATCTTCCGGTAAGAGATGTTACTATTGGTGTTCTGGGTAGAAACTTAGCTATTCTTTATAGCGATCTACCTTACCTTGATCCTCAAGGTGTTACAGGTTCTGGTAACGTTCAGGGATTAGAGAACGCTCAGGTACCAACTACTAGATCTCTTGGTTTTGATCTAAGCTTTAAGTTTTAATTAACACAGGTTAGATTATTTTTTAGAGATTAAAAAAGAAAATTAATTATGAAAATATCTTTTAAAATATTAGTTGCGTTGTTTGTTATTCTGGGAATGACAACAGCATGTGAGGATTTGTCAGAAATAAATGACAACCCAAATAACCCGACAAGGGTTGATCCAGCATCTTTATTCGCTGATGCGCAATTAGACCTTTCTACTTTATATTGGGGTCGTGCATTGAACTTCGAATTTGGTATGTTGATGGTTCAGCATTTTGCACAAAACGAATATGCTGAGGATTCAAGATACAATCAGAATGTATCTACTTTCAACGGTTCTTGGAATGGTCTTTACTCAAGACCTATGATGGACTTGATGGAAGCTAAAAAGTTAGTTGAAAACCAAAGAGAACAATTTGGTGATGCAGTAACTGATAACAGATTAGCTGCATTAACTATAATGGAAGTTTTTGGAATGCAGGCAATCACTGACCTATGGGGTGATGTTCCTTACTCAGAGGCTTTCCAGGTTAACGAATTCCCTAATCCTTCTTATGATGCACAGTCAACTATCTATGCTGACCTTATCTCTAAATTAAATAACGCTATTAACTCGATAGATGAAAATGCTTCTGGTTTTAGCGCTGGAGATAACCTTTACGGCGGTGATATGGCAATGTGGAAGAAGTTTGGTAACTCATTGAAATTAAGAATGGGTATGAGACTTGCAGATGTTGAAAGTACGACGGCTTCTACAGTAGTTTCTGAAGCAATTGCATCTGGTGTATTTGAATCAAATGCTGATGCTGCTTATTTAGTATTTGGCTCAGATCAGAGAATTGCTAATCCATTTTATATAGACGAAACAGTAAACGCACGTGATGATTTCGCTATTTCATTAACGCTTACTGACTATATGGAAGCATCAAATGATCCAAGATTAGAGTATTATGCTAAGCCTACTCCAAGCGGAGATATCGTTGGTATGCCTTATGGTCTTACTGATGGTGAAGCATTCGAATTAAAAGGATCAACTTCCAGACCAGCTGACGCTATTCGTCAGGCTACTGCTCCTGCTAAGTTAATGACTTATTCAGAAGTACTTTTCCTACAAGCTGAAGCTGTAGAAAGAGGTTATGTATCTGGAACTGCAGTAGATTTATTCAATGATGCTATTCTTGCTTCAATGGAAGATTGGGGTGTTGATGGTGCTGACGCTGCTACTTATGCTGCGGCTAGAGTTGCTGCTTATCCTTCAATGGACTGGGAGCAAGCTATTGGTGAAGAAAAGTGGGTTGCACTTTACACTAATGGTCTTGAAGCTTTCGCTGAATGGAGAAGACTTGATTACCCTCAGTTAACTGTACCAGAAGCGGCTGTAATTACTGAAATTCCTACTAGAGCGCTTTATACCTCTGATGAATTAGGTAACAACGCCAATTCTGTACCAGAAGCTAATAGCTTAACTGGATCAGTTTATTGGGATGTAAACTAAGAATGTAAATAATTAATAATTTATATTCAATAATATTAAAGCCACCCTTTTGGGTGGCTTTTTTTGTTTTAAGATCTTAAACGAATACAGCTATATCTACCTCTTGTTAATTCTTCGAATTAACAAGTATTCCTTAGTGGTTATAAGGCTGTACATCTATAATTAAATTTTTTTATATTTTAACTATTTCATTTACAAGGAAAAATCGTTAGTAGTCATTAATTTTATAAATCTTTAAATTTTAGATTTAAATTATTTGTGAATATACGTTACTTTTTAATTCTTATTTTTTTAACTGTTCTATTTTCTTGTACAACTAATAAATCCAATAGTTCAACCATTCAATCATCTATATTAGAAGATATAACAGGTAATAATAAATGCGATTCGTTAGTAGTACTAGAAAATAAACCTAAAACATATTCACTATATAAGTGTATAGTAAACAATGAACACCGTTCCGCGGTCAATTTTTTTATTTATTCCAATAACTCAGATTCATTAATTTATCAAAACTCAATAGCAAACGGAGATGTTTATTGGGTTACAGATGATGTAATTAAAGTTGATAGAGTTGAAGGAATAGAATCAGAATCAGATAACAATGATTACTTTTTTAATGTTTCAAATTCTAGCAGGACAGCAAAACCAATCTTTAACCAAAAATAAAATATGAGGAAACTTTTACTATTTACATTAATCTTCTTAACCACCATTTCGGTAGTCTTTCATTTAAATAAAGAACGCAGTTCTTCTAATAGGGAACCATCTTTGAAAAATGAATATGAAGATCAGTTTACACATTGGTGGAATAATAAAAAAGAAGCTAAGAGAAACGGGGCATCTAAAGCAGATAAACCCGAAGAATTTCTTAATTATTATAATTCTATTCGTACTAAATACGGTGATAATGGCCCGAAATACGGAGTGAATTATTTATTGGAGGAATCTGAAAAATTAGGATCTCAGAATTTTATAAAAAATAAGTTATTAGTATTTGACGAAAGAGGTCCTGCTAATGTACCAGGCCGTACCAGAGGATTAATAGTAGATCCAAGAGATGCGACTGGAAATACTTGGTTTGCAGGATCTGTTGGTGGTGGTATCTGGAAAACCACAGATGCGGGTACAACCTGGGAAAATAAAACGCCTGAACTACCAAATATCGCCATTAGTTGGTTGGTGATGGCACCTTCTGACAACCAAATATTATATGCTGGCACAGGTGAAGGATTTTCTGCTTCAGCTGGATTTATAAAAGGTGCCGGAGTATTTAAATCAATTGACGGAGGTGAAACCTGGAATCAATTGCAATCAACGGCAAATGAGAATTTCCAAACAATTAGTAGAATAATAGTTGATCCTGAAAATCCGGATGTTGTATTAGTTTGTGCTAATAATGACCCACTAAATGCTGATACGTTTAATAGTGGAATCTTCAAAACGACTGATGGAGGTGATTCCTGGAGTCGAGTTTATGATGCACAGCGTTCTTATGTTCAGGACCTTGATTACGAACCAGGTAACTTCTCAGTTATTTATGCTGCTGAAAGAAGGTTTGGAGTATTGAAATCTACTGACGCAGGAGAAACCTGGGAAAGTGCTAATACAGGAATGCAACCTTCAGGAAGAGTTGAAATTACTGTTTCTCCAGTTAAAACGGACAGACTTTTTGCCTCTGCAGAAGGTGGTCAAACCGGAAATGGTTCTGATCTTTATATCTCTGATGATGGTGCTCAAACATGGAATTTGTTATTAGAATCTTCTAAGAGTGATAACATAGAAAACAATGTAGACTTTCTTGGTGGTCAGGGATGGTATGACAATATTGTTATGCCGCACCCGTTTGATAAGGATATTGTTTATGTAGGAGGTGTTAACTTGTGGAAGTTTTCTATATCAGATGGAGATATTGAGACTACTCCGACTGTTCAGGGTACTAATACAGAAGGAGAAACTCTTTTTCAATTGGTTCAATTTGGTGGTGAGTATGAAAATGGAACTATTGGCAGTGGTACTGCAGAAATTGCAGATATATCTTCTGTAGAAGTTCGATTTGGCCCGGGGTTATCTCAGATGGCTCATCGTTTTACTGTACCAGAAGGTCGAGGAGCCGGAGTAGCTGCAGGTGATTACACCTACCAGGACTATGTTGAAGTTCCATTTGAAGTTTGGGATACTGATAATAATCGTCAGCTAATGGTTTCTTTCAGAGATCAGCAGAAAGATGGTGAATTTAATCTGATTAATCTTAATACAGCTGAGGGAGAGGAAGAAAACCATTCCCGTGAATATATTTATATCCATACCACGGACTATAAAACAACAGCTGATTCAAGTATCGCAGTAGATGGAGGTCAGGAGGCTTCAAATTCATATTTCATATGGCCATATCTGGATGGAAGTGCTTCGTGGAATCCTGATAATTTACCTTCAACTGTATTTTCTATAAACTGGGGAAGCCTGAGTGGAAGAATTAAAGATACTTATGTAGTTGCAGATGCATATGGACAGTTCACTGGCGTAAATTCATTCAGCCAAACAACTGGCGCTACTACAGTTACAGGGGTACATCCTGATCACCATAATCTTGTACCAATCATTACTGATGAAACATTTAAGGAATTTAAAATATTGAATGCCAGCGATGGTGGAATTTATGTTACTAATTCTGGTAAAGACCCGGGCGTTACAGATGGAGATTGGAATTATTCAGGCAATGGATATAACACTACTCAATTTTACTTTGTAGATAAAGCACCTGGAGAAGACAGATATGTAGGTGGAACACAAGATAATGGAACCTGGCTGACACCACCTTATGAGGAAAGTGATGAAACTACTAAGTATAAAAGAGCACTAGGTGGAGATGGCTTTGGTGTGGTATGGCATTACACCGATCCTTCAAAGATTTTGGGATCTGTATACTACAATAGTATCAATAAATCAGAAAATGGAGGAGCTTCCTTCCAAAGCGCAACAGAAGGATTGTCAGATGTAGGCGCTGGTTCTGCTCCATTTATTACGAGATTGGAAAATTCTAATTCTCAGCCTGATGTTGTTTATGCAGTAGGAGCCAGTGGTGTTTGGAAATCTTCTGATTTCGCTGATTCCTGGAGTTCAGTATACCAGGGTGATGATTGGAGAATGACCACCTTTGCTCAGGTTAAAATTTCTGAGGCTACACCAATGGTTGTTTATGCTGGAGCTGGAATGGTTGAAGGAATTACAAATCTTATCGTTTCTAAAGACAATGGTAATTCTTTCGAGCCGGTAAACAACTATACTGAAGTTGAGATGGGCCTAATTTCAGGATTAGGGACTCATCCGAATGATCCGGCTCAGGCTTTTGCATTATTTTCATTTGCGAAATCACCAAAAGTGCTTCATACTACTGATTATGGTCAAACCTGGAAGGATATTTCTGGTTTCGGGACCTCAGAAGTGTCTTCTAATGGCTTCCCGGATGTAGCTGTATTTGATTTACAGGTTATGCCATTTGATAACAATATTATTTGGGTAGGGACTGAAATCGGAATAGTTGAATCTACAGATGGAGGCGAAACCTGGCATAAGCTGAATTCAAGCTTACCGGCTGCATCAGTTTGGGATATAAAGATTGAGGATGATCAGATTGTTATGGCTACACATGGTCGAGGGATATGGTCAATAACTATTCCTGAACTACCGGAGACAATTTTAGCTCCTCAACTAAAAGATATTGGTTTTTCTTTAAGTCTTGATCCTATTTTTGATATCGAGTCAAGAACTGATTTTGATAGTGTAGGAATATTAATAGAAGGGTACGATAGCCTGTTTACTGATGGATTACCTTCAGGAGTTACTTCGGTATTAGTTGATTTAGCCGGTGAGGAAAATGAAATAAGTTTTAGTTTCGTTGGTTACAAAAATGGATTGGCTTTTCCGGGTAAAAATTATATCCAGACAATAGGAAGTTGGCCAGAACCAGTTAATGAATATGTGAATTATTTTACTAGTTCAACAGAGGATTTTGGTACAAAAGATATAAAACAAACTTCTTCTTCAGCTTTTAAAGGTAGACCATACCAAACTCCACATAATTATAAAGCAGATACTGAATATGAATTGCTTTTGGAAATCCCGATTAGGGTCAGTCAGTCAAATGCATTTATAAGCTACAAAGATGTTGCAATTGTTGAACCAACCCTCAATGAGGATAATTCTCTAAAAGATTATGTGGTAGTAGAAGCTTCTAATGACGGATTTAATTGGATTCCTTTAGAAAATCCTTACAATGCTTCTTATGATGAGACATGGCTTGAACTTTATAATAATGGCAGTAATCCTGACGAAAGCCATTTTAAAGAACATTACATAGAACTTGATCAGTTTTTCGAAGCCGGAGAGATTATTCTTGTTAGATTTAGAATGATATCTGATTCAGAAACAACTGGTTGGGGATGGGTCGTTGATGATCTGATTATTCAAAGTAGAAATAGCTATTTATCGATAGAGGATGACCTTATCGACAAGGTGACACTGTATCCAACTATCTTATCAAATGGAAATCGAATTAATATAAATACGAAACAAGATTTAGATTCATATTCCATATTCAGGCTTTCGGGTCAGGAGGTCCAAGCAGGAAAGTTAAATTCTGATAATTCAATTACATTAACTAATTGTTATTCTAAAGGGATTTATATTGTTCGATTGTTTGATCCTTCAGGAAATGCGACTGTATCAAGAAAGATAATTGTAAATTAAGGTATGACAATGACTTAAATTTCAGTGTTATGCTATTTCTATAACATATTATATTTACTAAAAAAGGCTGTCCGATAATTGACAGCCTTTTTTTATGAAAATTAGTTTATATTGTCATTTTATTTTGTGATAAATTCAATGATGGTAAGATTTTTCTTGTCGTAATAACTTATATGTGTTATCTATAATATTTTTAAAAAAATCAGATTCAGAAATTAATATTTCAATCATTCTTGCCAGATTTATATTAAATTTGATTTGTCAGCTATTTGACAATCTTAAATTTTATATGTAATATTAATTTCGTTTTCAATTTTAATTTTTTTATTTTTATAAAGTCGAAGAAGTTTTTCAAACCGCTAAACAATCAAAATTAAATTAGTGTTAATAAGAATATTGGAGTAGAAATTAATCTTTTGCAAACAATTTATAGAACGTTTTGTTAAAGGGTTTATCGTGATAGATAATACTATGTTCAAGAATTTTATTTTTTAATTATAAATCTAAAGTAATAGTCAATTCAATTCTAAACCTAAATCTATATTAAGTATGAGGAAAAGTTTACTGTTTTTCAGTGCTTTCCTGTTTATGGTTTTTCAAACCGTAGCACAGGATCGGACAGTTACCGGTAAGGTAACTGATGAGTCCGGTGAAGGAATTCCCGGAGTAAACGTGGTAGTTAAGGGTACAACACAGGGTACTGTGACAGATGTTACTGGTAATTACTCATTAAACGTTTCAAGTGATAATGCGACACTGGTATTTTCTTCTATAGGCTACTTAGCTCAGGAAATTCCAGTTGGAAGTCAATCTACCATAGATGTAACTATGGAATCAGACATTACTGAACTTACAGAAGTTGTGGTAACAGGATATTCGTCAGAAACAAGAGATAAGCTTTCTGGTTCGATTAGTACAGTTAATGCCCAGCAAATGGAAGAAGTTCCGATTCCTTCATTTGATCAGGTACTTCAGGGTCGATCTCCCGGTCTGTACGTAAGTTCAGGATCTGGACAGCCAGGTTCAGCAGCCAATGTTCGAATCAGAGGTAATGGTTCAATCAGTGTTGGTAATGACCCACTTTACATATTAGACGGCGTGCCAATTACAGGTGAAGAATTTTCTGCTCTTAACAGCAATGATTTTGAGAGTGTATCTGTTCTTAAAGATGCATCTGCAACTGCTATTTATGGTTCTAGAGGTGCAAACGGTGTAATTGTAATTACTTCCAAACAAGGAAAAAGAAACTCATCAAATATTTCTTACAGATATCAATTCGGTGTTACCGAGCAAGCTCGTGAGAAATTTGAAATGATGAACTCTGAAGAAAAAGTTGCTTTTGAACAACTTGTTGGAAGAGGACCTGCTGGTGGTTTAGATCCAAATGATCCGGATGATGCTGCTTTATTAGAGCAATACAGAAATACAAATACTGATTGGAAAGATATTTTCACAAGAAATGGTACGCTTCAAAATCATGAAGTAGCACTAAGTGGAGGTTCTGACAGAACTACGTATTATGCATCAGTAGGATATCTAGCACAAGATGGTCAGGCTATCAATTCTGATCTTGAAAGATATACTTTCAGATTAAACCTGGGAACTGATGTAACTGAAAAGTTACGACTTGACTTTAACTCAACTGTTGGTTATAGCATTTCTAATACACTACCTTCTGAGGGTGCTGTTGCATTGGCAAACCCATTTGCCGCTGTTTATCTTGCAAACCCATATGAAGATCCTTATGATGATGAAACCGGAGAAATTGTTACTGGTGGTGGTCGAACAGGTTCGAATACTCTTGAATTGGTACAAACCGGTACTCGTGAAACTAGCCAGTTGAAAGGTGTTATTTCAGGATCATTAAAGTATCAAATAGTCGATCAGTTTTATTTAAAAACAACATTGGGTGTAGATTATACTCAGGATGACAGACAATTTTATACTGATCCGGAATCATTCTATGGTAGAAACGAGCAAAATGGTAACCAGGGTAGTTATCAGCAGGATTTCACTAAAGACTGGGGATATGTATGGACTACTATTGGAGGTTATGATCAAATTTTCGGCAACCATGCGATCAGTGTAATTGGTGGTATGGAAGTTATTGAGAATAGATTTGACCAATTTGGATATGAAGGATATGGTCTAAATCCAAAATTACCTTTAACACCTGATGGGTTAACTCCAGGGTCTGCAGAAGAAGGATTTATTCCAGTATTCTTTGGTGGAAAAACAAATAGTTCTCTTTACTCATTATTTTTGGTAGGTAATTACACTTATAATGATAAGTATAATTTCAAAGCAAGTATTCGTAGAGATGGATCATCTAGGTTTGGTGAAAATAACCAATATGCAGTATTTTGGTCTTTAGGGGATCATGGAATATTTCTCAGGAATCTTTCCTTGAAAACTCTGAGGTCGTAAGTAACCTAAGGTTAAGAGCTTCATATGGTACAACTGGTAACCAGGATGGTATTGGGAATTTCCAGTCTTATGGATTATATTCTACAAATAGTTACGGTGGTACTCAGGGTCTTGCAGTTTCACAGTTAGCAAACCCAGATCTTAAATGGGAGCTTTCTTCTCAGGCAAACGTTGGGTTTGACTTTGGTTTCTTAAAAAATAGAATCTCTGGTACATTAGATTTATATAACAATATTACATCTGATCTTTTCGTAAGTTATCAGTTATCAAGAACAACAGGTTTCACTCAAATTCTTAGTAACGAAGGTGAAATGAGAAACCGAGGTATTGAGTTTAGTATCAATGTTGATGTACTAACTATTGGAAACTTTAACTGGAATGTCGGAGGTAACATTGCTTACAATGATAATGAAATTCTTGATCTTGGTCAGGTAAATGAATTTGAGCAGGGAACAAGTATTATCAGAGTAGGTCTTCCTTTAGGATCTCACTATATTGTTGAGTGGGCAGGTGTTAACCCTTCAAATGGAGAACCTTTATACAGAGACCTGGAAGGTAACGTAACAAACGTTTTTGATGCTAGTAATTCTAAAGCAATTTTTGGGACTTCAACTCCTCCAACTACTGGTGGATTTACAACTGAGTGGTCTTACAAAGGTCTTTCATTAAGTGCTTTCTTTACCTTTGCACAAGGTTACAGCAGATTTAACAACCAGACCTTCTTCCAGGAAAACCCGAATTTCGCTCAGTTTAATCTTTCTAGCATAATGAATACAATGTGGAAAGAGCCAGGAGATATTACTGAAGTTCAAAGTTTCAGATATCAAAGACAATTCTCTAGTAAGGATATTGAAGATGCTTCATACCTAAGATTGAGAAATGTTAGGCTTAATTATAACCTACCTTCGTCTTTACTTAACAGAACTGGGTTCTTAAAGCAAGCTTCGATATTTGCTCAGGGCCAGAACTTGTTTACCTGGACAGAATTTACTGGCTTTGATCCGGAAGATGATAATAACATCGCTCAGTATGAGTACCCGGCATCAAAAGTTTATACTGTAGGGTTAAATGTTAAATTTTAATTAAGGAGTTACTGAGATGATAAATAGATTAAAAATATTTGCACTAATGCTTTTTGGTGCATCCATAATAAGTTGCTCTGATGTACTGGATATTGAACCAGTCAATAGCATTCCTCAATCAAGGGCATTTGAATCACTTGATGATATTGAACAGGGAATTATCGGAGCCTACGGAATTATTAACGAACAAATCTTGATTGGAGTTAGCTCCAGAGCAAGTGATGACACCCGATTATCACCTGAAAACAGGGGTCAGGGTGTACAGATCCATTCATGGACATATGTTTCTACTAATACTGAGATGGAAAATATCTGGTTAAATACTTATAGTACCATCGCTCAGATAAATAGAGTTTTAAATGGTTTAAATAACCTGGTAAATGGAGGTGTGATTTCAGAATCAGAAGCGTCTGCTCCTAGAGGAGAATTGTTAGCTCTTCGTGCATTTATGCATTTTGAATTATTCAGAGCAGCTGGAGATTATACTAGTGGTGGAACAGCCATTCCTTATATCACTTTACAAGACTTAGACGGAAACGGAGTGCCAGATGGATTGGAAACTTTTGGTCAGCCGGTAAGACAATCTACATCAGATTTTTATAATCTTTTATTTGCTGATATCGATGATGCTAAATCGTTAGTACCAGCATCTTTTGGTTTAGATAATACCAGTAGAATGAACTATTACGCTATCAGGGCTCTTGAAGCTCGTGCTGGTTTATATGCCCAGGATTATAATAGAGCAATCAGTGGTGCAACTGATGTAATTGATGCAGTAGCACTTGCAGATTCTACAGAGTACAGAGCTATTTGGACAGACGAGGGTAATACTGAGGTGTTATTTGAGTTAGCTAGAGTTTCAGGAGATGGAAGAATTGGTACTTTATGGCAGGATACGAATGGTGATGTATTTTTCGCACCTTCAGATGAAGTAATCTCAATTTACGATCCGATTAATGATGTTAGATACCCATCGTTTATCCTGATTGATGGTGACAGAGATGGAGAACCTGAATTAGTTAATAAGTATCCTGGAAAACCAGCTCTTGATAAACTTAATGACATTAAGATTTTCAGGGTATCTGAAATGTATTTGATTAGAGCGGAAGCATACGCAAGATCAAGTACTCCTGATATTGCTGCTGCAAATTCTGACTTACAGGATATAAAAGATGCAAGATTAACTAACTATATCCCGAGTGATATAAATGATGTAAATGCATTATTAGATGAAATCCTACTGGAAAGAAGAAAAGAACTCGCTTTTGAAGGACATAGATTCTTTGATCTTAAGCGTTTTGGATTTGCAATAGATAGATTGCCTACTGATTGTGAACTGTCTTCTGCTTGTGAATTACCTGCAGGTAACTTTAGATTTAATCTTCCAATACCTCAAAGTGAGATATTTGCGAATGATAACATGGTTCAAAATGATGGTTACACTTCAAACTAGAAACAAAATGAAAAATATATTTAGATTTTTATTTATAGCTTTAGTGGCTATGGGGTGTGAACCTGATCCAGATATATACGATGGACCGGGACAGGCACACTTCCCTCAGTCATCTTATGATTACTTTGTTACCTCAGCTGAAGGAGCTTATGAAGTTCCGGTATACTTAACCAAAGCTGTAGGTGAGGATAGAACTGTTACTGTAGAGGTTTCAGGAGAGAGTACAGCTGAAGAAGGTGTTCATTTTTCCATAGCATCTAAATCAGTTACTATTCCTGCAGGTGAATTATCTGCACCTGTTTCCATAACTGGAGACTTCGAAGCTCTTGGTACTGACGGGCCTCAGGAACTGGTATTAACAATTACTCAAACTGAAAATACAGCTGGTTTTAGACAGCAAACAACTGTTAACCTGATTCAGTTTTGTGAGTATGATATAAATTCTTTAGCTGGAATTTATACGATGAATTCATCTTTCTTTGAAGCTCAATATCCTGTCGTTTCACAAGCAGGAGATGGAGATGCTCTGGATTATGAGTTTTTATATCAGGCAGATTATCCAATAACCATTGAGATTATTCAAATTGACGATGTTACTTTTGAAGCGTCTATAGCTGATCAGGCAGCCTGGTATAGTGCATTCTATGAAACAGACGTATACATAAGAGGTTCAGGGCAGGTAAATACTTGTGGACAATTAACTCTTAGTATTGAGCATTATATTCCAGGATTAGGTTCATTTGGATCTTACACGGAAGTGTTAGTTTTAAATTAAATTTTCATTATTCGTCATCATAAATATGACGAGTGATGAGGATTAAAAAATATAACCGAAGAAGGATTCCTTCTTCGGTTTTTTTATGTCGTTTCGGTCCAAACTCTGATAATTATGTTGCTTTTCGAACTATTTAATAAATATTCTTGTTTTAATTATGGTTAATTTTAATTGATATCAGGCAATCTGTTTTATTGCTTTATCGACTTTGTAATAATACGAGAATGGTTATTTAGGGAAGATAAATCGTTAATATTCGCTTAAATAATATGTAGAATTAAATATTTACACGACACCAATATTAAATAAAGATTTTATGTGAAGATTTTTAGATTCTTTTTTATCTACACCCTGGTAAAAAGTACCTATTATATATTATTTTACTTAATTTAGTATATGAAAGTCACTTTTTAGTTGCCTTTTTTATTTTCAAACTTTCTCAATTTTATATGAAGAAGCCTCTACTTTTGATTCTTTTTATTTGTTTTACAACTGTTCTCTTTGCACAAAAGAGATACGTAATAAAAACTAAGAATTATGTTCCTCCGGTCGAATTGGAATCAGCTATAAAATCTAAAATTACAGATAATGTGAAATTACTCCCGTTCCGAAGTATCACTCCATTATCAGTAAAGCGTAGCAAAAAGACTTTAGTAGATGAACTACACTATATAACTAAACCAGAAAACTTAACTGAGAAACAATTTCTAAACAAATTAATTGAAATTGATGCCATAGAAATAGTTGAGGAAGATATCGTGTATGAAGTGTATGATGAACCTAATGATCCACAAACTTCACTTCAATACTACCTCGATTTAATAAGGGCTTATGATGCCTGGGATATATCAAAGTCTTCTTCCGATGTTGTAATAGGGATTGTTGATGGTGGAATTGATATAGATCATGAGGATTTAGCACCAAAATTATCTACAAACGATGATGAAATTCCAGAAAATGGAATAGATGATGACAATGATGGATATGTGGATAATTATTTAGGATGGGATTTTGCCGGTCCTGATACGTTGCAATTTGATTACCCGGGTGATGGAGATGTAGGGATAACAAGGGATATACCCGGAGCTAACCACGGTAACCTTGTTGCTGGTGCCGCTGCTGCTGCTACTAATAATAGTATTGGTATTGCAGGAGTTGGCTACAACGCTAATTTGTTAATAACTAAACATTCGTACGACAATCAGGCAGCTGATGATAGAAGCGTATATTTTACTTTAGCGGGGGTGTTGTATATGATTGAACAAGGAGCAGATATTGTTAATATGTCATTTGGTGGTCCGGGAAGGAGTGATATCTGGCAAAATGTAATAGATTTTGGAGTGGAAAATGGAGTTCTTTTTGTAGCAGCAGCTGGAAACTCGGGTATCGAGAGAGAAGAATACCCAGCGGCGTATGACGGAGTATTTGCTGTTGCTTCTTCAGATATTAATGATAATAAATCTTCTTTTTCTAATTTTGGATATTATGTAGACATAATTGCTCCAGGTTCAACAATTTTCAGCACCTCTTTTGGAAATGAATATAAAACCACAGATGGCACAAGCTTTTCTGCACCTATCGTAGCTGGAGCAGCCGCTTTAATTAAGGGTCGGTATCCTGACTACACACCTAAACAAATCGCTGAATTACTCAGGGTTTCTGCAGATACTTCAATTTATTCTAATGTGGCCAGCAGATTTAAGGACAAATTGGGTTATGGGCGTCTGGATATTTTTAATGCCTTAACTTTGAGATCGCCTGCACTTACATTCGAAAATATTCAAATAAGAAATGAAAAAACGGGACAAGTAGCAAAAGCGGGTGATACTGCGGTAGTTTATGGAACAATCAAAAATTCATTATGGGAAACTACTAATGCAACAAAGATAGAATTATCTACCCAATCTTTTTTTGTTGAAGTATTAGAATCGGAGATTTATCCGGGAGTAATAGATAGCACTACTAATTTGAATACCGAAGATATACCATTTAAAATTGCTATTAATTCCAATATCCCTAATGATACCGAAGTTTCATTTAAAGTAACTTTTACTGATGGAAGCTATAAGGATTTTAGGTATATAACATTATTATTAAATCCTACTTATCTGAATATCCAGCGAAATCTGGTGTCAACTACGGCTTCTGCAAAAGGAAGAATTGGGTTTGATGATCCATTGAGTAATGCGGAAAAAGGTATTGGGTTCCTATACGATGATAGAAACTTGTTATTCGAAATGGGATTAATATTGACCGCTAATGATAGCATTTCGAATAATGTCAGGGGCTCTGGCGCTTCAATTGATGATGATTTTAATGTTGTTGAAAGGATAAATGAAAGAATTCCAGGCTTATCATCAACAGAAGAACTTTTTGGTGCTTTTGACGATAGTAATTCCGACAAGCCTCTTGACGTTCAGGTTAATTATCGTACCATGGTATGGAATGAAGAACCAAACGATAAATACATCATTTTTGAATACGAAATTGAAAATCAGTCTCAAAATAATTATGATGATCTTTTTGTTGGATTATATGCAGACTGGGACATTTCGGAACTTGCAGGTCCCCCGGATAGAGCAGGATATTATTCTGGTGGAAATATCAATTTTGGATACGTTCATAATCTCAAAGAAGCAGACAGTATTTATGCTGCTATCCAAACACTGACAGGTGATTTCAATTATTGGGCTATTGATAATGATTCAGATGTACCCAATAATCCCTGGGGTGTTTACGATGACTTCACTGATGAGGAAAAAATTGAATCAATGACATCAGGAATAGGTCGAGGTCAGGCTGGTACAAATCCGGATGGAAGGGATGTTTCACATACTGTATCAATCGGTCCTGTAGCAGTCGATGCAGGGCAAAGTGTTAAAGTCGCATTTGCCGTGCATGCAGGTGATAGTTTAAGAGATGTAATAGAATCTGCACAAGCGGCTTATTCTATGTATAATCAGACTTTAAATGCTCCTGTGCCATCAGTTGATACTATTTATGCGTGTTATAATGATAACGCTACTTTAATTGCTAACGGAGCAAACAGATACAATTGGTATAATTCTTTTACCGGAGGGGAACCATTTTTAACCAATACCGATAGGATCGTTCTCAATAATATTAAAAATGATACCATTTTATATGTTTCGAATGCTGAACAGTCTTATGAAAGTGTTCGTGCCGCAGCAGTTGTAGAAGTTGTTGGAAAGCCTGACATCCAATTATCAAAAGCATCCGCAACGATTTGTGAGGGAGATTCGATTACATTATCAGCTCAACCTGGCAATGAATATCAGTGGTCTAATGGTAGTACAGAAAGATCAATCACAGTAAAACAAGCAGGTATTTATACAGTGAATGTGTCAAATTCACAGTTTGGTTGTACCGGAACAGTAGGAGAAGTTGAAATATCTCTTAAACCAAAACCAACAAGTTTATTTTCCAGTAATGTTGATGAAGTGTCTATTTTCGATCAGGACCCTATTCAATTTACTGATCAAAGTACAGATGCTGTAACCTGGTTTTATAATTTTGGCGATGGTACAATTTCCACTGAGCAAAATCCGACACATATTTTCGATGAATCCGGCACTTTTAATGTTTCATTAACAGTGACGGCAGATAATGGATGTCAGGATGTAAGTGTAATTCCACTGATCGTAACTTCAGTTGATGATGAGCTTCAAAATAATATTCTAGTTTATCCTAACCCAAGTAGAAATGGTGTTTGGAAAATAGCTAATTTACCTCATGATGCTTTCAGTGTAAGAGTAATAGACCTTCAAGGTAAATTTATCTCAGAACTAAAAGTCAATAACAATTCAATAAATATTGATGGAAGGTTATGGTCTGACGGCATGTATATAATAGAAGTAGTGACACCGGAAGAAACAGCAAAATATAAACTTGTAAAACATTAAAGAAAGAAATTAAAAGTAAAACCCGGATCGAAGGATCCGGGTTTTTTTATTAAAAATTAACTTCTATTTTCAATGGATGAGATCAAACTTTCAAATTGATCCTCTTCGGTCATTGTATTCCAGTTTAGTATTTTACAGAAAAAAGGATGTTTATCAGGTTTCTTAATACTTCCATTTTCCGTATTAATTATAATCATTGGCAGTTGAATATCTGAACAAAAATACGACACTTCAGTCAGGTTCAACTTATTTTTGTGGCTATAAATAAAAATGAAAAACTCTGCCTCCCACTGATAATTTATTAGAGTTTCATGTAGTTGGGTGATTGAAATATTTTCAACGAAACTATAATCAGAAAGAAATTTTCTCTCACCAACAAGCATTAGGTTCTTGTAATTCTGCTTATTTAGAATTTCAATAACGTATCCGGCTATTTGATTATTAATATCCTGTATAAATATCATAGTTAGGACAAATATAATGTTTAGGATTAAATGAATGGAAGTCCTTATTCTATCTTTTCATATATTTGCATTATAAATCAATTGAGATGATATACGTTAATCGGAAAGAACACTTTAATGCAGCTCATAAGTTGTATAATGATAATTGGAGTGAGGAAAAAAATAAGGAAGTGTTTGGGCCTTGTGCAAATTCTAATTGGCATGGTCATAATTTTGAGTTGATTGTCACAGTAAAGGGTAATCCGGACCCGGATACGGGGTTTGTTGTCGATATGAAAAAACTGGGTGACCTGGTGAATAAAGAAGTCATTGAAAAAGTTGACCATAAAAATCTAAACTTAGATGTAGATTTCATGAGGGGCAAACTTCCAAGCTGTGAAATCCTGATTGCTGAAATATGGAAAATATTAGCTCCCTCAATTAAGGATATGGGAAAAGACAGCACCCTACACAAGTTAACTCTTTTTGAAACTCATAAAAATTACGTTGAATATTACGGTGAATAAAATCTAATTTTCTATCTGTGAAATACTTTTTGATTGCCGGTGAAAGATCCGGAGACATGCATGCAGGTAATCTCATAAAGGCTTTGGCTTCTATTGATAATGAAGCTGAATTTTTTGGCTGGGGAGGAAACTACATGGAAGATGCAGGTATGGATCTTTTGCAGCATTATCAATCTATTAGCTTTATGGGTTTTTGGGAGGTTATTCAAAACTTCCGCACAATTAAAAAGGCAATTAGAAAATGTAAATCAGATATTTCATCTATAAAACCGGATGCGATAATTTTAGTGGACTTTGCAGGATTTAATTTACGGATTGCTGCTTTTGCAAAAAGTCTGGATATACCTGTTCATTATTATATTTCACCAAAGATCTGGGCCTGGAATACCAAAAGAGCTTATAAGATTAAAAAGCTTGTGGATCATATGTACTGCATCCTGCCCTTTGAAGTAGAGTTTTATAAGCAGTTTGATTATTCTACAGATTATGTTGGTAATCCCTTATTCGATCAGATCAGGAATTTCAACCCCGATAAGACGTTTGCAAATCAGATTAAAGGAGAGGAATCTCAAAGAATTATAGCACTTCTGCCGGGTAGTAGGTACCAGGAAGTATCGACGATGCTAGATGAAATGCTTGATGTGATTCCTGAGTTTCCTGAAGCGACATTTGTAGTTGCTGCAGTAGATAACTTGCCCGGTGAGTTATATTCAAAGGTTGATAAGTTTGATAATGTGAAACTGATCAATGGTCAGACCTATGATCTCTTGAATGTAGCGGATGCAGCTCTCGTTACCAGTGGAACAGCAACATTGGAAACAGCCTTATTTAATGTGCCACATTTAATTTGCTATAAGGCGGGTAAGCTTAGTTATTTAATTGCGAAGCAACTAATCAAGGTGGATTATATAGGCCTGCCAAATCTAATTGCAGGTAAAGAGGTAGTTCCTGAATTAATACAGGAAAAGATGAATTCAGGAGAAATGATAGCAGGGCTTAAATCGATTATCAACGGGAATCGTAGAAAGGAAATGATCGATGGATTCAAAGAGATAAAGGATATACTTGGCAATAAAAAAGCTTCCCTGGAAGCAGGGAAGCTAATATTTTCAAGACTTAATTCTAAAAATTAAGCTACTTTAAGTTTTCTGAAATTCGACTTATCAAATCTGGATTGAGCATATTCTTTATCAATAGTAAGTTCACTCACATCCTCCATTGAAGGTAGTTCATACATACTATCATTCATTATCGCTTCACAAATTGACCTTAGTCCACGTGCTCCAAGCTTATATTCTGTTGCCTTTTGCACTATAAAATCTATAGCCCCATCAGTAAAACGAATTTTGATATCTTCCATATCAAAGAGCTTTGTGTACTGCTTTATTAATGCATTTTTTGGCTCTTTGAGAATCATCTTCAGAATGTCCGGAGTTAACGGATTCAAGTATGTCAGCACAGGTAGTCTACCTATTAATTCGGGAATTAAACCAAAGCTTTTAAGATCCTGAGCTGTTATATGACTTAAAATTGTATCCTCATCAATATCTTTTGCTATTCTATCCTGTTTTCCGGCAAAACCTATCGGTTTAGTATCCAGCCTTCTTGCAATGTGTCTGTCTATACCATCAAAAGCTCCACCACAGATGAATAAAATGTTTTCAGTATTAACTGTGATCATTTTCTGGTCAGGGTGTTTTCGCCCGCCTTGAGGAGGAACATTAACAGAAGTCCCTTCAAGAAGCTTTAGTAGCGCCTGCTGAACACCTTCGCCACTTACATCCCTGGTAATAGACGGATTGTCAGATTTACGAGCTATTTTATCCAGCTCATCAATATAGACAATACCTCTTTCAGCAGACTCAACATCGTAGTCAGCAGCCTGGAGTAATCGGGTAAGAATACTTTCTACATCTTCACCGACATAACCAGCTTCTGTGAGTACCGTGGCATCCGCAATACAAAAAGGTACCTCAAGAATTTTGGCAAGATTTCTCGCCAGGTAAGTTTTACCTGTACCGGTTTCCCCAGCCATGATAATATTTGATTTTTCAATCATTATATCATCATCTGATTTCTGCTGCATCAACCTTTTATAATGGTTGTAAACAGCAACAGATATAACCTTTTTAGCCTCATCCTGACCGACGACATATTCGTCGAGATGAGATTTCATTTCTTTTGGTTTGAGGAGTTTGAACTGAGGAGACTCAGTTTTCTTATTGTTCTTTAATTCCTCGGTTAAAATTTGATTTGCCTGGCTTATGCACAAGTTGCATATATGAGCATGAATACCGGAAATCATAAGGTCCACATCCTTCTTATTTCTCCCGCAAAATGAACACGTTACTTCCTGGGACATATATTTCCTTACTTTAGTTTCTGTTTAAAACCTCATCGATCACGCCATATTCTTTGGCTTCTTCTGACTTCATCCAATAATCTCTGTCAGAATCTTTTTCAATTTGATCGTAAGATTTTCCTGTATGTTTTGATAAAATGTCGTAAAGTTCTTTTTTCAACGACATAATTAATTTATAACTAATCTCCATGTCTGCTGAAGTTCCTTGCATTCCTCCAGAAGGCTGGTGAATCATCACCCGGCTGTGAGGTAATGCAGCACGTTTTCCTTCAGCACCTCCTGCTAATAAGACAGCACCCATCGAAGCAGCCAGACCTGTGCAAATAGTTGCAACTTCTGGTTTGATGTACTGCATCGTGTCATACATACCAAGCCCGGCTGTTACCGAACCGCCCGGACTATTGATGTAAAGAAGGCAGTCTTTTTTGGAATCAACTGATTCTAAAAAGAGTAACTGAGCAGTTATAATATTGGCAACTTCGTCATTTACCGGAGTGCCAAGAAAAATTATCCTGTCCATTATCAGACGTGAGAATACATCTATTTGCCTGAAATTAGTTGGACGCTCCTCAATGACATAAGGAGTCATATTTTGCATCTCTTTTGAATAATCATCAAAAGTTGAGCCATTTATACCGCGGTGATTTACTGCGTATTTTCTAAATTCTTCCTTGTTGATTTCTTTCATGGATTTAATTGACTATAATTCTACAAACAATCTACTATCTGTAGCCTATAATTGCCAACGGAAGTGACTTTTTTATGTTTTATGAAATAAAAAAGTCCAACGTTGAGCCGGACTTTTTTAAAAACGTTATTTTATGAAATTAGTTTTGAGCTAACTCATTGAATTTATCAACATCGACTTCTTTTTCATTGATTTCAATTTTTTCTTTTATGAAATCAAGAACCTTCTGACCTTTGACCTGATTGTGAATATTCATGTAGTTTTGGCCATTGTTTTGCTGAAGATAATTCTGAGCAATTTGATCTAGCATCTGACTCATTTCGTCATTCATTTGCATGCCGCCAAACTGTTGAGCGATAGATTTCTTAGCTTCCTCCATGATCTCATCGTTATCAACTTTTATTTCGTTCTCTTCAGCAACCTGATCGATGATCATACTCCATTTCAAATCACGAGAATATGCTTCAAATTCATCTTCTACCTGGTCACGATTAACCTCGCCTTCGTTATTCTTAACAATCCACTGCTTTAAGAATTCCTCAGGAAGCTCGATCTTAGTCAATTCAACAAATTTATCTCTGATGTCTCTGTCTAAAAGATAACCACTTTCTCTGTCGTAGTTTTCCTTAATAGTTTCATCAACTTTTGCCCTGAATTCTTTTTCGTCCTTAACAGAATCTTTTCCGAAAACTTTTTCAAAAAATTCTTCATTTAATTCTGCAGGGGCTTTTCTTTCTATTTTGTCGATCTTGAAAGTAAAGTTGCCTTTAAGGTCTTTAACTTCGTCAACTGGCTGTCCAATTGCTTCAGCAAGATCTGCATCTTTTTTGAAAGACTTTCTTATGTCAAAAGTGATCTCATCACCTTTTTTAGTACCGATGAAAGCCTTCTGTTCTTTTTTAGTAGCCTTATCTATTGTTAAGGTTAATTCTTTTTCAAAAGAACCATCTTCAGATTTTAAAACTCCTGTAAATACATCTCCCGCTTCAGCAGTTTCAGGCTCTGTAGTTTCGCCTAATTGCTTTTGAAGACGTTCGATTGTTTCGTCTATATTTTTCTCATCGGTTTTAATTACATACTTAGTCAGCTTCTTTCTTTTCGAAACATCAGCTTTAAACTCAGTGGCAAAACCAATTTCATATTCGAATTCAAAATCTTTCTGGTTATCCCAATCGATTTTGTTCATTAATTCTTCATTTGGGATTGGCTGACCCAAAACCTGAATTTTGTTTTCTCTGATGTAGTCTGAAACTTTGTGAGAGACAAGGTGATTTACTTCCTCTACAAGAATTGACTTGCCATACATGCGCTGAATAACACCTGTTGGCACTTTTCCAGGGCGGAATCCTTTAAGATTAGCTTTTTTGCTGTACTCTTTAATTTTTTCGGCTACCTGTGATTGGTAATCATTCTGATTTAAGCTAATTTTAATGGTAGCTTCTGTATTGGATTTCTTATTTAACGTAATATCCAAGGCTGACTTACATTTATAGTACGACAATAATTAAAAAACCCTCAACCAAGATATACTTTATCTGATCGAGGGTGAGTTTTGTGCGGATGGAGGGACTCGAACCCCCATGCCTCGCGGCGCTAGATCCTAAGTCTAGTGCGTCTACCAATTTCGCCACATCCGCAATTGAGTGTGCAAATGTAAAAAAGATTTTTTAATTCGCAATAACGTTTGAAAAAAAAATAAAATAAAATTTAAATATGGCCGGTGTAGTAGCTGTAGAAGAAGAAAATAAAGAAATAATAAACAAGTATCGAAGGTTATTAAGAGCGGCAAAACCTTTTCTTAAAAACAATGATGCCAAAATAATTCGAAAGGCTTTTAATCTTTCTGCTGAAGCACACAAAGATATGAGGCGTAAATCCGGAGAGCCTTATATTTTTCACCCTCTTGAAGTTGCCCATATATGTGTTAGAGAAATAGGATTGGGTACTACCTCAATAATTGCAGCCCTTCTTCACGATGTTGTGGAAGATACTGACATCGAACTGGATGAAATTGAAAATGAATTCGGTTCTAAGGTTGCTCAGATCATTGATGGATTAACAAAAATTTCTGGGGTTTTTGAATATGGAACATCTCAACAAGCTGAGAATTTCAGAAAGATGTTACTGACTCTTTCAGAAGATGTGCGTGTTATCCTTATTAAACTAGCCGATCGATTACACAATATGCGTACACTGGAAAGCATGCCGCGTAATAAGCAGCTGAAAATTGCCAGTGAAACAATATACCTATATGCGCCTTTAGCTCATAGACTGGGCTTATATGCCATCAAATCTGAATTAGAAGATTTATTTTTAAAATATACCGAGCCTGAAGTCTACAATGAAATTGTTACCAAACTCAAAGCCGAAAAACCAATTCGTGATCGCTTTATCAGAAGGTTTACGCATCCTATCAAATTGGAGCTTGAAAAACACGGTTATGAGTTTGAAGTAAAAGGTCGCACCAAATCAGTGCACAGTATATGGACAAAGATGAATAAACAGAATATTTCATTTGAAGAAGTTTATGATGTTTTTGCCATTAGAATAATCTTAGATACTGACCAGGAACAGGAAAAACCGGCCTGCTGGCAGGCATACTCAATCGTGACTGATTTTTATAAACCTAACCCTGATCGTTTAAGAGATTGGATCAGTACTCCCAAAGCCAATGGTTATGAATCTCTTCATACCACAGTGATGAGTAAGGGAGGGCAATGGGTAGAAGTACAGATCCGTTCTAGAAGGATGGATGATATAGCAGAAAAGGGGTATGCTGCTCATTGGAAATACAAAGAAAGTAAAAATATAAATCCTGAAGTTGGTCTCGAAGCTTGGATTGCACGTGTCAGAGAAGTCCTGGAAGCCGGTGATACAACTCAGGCAATCGAATTTGTAGATGATTTCAGGTATAACCTCTTCAATAAAGAGGTATTTGTGTTTACCCCTAAAGGAGATCTGAAATCGCTTCCAAATGGAGCTACTACATTAGACTTTGCATTCGAAATACATACGGAAGTCGGGAAAAAATGTATCGGGGCAAAGATCAATCAAAAACTGGTATCAATAGATCATGTGTTAAAAAATGGTGACCAGGTAGAAATTTTAACTTCAAATAAACAGAAGCCGTCGGAGGACTGGTTACGTTTCGTAGTAACCAGTAAATCAAAAGCGAGTATCAAAGATTTTCTAAAAGAAGAAAAGAAAGCGGCCGCTGCTGATGGTAAAGAAATACTCCAGAGAAAATTAAAGAGAAATAAAATTGAGTTCAATAGTAGTGTTGTTGATAAGTTGAGAGACAGGTTTAATGAGCGAACTGTTCTTGACATGTATTATAAGATCGGAAAGGGTATTATTGATGTCAAAGGTATAAAATCTATCCTTTATAAAAAGGACGAAACTGAGCAGGTTACTCAAAAACCAAAAGTTAAACTTGATGACCCTAAGAAGTTTGCCTCTGAACTTAAACGTGTTACAGATGAAGATCGTGACATACTTCTAATAGGTGAAGACATGGATAAGGTTGATTATACCTTAGCTAAATGTTGCAATCCAATCCCAGGAGATGATGTGTTTGGCTTTATTACAGTGTCAGATGGTATAAAAATTCATCGGACTTCCTGTCCTAATGCAGTTGAACTTTTATCCAATTATGGTTACCGGGTAATCAAAGCGAAATGGAAAAGTCAGAAAGAAACTGCCGCACTTGCCGGATTACAGATAACCGGTACTGACAGAATTGGTTTAGTTAATGATGTGACAAAAATTATTTCATCAGAATTGCAGGTGAATATGCGGTCTGTACAAATAGGAACTGAAAAAGGAATCTTCAATGGAAACATTAAGCTATATGTAGACAGTAAATTTCACCTTAAAAATTTAATCGACAAACTTCGCAGCGTAGATGGGGTAGAGTCAGTTACACGATATAATCCAAAGGAATAATTAGTAAATAATTTCTTTTTTTCGTCGGTTCTCATTCATTTATATATATTTGTGGTGAAAAACGCATTTCTATATCAGAGTTGCACTATTTTCATAATTTAAATGACATGAAATATTCTTATAAGATAGAAAATCAAGTCTTTATTCTTTCTTTTTCTGGTGACCTTATTGGTGAGAATGATGGTGCTGAACTAATAGAAGTGATACAGGAAAATATAGAAAAAGAGATTAATCTTTGTGCTATCGATATCTCAGATTTGAGATATATCAATAGTAGTGGAATTGGGGTTTTAATAACTATTTTAACCAAATTTAGAAACCGGGGAGGTGAGGTTGTTCTTGTCAATCCGGGAGAACAGGTTAAGAAACTTCTGATAATAACGAAATTAAATAACATTTTCCAGATAGTTGATTCTATTGAGGAAGCAAAGAAAAGCTTAATAAGTAGCTAATGAAAGTTGATGTATTGTTGGGTCTTCAATGGGGAGATGAAGGCAAAGGCAAAGTAGTAGATGTATTGGCTCCCCGATACAATGTAGTCGCCAGGTTTCAGGGTGGGCCAAATGCAGGACATACTCTTGAGTTTGAAGGAAGAAAGCATGTGTTGCATCAAATTCCTTCTGGTGTATTTCGTGAGAAAGTAGACAATGTCATTGGTAACGGAGTCGTACTTGATCCGGTTATTCTCAGAAAAGAAATAGAAAAGCTTATCGAGGCAGGAGTCGAATGCAAAGATTGCTTATCAATTTCGAAAAAGGCGCAATTAATTCTTCCTACCCACAGGCTGCTGGATGCTGCTTATGAAAAGTCTAAAGGTGAAAGTAAAATAGGCTCTACTTTAAAAGGGATAGGGCCAACTTACCAGGATAAGATCGCGAGAGTCGGTCTTAGAATGGGGGATATTTTATCGAAGGAATTTAAGCAGAAATATGATCGACTCGTAAAACATCATGAGTCAATTTTAAATGCTTATAAGTTTGATTATGATCTAAAGGAACTTGAAGACGATTTTTTCTCAGCGATTGAATTCTTAAAAAATACAGATTCATTGAAAGTGAATATGTAATTAATAACTATTTAAAAGAGGAGAAGTCAGTGTTGGCTGAAGGAGCACAGGGTTCAATGTTGGATGTTGATTTCGGTTCTTACCCGTTTGTTACGAGTAGTAATACCATGACAGCGGGAGCTTGCACCGGATTAGGTGTAGCTCCATCTCAGATTGGTGAAGTTTTTGGAATATTCAAAGCCTATTGCACAAGAGTTGGAAGTGGACCATTCCCTACAGAACTTCATGATGAGACAGGAGAGAAGCTAAGGAAGCTTGGTAGTGAGTTTGGAGCAACAACCGGAAGACCAAGAAGATGTGGATGGCTTGACCTGCCAGCATTAAAATATGCAGTAATGCTAAATGGCGTCACCCAATTATACATGATGAAAGCAGATGTTCTTAATGATTTCGAAGAGTTAAAAGTCTGCACAGAATACAAACATGAAGACGGAACTGTTAATCGTGAGCTTCCATACGATTTAAGCACCAATGAGGTGGAGCCAGTTTATAAAAGTTTTAAAGGTTGGAATTGTGATCTTGATGGTATTAATGAGTTTTCATCACTACCTCTTGAGATGAAAGAATATATCGAGTATATTGAAAACTATGTAGGAGTACCTGTAACCCTTGTTTCTATAGGGCCAGACAG